>CABZEU010000007.1 GCA_902524795.1 uncultured Pelagibacteraceae bacterium
ACAGTTATGAGGGGACTATCAGAACTTAGGCATAAAGAAAGTGATCGGATAAAGAGTATAATCAACAATTTATCTAAGATAGGCTTTAATGTTACTTCAAAAAAGGACGATATATCTATCAAAGGATCAAAAAAAATAGAGATTATTAAACAAAAGAAAATAAAAACATATGGTGATCACAGAATTGCTATGTCATTTATAATTTTAGGTCTACTTTATGAGAATAAAGTTACAATCGATGATGAGTCCTGTATCTCAATTAGTTATCCTGACTTCAGAAAACATTTAAAAAAATTATCTACGGATTAATGACAATAATAATTGCAATTGATGGTCCCGCCTCTGTTGGAAAATCAACACTAGCTAAAAAAATCTCAAAAAAATTTGAAGCGCCAGTATTGTTTAGTGGCAAGTTATACCGAGCCTTAGCATTAGAAATTATCAAACAAAAAATCAATATTAGTAATATTGAAGAAATTATAAAATGTATTTCTTATATCGATTTAGATAATCTAAAGTCTTCAGGACTTTACTCTAGTGAAGTAGATAATGTGGCTTCAATAATATCAGCTGAAAAACAAGTAAGAAATAAGTTAATAACATTCCAAAGAAATTTTCCAAAAAAGTATGGGAATAAAACTAAATTTGCGATTATTGAGGGGAGAGATATTGGCACAATTATCTTTCCTAGAGCAAACTTTAAGTTTTTTTTATGGGCATCGGCGGAAGTAAGAGCCAAAAGAAGATACGAGCAGCTCAGAAAAAACGGCAAAAATGTTAGCTATAAGAAGATTTTTAATGAAATAAACGAGCGCGATCGAAAGGATGTGACAAGAAAAATTGCCCCTTTAATGCCAGCTGCAAATTCGGTATTGCTAGATACCACTTATATTGATATAGAACAGGCTTTTAATGCAATTAAGGCGACAATAAGAAGAACTAAAACGACATGAATCAGGAATCTATAGATAATAATCAAATTACAGAGTTTGATTCAATTCTCGCAGAGTCGATTGGCGATGCAAAATTAAAAGAGGGTACTATAATTAAAGGAACTATTTCAGAAATTGAAGATGATGCTGTTATAGTTGATATAGGGGCAAAAGTTGAAGGTAGGATTTCCAAACGTGAATTTGCATTTCGAAAAGACCAAAAGGAACTTTCGGTTGGCGATGAAATTGATGTTTATTTAGATAAAATTGAAAATCATAATGGCGATTGCATTCTTTCACGCTCTAAAGCAAAATCAAAAGAAATCTGGGCTGAGATAGAGAAATCCTTTGAAGCGGGAGAGTTGGTTGAGGGGGTAATTACTGGTAAAGTTAAGGGAGGATTGTCATGTGAAATTGGTGTTACAGCTTTTTTACCCGGTAGCCAAATTGATACAAGGCCTGTAAGAGATGTAAGTCACTTACTTGATATTCCACAAAAGTTTAAAATACTAAAGATGGATTTAAAGAGAAACAATATTGTCGTAAGTCGCAGAGCTGTTTTAGAAGAAATGCACAAAGAAGTCAGAGAGGAGCGTTTCTTACAGCTAAAGCTAGAGGATGTAGTTGAAGGCAAAATAAAGGCTATAACAGACTACGGAGCTTTCGTTGACTTGGGAGGATATGACTCATTACTTCATAGTAGTGATATTACTTATAAAAGAATAGGCCATCCATCAGAAGTTCTTAAAATAGACCAGCTGGTAAAAGTAAAAATTATAAAAGTAGATCCAGAAAAAAATCGTGTTTCAGTCGGAATGAAGCAACTTGAAGATGATCCATGGCTTCAGGTCAAGGAAAAATTTAATGTTGACGATAAAGTAAAAGGTGTTGTGACCAATGTTACTGATTATGGAATTTTTATCGAAATTGAAAATGGAGTTGAAGGACTATGTCATAAAGATATGCTGACATGGAGTCAGAGACAAAATTCTAAACCAGGAAATCTCTATGCTAGGTCGCAAGCAGTTGATTGTCAGATATTAGAAATTGACCATGAAAAAAGAAGATTAAGCCTTGGAATCAAACAATTATCACCTAATCCCTGGCAGAAATTCAATAACTCTAATCCCATCGGGAGTATAATTGAAACGAATATTACAAACATTAAAGATAATATTATATTCTGTAATCTTGAAGGTGAAATAGATGGTGCAATATTTAGTAAAGATTTATCATGGGATATTGATCCCAAAGAGGAAATTAAAAAATACAAGATAGGCGATAAAATTAAAGCAAAAATCATTACTAATGACAATGATAAAGTATCTCTTTCTGTTAGAGAAGTTGACGGCAATCCATTTGATGAATTAGAAGGTAAAGCAAAAGGGGATGTGGTCACCTGTAATGTAATAGAAACAGGCGATTTTGGATTAAAAGTACGCGTAGGAGAAAAAGGCCCAGTATCTATTATTAAAAGAAATGAATTAGCACTTCGAAAGTCTGATGCACGTCCTGAAAGATGGGCAAAAAATGATAAGCTTGATGCCGCAATCACAAATATAGATCAAGCAAGCTACAAAATTAGTTTATCCGTCCGTATAATGGAAGAAACTACAGAACGCGAAGCTATGGAAAAGTATGGTTCAAAAGATAGTGGAGCTAGCCTTGGTGCTATCCTAGGAAAAGCACTTGGTAGAGACAAAAAAGAAGACTAAATATTCTTTACATTCAATTATTTACAATAAGACTCAATACCATATAATTATTGCATGAGCTTAATTAAATCCAAACTTATACAAAACATTACTGAAGCTAATCCTCATTTATTTGTCAGAGACGTAGAAAGAATAGTTAATACAATATTTAATGAAATCACTCATTCCTTAGCTGAGGGCAAAAGAGTAGAGTTAAGAGGTTTTGGAGCATTTTCAGTTCAACATAGAAAAGAAAGAACGGGAAGAAATCCAAGAACTGGGGAAGCAGTCCAAGTAGATGAGAAATTTATTCCAAGATTTAAAACTGGAAAAGAGTTGAGACTAAAATTAAATTCAAAAAATAATATCTCTGTTTCACAAGAAGAAGGTGATTAAACCATAATTTTGTTTTGATTAATAATCCTATTTTTTGTGCTGTCGATATAAGTGAGATTGATAAGGCAGTAACATTAGTTGATCAAATTTCTCCCCATATAGGAGGGATTAAATTAGGTTTAGAATTTTTCTCATCATGTGGTCTTTTAGGGTTGGAAAAAATAAGAAAATTTGAAATTCCAATTTTCATAGATTTAAAACTATACGATATACCCAATACAGTGAAAAAAGCACTTAGTAATATTTTACAATTTGAACCAAAATATACTACTTTGCATCTTTCAGGGGGTTCGGAAATGCTTACTGAATGTGTAAACGTAAGAAACGAACTTAATAGTATAACTAAATTGATCGGTGTAACAATGCTGACAAGCTTTAATGATAAGCTTATTTCAGAGATTGGTATTGAAAAATCAGTAAATGAGAATGTGAAACAACTAACTCAACTTGCAGTCAATTGTGGTATGGATGGAATTGTTTGCAGTCCTCTAGAAATTTCAGAAGTAAAAAATACTCATGGAAGTAACCTACAGATAATTTCTCCGGGAATTAGAAGTAAAGAAAATAATTCAAATGATCAAAAAAGAATACTTTCAGCTAAGGAAGCTATTGAGGCTGGTGCTGATATTTTAGTTATAGGTAGGCCAATTACAAATGCTAAAGATCCCGCTAAAGCAGCTGAAAATATTTATTCAGAAATATCGTGAGTGATGTTCAAATTAAAATTTGTGGGGTGAAAGACAAAGAGATTGCGATGCACGCAATTGATGCGGGAGCAAACTTTATTGGATTTATTTTTTATGAAAAGTCTCACAGGAATATTACAGTGGAAAATTGTGAGCAAATGTTATCAGATATAAAAGATCTGACTATACCTGTAGCAGTTACAGTTAATCCAGATGATAAGTTATTAGATGATTTATCGAGAATTGGATTTCAATATATTCAATTGCATGGCCAAGAAACTCTTGAAATAGTAAAAAGAATAAAATTAAATTATGATTTTAAGATTATTAAGGCCTTTGGAATTTCTTCCTCTGAAGACTTAGATGAATTAATTAAGTATGAACCAGTTGTAGAATATTTCCTACTTGATTCACCTCCTCAAGCTAATGTTCAAGGAGGAACAGGACATGGATTTGATTGGAAAATAATTGAGAATTTATCAACATCTAAGAACTTTTTTCTCTCAGGTGGACTTAATAGAGACAATATAATCTCAGCAATAAATCTTAAAAAGACTAGTTTTTTTGATGTTAGTTCTGGTGTTGAGGATTCAGAGGGTATAAAAGATAAACAATTAATTACTGAGTTTATTGATAAAGCAAAAAAAATTATATGATCGAATTACAAAAGGGTATTCCACTTATTGATCAGCATGACGAAAATGGATACTGGGGAGGAAAATTTGGTGGAAATCAGATTGCGGAAAGTTTAAATCACCCCATTGAAGAATTAACTAGAGAGTTTGAGAAACTTAGAAATGACGAGATCTTCATTGCAGAAAGAGATTTTTATTTCAAAAACTTTATAGGAGCTCCTACTCCTTTCATAAGACTGGAAAACCTTACTAATCACCTTGGGGGAGCACAAATTTACTGCAAGCTTGTTTCAAAAGCTACTGGTGGTGCACATAAGGCATACAATGCTGTTGTTCATAGTCTTATCTGTAAAAGATTAGGAAAAACCTATATCGGTGGAGATACAGGTGCGGGTTATGCAGGAAAGATGTTGAGTATGGCTGCTGCCAAATTCAATTTGAAATGTAAAATATTTATGGGCTCAAAAGATATCGAGCGACAATCCATTAATGTGTTTTCAATGAGAAGTTATGGTGCAGAAGTTGTACCTGTTGACTCAGGATCTCAAACACTTGTGGATGCTGTTTCAGAATGTATGAGATGGTGGACTAGTGAAAACGAGCATGCGCACATGTGCGTTGGCAGTACGGTTGGGCCAACAATATTTGTCAAAATTTGTGCATGGTCTACTGCACAAATTTCTCGTGAAATGAAAAAACAGGTAATTGATGAGTTTGGAGAAATCCCTAAAGACATGAAACTGATTAACTGTGTTGGAGGAGGATCCTCTGCGGCCGGGTTTTGGAATGAATGGATAGATTATGATAATGTTGAATTAATTGGAGTAGAAGCTGGTGGTCCTGAAGGGTCTTCAATGCATGCAGCCCCTCTTACTAACAATTGCCCTTTAGGCGTTCTTCACGGGGCAACACAATATGTAATTCAAGATAATCAGGGAGAGATTGAAGAAACAGCATCTATTAGCGCGGGATTAGACTATCCAGGTGTTTCTCCACTGCACTGTTTTCTCAAAGAAACTGCAAGGGCTAGGTATACATCGGCATCTGATGAAGAAGCGATTGATGCTTTTCAATTGGTTAGCAGAATGGAAGGTTTTGTAAGTCCTTCATTAGAGCCTTCTCATGCCTTTGCTGAAGCAATAAAAATTGCTCCATCTTTAAGTAAGGATACTATCATTGTAGTTGACTCTTGCGGAGACTCCGCAAAAGATTCAAGAATTATAGCTGAACGTTTAGGATATAAGACATGACTGGATCGCCGCTATTAAATGCTTTTCATCAAAGTAATGCAGCTTTATTAACTTATACAGTAGGCGGTGATCCAAACAAAGAGACTTCTCTTGAAATTTTTAGGAAAATAGCCCAATCAGGTGCTGATATTATTGAGTGTGGTTTAGGTCACGGCGCGAATATTGGTGATGGAGGTGCAATTCAAGATGGTACATACAGAGCTCTTTCTAATGGCATAAAAACAGATGACGTATTTGATATAATTAAAACATTAAGAGATGAGTTTGATACAAATGTAATCGTCATGACTTATCAAAATAAAATAATGTCATACGGTGAAGATAGTTTTTTAAGCAAGTGTGTGGAAAGCAAGGTTGCAGGAATTATTTGTGTGGATTGGCCATGGCCTCTTAACCTTAATTTTGCAGCTAAATGTAAAAACAATAATATAGATTTCATTCAACTACTTTGTCCTACAACAAATGAGGAAAGGTTAAAATTAATTTTGAACGATGCTCATGATGTTGTTTATTATATTTCTATGTTATCAACCACTGGGCAAAAATTAAAAGTCAGTCCAAGTGAAATAAAGGACAGGTTTAATTTAATTAAGGCAATAGCGCCTGAGAAAAAATGCATTATTGGATTTGGTATCACTGAAGAAACAATTGCTTACTTTAAGGATACTGACGCTTGTGTTGTAGGCTCTGCTTTATGCAGGGAAATATCTAAGTCAGTGAAAGAGGGACAGAATCCAGCTACCAATATTGGTGCAATGGTTAAAAAACTTACAAATAAATTGAAATCATGAATTGGCTTACCAGAACAATATCAAAAGTTTTTCCACGTAAGAAGAAAAGTCTAGATATCGCAGAGAATTCCTGGATTAAATGCCCACAGTGCCAAACTATGCTTTATTCAAGTGATCTGGAGTCAACATTATTTGTATGTCCCAATTGCGATGAGCATTTACAAATTCATCCCCGTACTAGGTTTAAAGGTCTCTTTGATGGGGGAGTTTTTGAGGAAATTAAATATCCCTCAGGTTTTAGTGACCCATTAAATTTCAAAGCTCTCAAAACTTACAAAGAAAGGTTCAATGAAGCTCGCTCTAAAACAGACATGGATGATTGCTTTTTGATCGGGTTTGGCAAAATAGATAATTTGAATGTAACAATTGCCGCTCAGAATTTTCATTTCATGGGGGGCTCCGTTGGGGCTTCCGCTGCAGAGGCTATGATAAAAGCTGCAGAGCATTCAGTAACAAATCATACACCATTAATTGTTTTTACCTGCTCAGGTGGAGCAAGAGTTGATGAAAATCAACATTCACTTCAATCTCTTCCAAAGACAACCATTGCTTGTCAAATGGTTAAGGACGCTAAATTACCTTACATCGTAGTAAATACTAATCCTACAAGTGGTGGTGTGACTGCTTCATTTGGATCTCTTGGATCTGTTACATTGGCTGAACCGAATGCACTAATTTGTTTTGCTGGACCCAGAGTTATATCTAATACTGTAGGTGAAACTCTTCCTGATGGTTTCCAGCGATCTGAATATTTGCTTGATCATGGATTTATAGATCAGGTTGTACATAGAAAAGATTTAAAAGATAAATTATCTCAAATTATTTCACTGTTATTAAAACGAGTTGCTTAATTGAGTATCTCTAATGTTCAAATCGATAATCTTTTAGAAGAATTATTAAAACTACACCCTAAGAAAATCGATCTCTCTTTAGATCGAATTAAAATACTTTTAAATAAGTTAGGTAATCCACAAAACAAAATTAACAACATATTGCATATAGCAGGTACTAACGGGAAATACTCTACACTAAGATTTATTCAAGAAATACTCAGGTACAATAATAAGTCTACTAATGCCTATATATCTCCTCATCTGGTCAGATTTAATGAACGTTTTGAATTAAATGATAAACAAATAACAAATGAAGACTTATTTGATCTTTTAAACAAAATTAAAAATATAAATGAAGGTTCAGAAATAACATTTTTTGAAAGTACTTCTGGAGCATTTTTTGAGGCGGCATCAAATTCACATACTGATTATACTCTGCTAGAGGTAGGGCTTGGCGGAAGACTTGATAGCAGTAATGTAATAGACCCATTAATCTCAATAATTTCCTCAATATCTTATGATCACCAGGATTTTCTGGGAAGTAGTATTGAGAAAATTGCATTTGAAAAATCTGGTATTATAAAACCAAAGACTCCAGTAATTATTGGGTATCAACCCTACCCAGAAGCAAAAGAGATGTTAATAAATCAAGCAGAGCATAATGGGGCTCCTGTTTTTGTTCATGGAATACACTGGAACATAACGGAACAAAATGGCGCCCTCATTTATGAAGATAATACAGGTACATTAGAATTTTCTAATTTTGATGATCAAAATGAATTTCAAAAGAAAAATATTGGGCTTGCAATTGCTGCAATATCTCAGTTGCCAAACATAGAAGTAAGAGAATTCTTAAAAGAACAAAAATATAAATCTATTTATTTCCCTGGCCGAATGCAAAAAATTGTGGACGGTAAGTTATGTAAAAAAATGAAACCATCAAATGAACTTTACTTAGATGGATCACATAATGTTGATGCTGCATTTAATTTGAATAAGACACTCAAGAATTTGCCAGAAAAAAAGTTATGCATCATTATTGGAATGATTAATACAAAAGATCCTGCAGCCTATATAAGACAATTTAGCAATTGCTTCTCAATTACAACAATAACGATTCCGAGTGAGGAAAATGCAATTCCAGCAAAAGAACTCAAAAATAAACTTGAAGATCAATGTGCTGAAGTTGCAGTTTCAAGTTCAATTTCTGAAGCAATAAAAAGTGTTAATGAAGCAAATGAGAATACGCGCATATTAATTTGCGGTTCTCTTTATCTTGCTGGAAAAGTTTTAGAAGTTAATTAAGCGATTGAATCTTCAATCCATTCAACAATAGCTGTCTTTGATACAGCTCCAACTTTAGTTGCTGCAGCTTCACCATTTTTAAATACAAGCATTGTTGGGATTCCTCTTACACCATATTTAGTTGGCGTTTCTGGATTCTCATCAATGTTAACTTTAGCAACAGTAATCTTATCAGCCATTTCATCTGAGATTTCTTCTAAAGATGGACCAATCATTTTACAAGGACCACACCAAGGCGCCCAAAAATCGAGTACAACAGGCTTATCAGATTTTAAAACCTCTTCCTCAAAAGTTGCGTCTGTAATATTTTTCGTAGCCATAGTGATTCCTTTCTTAAGTTGGTTGTAATGTAAGTACGGAGAGGCCTAAAGTCAAGGTTAAAGGCCGCTAAAAAAGTTATTAAACTATTGAATTTATTTAATTTTTTTTATTTTTGTAACTTCATTTTCTTCAAAGTCAGGAATTTCCTTATCTGGTTTCAAACCACCTAATTTGAGCATTTTCTTAACTCTGGATACCAAGCTCCCCTTTCCATCCCTCAATCTTGATTTGGCTGTCTCAATTGAACCCATGGATTTATTAAGTTCATGCCCAGCATTTTCGAAGGCAGAATAAACTTTTTCAACTTGTGCATAAATTTCTAATGCAGTGCTTGCAATAGAATCAGCATTCCTGTTTCTCTCATTAATTGACCACATGTTATCAATTATTTTCAGTACTGAGATCAATGTTGAAGGGCTTGCTAAAATAATTTTAAATTTATTAGCTTCAAGAATTACCTCTTCGACTTTATCCAACATTGAGTCAAAAGCACTTTCGTAAGGCATGAACATCACCACAGCATCAAGTGTTTTAATCTCATAAATTTTTTGATAATTTGCTTCACTTAGCTTCTTAATATGTGTTCGTATTGATTGAATATGTCTTTTGTGTGCATCAATCTTAGTAGTTTCATCATCTGCATTACAATAATCTTGCCATGCACTCAGTGATATTTTTGAGTCAATAACTAAATCTCTATCATCAGGTAAATGTAAAATAATATCTGGATATTTTTTTTTGAACTCTCCATCAATTTCATCATCATATTTCTTCTGTACTTCAAAATCTACACCTTCTCTAAAACCTGACTTCTGTAAAATATTCAATAATAAAATCTCTCCTGCAATTCCTTGCTTCTTTGAACCTCCCGTAAATGCTGCTGTGAGCTTGTTAATCATTTCATAGCGCTCTTCATCTTTTCCTTCTTTTAGAGAAATTTGGTTACTGAGGTCTTTAACCATTTCTTTTACATCAGATAGACTTTTATCATTGTCATCATCTGATTTTTTCCGATGCAATAAAAAATAAGTGATTGCTGCGCCAATGATTAAACCACAACTAAATAGAATAAGACCTGCTAAATTATCCATCTAACTTTTCCCTATGATATGTATCCAGTTCTTGAATATACGTATCAATTTCTTCCAAACGATCCGTATCAATTTCATCTTCACTTTCTCTTAGATCATCAATCTCACTCATCGCTCCTGGAATTGTATTCCATGAACATTTGTCCATTGAGAGTACTTTCTCAGCTATTATTTTATCGCGATTCTTAACTTCTTGTTCTGGTAAAAACTCAGGTTTCTCATTATAGATTACTCTTTTTGCAAATTCCTTTGAGCGATTATCAGTTATTTTTTGGGCAATTTCATACTTCTTATCCCACTCAGCAGCATGAAAATCAGACATCAAATAATTGTCTTTTGAACTAGGAAAACCATTATAAATTTGCTCTTCAACAGGTTTTTCAGTTTGGTCCTGGGTAAGTTCTCTATCTTCACCTTTGTCTAAAAGAAGGTTAGTAAATTTTTCTATAAAATTTTTGTTACCTCTTATTTTTTTCATACGCTCATTTACGATTTCGGGTGAAAGATCTTTATAATCTTCTGACCTAAAGAGATAATCTTCATCTAATAAAATCGGCTGTTCGTTTGCTTTAATCATATGAAAACACTTATTCTTACCCTTAAACATTTTCTTAAGCTCTGCACTATCTAAATCAAAAACATAATCTGGGTCGATTGACAAATCAAAACAGTAAACATGATTTTCATATGAAGGATCCTTGGTAATGTAGGCAAGGCCGTGCGTATATTCTTTTCCTCTAAAGAACCTACTCGCACAAAACACTTTTTCTTGATCAACATATTTATAGAGGTCTTGTTTTGATGCAGTTTTTAATGAACTTTCCCATACATCGTTGCATCGATCTTTTATAAGCTTACAAACACCCAATGTTGCTTCAACATCTGATAGAGCGTCATGAGCCTTTGAATGCTCTATGCCATTAGCTGCAGCAAATTTTTCTAATCTAAAAGTAATTTTACCAGTATTATCATCAAGCGGTCTCACAAAAGCGTTTGGATAAACTGCTGCTGCAGAATGAAGAAGTTTCATCGCATCACCTCTTTTATTACCATTCGTATTTGTGATGTAAGGTGGTAAAGCTGATTGATAAAGAGATTGCCTTAGGTGCATGTCATCAAATGAAATTGAATTATATCCTATGAAAAGGCACTCACCCCAAGATAATAATTTACTTTGTATTTGAGCAATTAAACTAAAGTTTGAATTTTCATGATTCTTTAATTGATCAATGGAAACACCATTAACTAACAAAGCCTTTGCTGAAGGAACAGGATATTCCCTCTTCATTCGACCTCTTAAATCAAATTGGTCAATGATATTGAAGTCTTCATCCGTGCATATAGCTGCTGCCTGAACGATGGATCCATAAGCTGCGTTCAATGTTGATGTCTCTAAATCCCAAAAAATATATTTCATTAGTGTTCTGTCATATTTAAAGTTTTAAACTGATGATATAAGAATCTAGTGTATTGAGTGCATACTAATGACCAACTTAAACTAGATTCTTCTGATACAAAGCAACTTATCCCTTTTAATTCGATAAATTCGTATGGAAGAAAACCTTTTTTTTGATATTTCTCAACTTCTAGAAAAGATAATTGCATAGCATCTTCAAATGAAAAGGTTCGAAAGTCTATAAATAATTCAGCAATCCCATTTTCAAAATCCATAATTTTTAAATCCAATTATACGATTATCTAACTTTTTAGTGCTATGTTCAGGATGTCTTTTGTCATGACATTCATTACATAGGGCCTCTAAATTCTTACCCATAACGTCTTTTCCAAGATCTTTATAATATTTATCTTTATGGTGCACTACTTCTGAATTGTTTTCACATCCAGGTTTTTGACATTTTGGAAATTTATTTAAAATATATTTTTGTTGTTTTTGCCACCGTCTTGGCTTCCAAAGAAGACGCCTGGGCAGAAGTCTCCACAGTTTATGTTCCATCTCATGTATTTTCTTAGCTTTATCGTAATCGTTTGTTAGAGCTAGTGTATCTTGATAGACTGAGTATAATTCATCGACTACTTCGAGTAATACCTCTGTTTTTAAAGTAGCTTTTGCCTCTTCAAGTTTCCTTGCATATCTTTCTTTGTGCGTTTCGTTCATTATTATTATATAAATATAAAAACTTGAAAGAAGTCAGCATTTATTTATGAAAAGATATTAACACGAGATGAATCTTGTTAATACAAAGTTAACCTTGTTAATCCAATCTGGCTCATAAAAAAACTAAGGAAAACTTAAAAAAATTACCATTATGATTTTTTTTCTAAACATCTAAAATCTGCACTTAGTTTTTTTCCATCAAAATTAATATGACAGATATTTAACTGATGCCTTTGACACCAAATTTGAAGACCTCGATTCGTAAAACCCACATCGATTCTTGAATAATCTTGAATAGATTTTGCATCGGTTAGGCCTTGAGTTAATTCATCAGAACATTTAACACAGACGATTGGTTCTTTTATTTGATTCAATAAATAATCAAGTTTTGAGATATCTTGTTCAAGTTTACTAGACATAATAAAGGTACTTATCTTATTTTAAATGGGTCTTCTGTTACTCTTGCAGTTGAGGTCCAGATAGTTTTTCTTAATTGCATATCTCTTATTGCTTCAGCTCCGCTCTCTCTTCCATAGCCACTATTTTTTCTACCGCCAAAACTTGCAGCATATGAAATAAACCTATAACAATTTGTAAAACAAATACCAGCTTCAATCTTTTTACTTACTCTCTCACATATTTCTTTATTTTCACTGAATACACCTGATGAAAGGCCATAGCGATTATCGTTTGCTATATTTATGGCTTCTTCCTCAGAACTAAATCTAATCACAGAGAGAACTGGTCCAAAAAGTTCTGTATTAGCTGTATTGATTGATTTATCTGGACATTCAATAATTGTCGGGGGGAAGTAACAACTATTTTGCCGCTTGCCACCACATAATATTTTAGCTCCTTGTTTAATAGATAACTCAATATTTTTTTCGATGAACTCTACTTGTTTGAGATTATTTAACGGTCCCATTTGAGTTTCAGCTTCAAGCGGGGAACCCAATTTAATACTCTCAGCTCTATTTTTTAATTGATGGAGAAATTCTTCATAAATTTTATCATGCAGAATCAATACTGATCCAGCAATACAACTGCAGCCATTTCCAGAAAAGATAGCGGTCGTAATATTATTTAATGCATTCTCTATATCTGCGTCTGCAAATACAATAACTGGCGATTTCCCTCCAAGTTCAAGGGTTAACTGTGCAAAATTTTCAGCTGTATTTCTTATTACATGAGATCCTGTTTCGGTTCCACCTGTAAAGAGCACTTTGCCTATATCTTTATGGGATGTTAAATTTTTTCCAACTTCTGCTCCTCCACTGACTAGATTTATAACGCCTTTTGGCAATTCTACTTGTTCTGTTAATTTTACAAATTCAGCTAAAGGTGCTGGAGCAAGTTCTGATGATTTTATCACCACTGTATTCCCTGCAGCAAGTGCAGGTGCAACTTTAGTCGCTGTTAAAAACATTTGTGAGTTCCATGGAATGATACAGGCAATAACGCCTATTGGTTCACTTACTTCGGTAACTTCCATATCAGGCTTATCTATGTCAGAAATAATTTTTGTATTTTCCATTTTCTCAGCGAGCTCTGCATAATAGTAGAAATAATCTTTCATATATTCAGCTTGAAATTTTGTTTCTTTCAATAGTTTGCCACTATCAATGGTTTCTATTTTTCCAATATACTTAGCGTTATTCTTAAGCTGATCACCTATTGCCCGAAGATATTGAGCTCTTATTTTTACATCACTTACTGACCACGACTTAAATGCATTTTTAGCGGCTGCAACTGCATTATTGACATCATTGACTGTTGCATCTGGAAATGAAGACCAAGGTTTATTGTTCTCAGGATTAGTACTTTCGAATCTTTGATTATTTTCTGCTTCAGTCCATTGACCATCTATGAACATTTGATAATTTTGAATATTATTAGTTGCCATTTAAAAAGTTTCCAAATACTTGATTAACCTTGTCTGCGCACTCCATGCCACACATATGTTTTCCATCAGGAATGATCTCTACTTTACTATCTTTAACTATTTCCCCAATCTTTTTCGACATTTCAGGCGTAGATCCCACCTCATTCTCTCCAGTTACAATTAATGTAGGAGCTGAAATTTGATTAAACAAAATCATATTGTCTTCAAAATGAGAGAATAATTTATATGATTTTAAGAACTCTTGATGATCATTGTTTTCTAAGATTGTTGATACCAATTGGCTCTCATGAGGATTTTTTTTTAGATAATCCTCATTAAACCATCTGCTCAATTGTTTAGGAATATCAAAAGATTCTGTAGTAACATTTTCATACCTTTTGATAGCTTCTTGCTGTTGTTCGGCACTTCGACCATAGATGGTCCCAAATAAAATTAATTTATTGATCTTCTTTGATCTCGTTGAAGCATAGTGAGCAGCTATTAAACCGCCTAAGGAGAAACCTATTAAATGGCATGAAGGATATTTTAAGTATTGCATGAGGCCATCAATTTGATCAGAAAATTTATCAAAGGTAATAGGATCGGCGCTCGTGGTTCTTCCATGTCCATATAAGTCGAATGCAATTGTTGAATGGTTTTTAAAGAAATCTCTTTGAGGTTTCCATATTTCTAAACTTAAACCAACTCCATGAATAAATACTATGGGAGTAGTGCCAGCAACTTCATTAAGTTGATAATATGTGCCTTGATCGTCAAGTCCTTCACGAAATGACATGAATATTATTTCAGTCCCATTTCCTTTTCATCCTCATAGCGGTTTCCGATACGATGATGAGCTTGAGGAGTAGTACTTGCACCAATTGCTATAACTAATTCAGCAGAACCAGGAGCATCATGAATGGTAAACTCATGAGTTAAATAAAATTGTCTCAAACCAGGGTCTGTTTTGTGCATCATAGGAATTGATATTTTTGAAGCTGCAAGTCCACGTACATTGGTAAATGAAAGATAGGATGTTCCGCCAACTGCATCTCGAAATTTATTGCCAAAATGTAATGTATGAATCAGTGCGCTTGCATGTTGTATGCTTCCACGCATCCCGGTCATACTCGCCTTACCGTAAGCTAAGACTTTTTCTGGAGATCCGATTTCAGCTAATAACTCACCAACTAAAAAATCACCAAGCTTTGGGGCAATCTCTAAAATTGTAGGTTTCAGGTCTTCTACATACCCTTGGTCAACCCATGGGTTTACAATTACTGCTGCAACAGATACTAAAACTACAGGTTCATCACATTTTTTAAAATCTTCAACATATGTTGTATCAACAAACTTACACATCTTCCTGATTTCAAGTGTCATAATATGATCCTACTGTTTTACTTTATGTTTAAATGAGTCCTTCCTGAATGAATATAGTGCATCAGGGGAACATTGAACATCGATTACTGTTGGGCAGTCACCCTCAATTCCAGCTTTAATAGCGTCTCCAATTTCTCTTGCTTTTTCAACCTTTATGCCCTTACATCCATACAATTCAGCAACTTTATCAAACTCAGGTGTAGTGATATGAGCGCCAATAAAACGTCCCTCAAAAAAATCTTTTTGGTAAGCCGCTTCAGCACCCCATGTACCATTATTCATGACGCATACAACAGTATTAATATTATTTTCGATTGCAGTTGAAAGCTCTGGGATAACCATGGACATGCCACCATCTCCATGAAATGAAACTACCGGTCTCTCGGGAGCTGCAAGTTTTATACCTAATCCAGCAGGATAAGAAAATCCAACCAACCCAAAATCAAGTGGCGAAAACAAACTCTTTGGTTGATGATATTGAAGTGCATCAGTTAACTGGAGACACATTGTACCTGCATCCAAAGTTACGACACAATCCTCTGGCAAGGCTCCCCTTAATTCTTTAAATAATCCTGAAGGTAAAATTGGTACACTTTTAGTATCCGCGTCAGCATCTCTTTTTTCAAAATAATTTTTTCTATTATCTTTGAATTGATCTAACCAATCCTGTACTTCTTTTTTCGACTTATGAGTTTCAAGCATTTTACAAAGTTCATCTGTTACAGTTTTAGCATCAGCATGTATGCCTACTTCAACAGGAAAATATCGACCAATCGAATTTAGATCTATTTCACATTGTATAATTGAAGCTTTTTCATTTAGGTTCTCGTAAGAATAGAACGTTGTATTAAAACCTAATCGACTTCCTAAAACTAGAATGACATCCGCCTCTCTTAAAAGTTTTGTTCCTAACCCTGACCCACGAGGGCCAGCTGATCCCGCATTTAACGGATGACTATATGGAATTGCATCACCATGTCCTGGAGAAGTGGTACATGGAGCATTAAGAAGTTCAGCTAACTTTAAAACACTATCTGCTGCGCTTGTTCCGTAATTCTTAACTCCTGCCCCAACTAGAATTACAGGTTTATGTGCTTCACTTAAAAGCTTTACAGCTTTTTTTAAATTTTCCTCATCGGCAGCTAAAGTTGATATAGATTTAAATTTCGTAGGCTGATTAAATTCAGCTGATTTACCTAAAACATCTCTAGGCATATCTACATGAACAGGGCCACAGCGAGGTGACAGTGCTGTTTGCATCGCTTCATTTAAAACTTCTGGTATTGACTCAACCTCTTTTACTTCAAAAACTTTTTTTGATACCGCTTGCATCAAACTGACCTGGTCTATTTCCTGAAAAGCATCCTTACCTTTATGATCTGATGCAATTGCGCCAGCAAGGTTAACAACTGGCGAAAAAGCAGCCTTTGCCTGAGCCATCGCAGTCACTGTGTTGCTGACACCCGGACCTGCTTGGCCACTTAGAAATACTCCATTTTTCCCTGTATACCTAGCATAGGCATCCATCATGATCATCCCATTGCTCTCATGTCTGCAACCTATATATCTGATTTTATCAGCGTTATTGTACAGGCCATCCAAGATCTCAAGTGTCGATGAGCCAATCAGCCCTGTAACCACTTCAACTTCATTTGCTAATAAAGTTTCAACAACGGCTTCGCCGCCAGTCATTTTTTTTGAAGACACTAAGAAACTTTCTTAATTAAATTATCATCACTGAATTGAGGAGCAACTTTTTCATTAAATAATTTTAATGATTTCATCGCTGCATTGTGAGGCATTCCAGGAGGATTTGACCATATTGCCAACTGCTGGAGATTTAATTCTGACTTTAATTCGTGAATTTTATCGATTACAAATTCAGCTGTACCTACTAATTGGTTTCTCGGATGGATCCAATCGTATGTTAAAAGATCAATTGGATTATCTGTTTTTGGTAATTCCTCACCAGGGTTTGCAAAGATGCCTACTCCTCTGCCCCCGCCACAAACAGATACTAAATATCTTAAAAAATGCTCACCCGCTAATTCTTTAGCTTCTTCCATTGTATCGGCAATAAAGCAATCACGAACTAATGCAATTCCCTCGCCCATAGGAACATCTCTCTTTTCGACCTCAGATTTAGCATTTGCATAAGTCTCAAAGCGTGACTTCAAGGAAGCAACTGTTGGTAGCCACATCAAACAATTAAGACCATTCTTTGCAGCAAATTCAATTGAACTAGGACTATCAACTACTTGCCATAAAGGAAGATTTTTTTGAAACGGTTTTGGAACTATACTAATTTTCTTTAAGACATTTGTTTCCGGGTCAACAACATCTGATGTTTCATTCAACAGTGGATTGGAATATTTAAATTCTGGAGCTGGGTACTCATAGAATTCACCTTTATGTGAAAAGTATTCTTGCGTCCAAGCCTTCTTTAATATGTCTAGCGTTTCAACAAACAATCGAAAGTTTTTTGGCTGATCTTTTAAATCGGCCTCTATGTTCATGTGGATAGCTTCTTTTCCAAATACACCTCGACCGAGACCAACATCTAACCTGCCTGATGACAAGTTATCTAAAAGCGCAACATCTTCGGCTAATCTAAGAGGATTCCAAAAGGTTGCGATAGCTGCGGCTAATCCGATGCGAATATTTTTTGTGCGGGCTGCAAGATCTGAGCCCAGTAGAATTGGATTGGGTATGCACTCCATTGTCCAATTATTTGTAGTTTGAAGGTGATGTTCACTCAACCATACTTGTCTAAAATTACTATTTTGATCTAAATAATCTGTAATCTCCCTGACTTCATCAAGAATTTCAGTATATGGACGCTTATGCCAGTTTGTAGCGTTTAGGAATTTAGAAAAAATCATTAGCTTCCCCTTTTATTAAATTAACAATAAAAAGTCGACCGATCCCGCTTCCTTTAATGGTGAGTTATGTATCGCTTCAGGTTAGGATTATATCAGAAAATAAGCATTTTTTCAAACCACTCAATTGATGATTTCATTAGGATAAATGCCAAAAACTTTATTTTTTGGAATATAGAATTTACTTTTTTTACCCTCTTCCTCTAAATAAACCTCAAACAAGATAAAAGCTGAATCAGCTTTGAGTATCATGCCATGCACATTTTTTTCAACTTTAGCCACGACCTTCTTTTCTGTGGGATTATTGTAACCCAATACAGCTTCTTTTGTGATTGCTGCTCTCTTAGGTGATAGAATCGGCCTGAAAAGAAAACATAAGTCATCAGTTAGAGGATCTCTAGCCTGAACCCAGAGATCATCAATATTCCTGACGACTTCCCATGGAAAATATTTTTTTACATATTGATATTTTATAGAACCCATAGCTTTTCCTTCTTCATCTGTAATATATGATGCCCGACAATTAATTGTATTTTTCGACGTTACCCATCGAGGTGTTGGCAAATCATTTGCTGATACATTGGGTAACCACAGAATAGAGAGAGAAAATATTAAAAATATTTTTATCATTTCACAAAGTCTCTATGGGTAAAGTCTGGTCTTTATCCATGCATCATTTGAATGTGTGAAAACAATTCTGTCATGCAGTCGAGTTTTATAATCATCTCTGCTTTTCCATACTTCTACTCTTGAAGGCATAATGATTATTCCTCCCCAATGATCGGGTCTTTTTATTTCTTTTCCTTCATGTGCGTCTGCGAACTCTTGAAATTCTTTATCCAGTACTTCACGACTATCAACATCATAAGATTGTTTTGAAATACTTGCTGATATTTGTGCATTACGATCACGTGAAGAAAAATACTCATCAGACAAGTTTGAGTTTATTTTTTCGACTTTTCCTTGAACCCTAATTGAAGCTCCTTGAGCACGGCTGTACCATGTTAAATGTCCCTCTGAATTATGAAAAAGTTCTTTTCCTTTTTGTGATTCATAATTTGTATAAAAAGTGAAACCTTCTTGGCTGACATCTTTAATTAGTATAACTCTAGCATTAGGCTTACCATCACTACTCACGGATGACACCAGTGCAGCGTTGGGGTCTAAGTCAACCAGCTCTTTCTCTTTGTCATAAAAATGATTCCAAGCCTCTATCCATTGATTAAAAGATGATATGTCGGTATTCATAAAGATTATTTATAATGAATTTGCCAAAATATTGAATTAAAATAATTAATTAAAACAAGAGTCCTAAAATGTTTCAGGTTTTAAAAAAAATATGGTTCTTACAGTGGAGATTTATCAAGATCTTCTTATCAACTGGTACTTATCCGCCATTGATAAGGAATAGAAAAAGAAATAGTTGGGGTAAGAAAAAATAAATATTATTCGTCTTTGTCTTGGCTTTTGATGACCACTTCAGTAACTCTCTGCATTTGACTTTCAATACGCACTGAATGGTCCTTAAAATCCTGACGGATTAAATATACAAGATAGATTAAGATACAAACCGCAATAAATGTCAAAAATTCCATAACTAAGTATATCCCGTGGTCATTTAATTTAAACTGATAAAAAAATTTAAATTATGCCTATTTTTCACCTCTTATTTTTAGAACTTGTTCATAAGCATCATTAATGCGTTGAAAATTTTCTTTAGCTTTAGTTATTAAACTCTTATCAGTAATACCCTTAGCCCTAACAATATCAGGGTGATTTTTTCTAGCCAAGTTTCGATAGATCTTCTTAATCTCTGATGTTGATTGTGATTTATTAACTCCCAATACTTTGTAGGGATCTTCCTTTACAAACTCAGGTCTTGAATTTCTCAGTCTGTTAAACGTTGCCTGATCAATTCCAAATATTTGACTCACTTTTTTTATATATTTTAGTTCGGGATTAGATAAATCATGGTCTGCATAACCAATTTCAAAGAGACCTATGATTACTTGCTCTAACATTTGAGGTGATCGGCTAAAAGTATCCCTTAATTGCTGAGCATACGGTTCAAATCCAGCACTTGTTTGTGAAGCTTCTTTCCAGATAGCGCCAACTTGTTTCATATTTTCTTGAGGAATTTTAAAAATCTTTTTAAATTTTCTTATTTCGTCATCTGTGACTCTACCATCCGCTTTAGCTAACTTTGCGCACAGTACAACTAAACCGAGAGCGTAAACACCTTGCTGCGTATTAAAATTTGCACCAGGATTTCTAAAATTACTTTTCTTCCCAAGAAAAAAGGCACCAGCTGTAAAAGCTAATGCACCTAAAGGACCTGCAATCATATTGCCAAGAGAAGCTGCGAGTAAATATTTCCAAACGTTCATACTTTTTATGCTAGTCTAATTCTTAATATTTGTAATCGCAATCTTAGATCATTTTATATATGGAAAATAATATAAAAGTTGGTGCTTTTTTTATGCTTATCAGTGTGACTGGATTTGCATTAATGGATTTAGCGGTAAAATGGACCACTGAGGATTACAGTATTGGCTATGTTGTATTTTGGCGAATGATAGGAGGCTTGATACCACTTGTATTTACAATACCTCGTGATCGGTGGGCCCACCTTTTAACAACATCAAAGCCTGGACTTCATTTTATTAGAAGTTTAGCTGGTACAATTGCCTTATTTTGTGTTTACGCAAGCTTACATTTCTTACCTCTAGCAACAACAGTGTCGCTTACGTTCGCGTCTCCTATTTTTAGTACATTATTATCAATTTTTATTCTTGGAGAAATAGTTGGTAGCAGAAGATGGACTGCGATAGCAATTGGATTCGTTGGAGTTTTAGTAATAGTTAATCCAACATCATCTGGATTCAATTTTTATATGATCTTGCCAATATTGTTTTGTATATTTTTTTCTATAGTAGCTATTTCGCTTCGCAAATTAAGTGAAACAGAGCCTACATACTTAATAGCCTTATACTTTACAATTTTCGGAATAATTACTTCTCTGTTTACAATCCCTTTTGGTGGCTGGTATTGGTGGCCAGTATCTTTATTTGATTTTAGCATGCTGGCGTTAGTTGGGATCAGTGGCGGTATTGGAAACCTCGCTTTAACTCAAGCGTATAAAAATGCTGAAGTATCAATTGTAACACCTTTAAAATATTTAAGTTTGATTTATGGAATAATCTTTGGCTATTTTATTTGGAATGAAATTCCTGCTTGGAATACATATATAGGTGCATTTTTTATAATTGTTTCGTCACTAACAATCCTAAGACGAGAAAAAATACTAAAAAAGAAATTGTGCCTGATAAATATGTAATTAGACGTTAATCGTTAGACCAATTTGGGTCTCTTTTTTCAAGGAAAGAAGATATTCCCTCATTACCGTCATTAAGTGTTAAATTCCTTACCATCTCTGCACTCGTAAAGTCATATGCGTCAGTTAAAGGCATTTCACTTTGACGGTAGAAACTTTTTTTCCCCATGGCAATAACAGCTGCTGATTTATTACAAATATCATTGCATGACTTCTGAACTGTTTTTTCTAAATCTGCACTATCAACCGCAGCATTGATCAATCCAATTTGTACAGCCCTTTCAGACGAAATAGGTTCTCCACTTAACAGCATTTCCATCATTGGTTTTCTGCCAATTGTCCTTGATACAGCAACTTGAGGTGTATGACAAAATAATCCAATGTTTACTCCTGGAGTTGCGTATTTTGAATCCAATGATCCATAAGCTAAATCACATGAGGCAACGAGTTGGGCACCAGCTGCAGTTGCTATGCCTCTGACCTGCGCAATGACTGGTTTACTTAAAGCCTGAATTTGTTTCATCATTGAGGAGCACGTTGAAAATAACTCAACTTGAGATTTAGTATCATTATTATCAAGAAAGCCTTTTACCTCTTTTAAATTATGACCTGAGGAAAATATTTTATCACTTTCAGATTTTATGATTATAACTCGAATTGAGTCATCATGATCAATAGTTGTTAGATGATTTTGAATTTCTTCCATCATAGGCATACTTAGACTATTTGCTGGAAGGTCATTCAAACTTAGTATAGCAACTGAATTTTTATCACTTCTGATGAGAATATTCGTCATTATTTAAATCTTATGTTTACTCTTCGGTTTCTTTTACCTTTATTTTCAATTTTTCCAATCTCTAATCCTTCAATCTCACCCGTTGATTTCACATGAGTGCCTCCACACGCCTGTATATCTAAAATTTTATCATCACCGATTTGAACAATTTGTACTTTGTTATCAATTATGGGAGGGCTAACAGCAGCACCTTTTGCTAAATGAGGGTTATCTCTAAATTCATCTCCAGAAATTTGTTTTGTGAATACAGGAAAATTATTTTTAATAATTTCATCAATCTGTTGATTCATTGCCTCTTTATCAAGCAAACTCGGGTCAACATCAAAATCAACTCTACTTTTTTGTGCTCCAACTGAAGCACCTGTAATTAAAGCATCAATCAAACTACACAGAATATGACATGAGGTATGCATTCTCATATGACTTTGTCTCAATTCCCAATCAATTTTAATCTCACATTCTTTACCAACAATGCTCTGATCAATATCACCGTCGACTAAATGAATAATTTCATTTGGAGAATTACCTTTCTGGGTGTCAGTAACTTTATAAATTTGATCTCCTAGGATGATCTCTCCTTGATCACCCGGCTGTCCGCCTGACTCAGCGTAAAAAATTGTTCGATTTAATTGAATAGAGTTTTGATCGACGTTTGTAACAATTGCTTCAGACTGAGTGAGGTAAGCGTCATTGTTAAAAAGTAATTCAGTCATGATTATAAATAGAGATCATATTCCTCTCGAGGAACAAAACTTGACTCGACATGATCAATTTCACCTTGTTTTGCAGCAGTGTAAAGATCAAGATATTCTTTCCCAAGATATTTTTTTAATAGTTTGGAAGATTGGAAACGCGCTAACGCTTGGTCCATATTTTTTGGCATATCAATATCAGCTTCTTTATCCGCTCCTTCGTTATTATCAAAATCAACTTGGTTTGATGGGGTCAATTCATTAGTAAGACCATTATGCAACCCTGCTAATAAGCATGCTAGGACTAGATAAGGATTGGCATCTGATGAAGCTACGCGATGTTCAATTCTTTTTGCGTCATCTGATCCAGCTGGTATTCTTAATGAAACATCTCTTCGATTCCAGGACCAACTTGTATTAACAGGAACGAAATTTCTTGTTTCTATTCTTCTGTAACCATTTCGATTTGGAATAAAGATTGGAAAACTATCATAAAACATTGATTGAAAACCAGCTATAGCACTTTTTAATTTTTTATTTCCGTAACGATTGGAAGTAGCAAATATATTTTTTTCATTTTCATCATAAACGGAGAGATGAAGATGCATTCCATTACCAGTTTGATCTAAAAAGGGTTTTGCCATAAATGTTGCTTCATAGCCATGTCGTTCACTTGTCTCTTTAATAATTCGTCTTAATAAAGCAGCATCATCTGCGGCCTTTAGAAGATCTCCTGTGTGCTTTAGATTAATTTCATACTGTCCCGCAGCAAATTCACTAGAAGCCGTAGTCGCTGGTATATTTTGCATTTCACAATTCTTGTTAATATCATCAAATAACTTACCAAATAGATCAAGGTCTGGTATGCCATAAACATGTGTTTTATTAGCACCTTCAGCAGGTATTGGTTTTCCAGACTCATCCCTATTTTTGTCTAAAAGATAAAATTCTAATTCAAAAGCAACCACAGGCTTCAATCCGGTCTTCTTAAAATTCCTCATAACTTTTTTTAGAATATTTCTGGGGTCAACCTCAGATGGGTCTTGTATCACTCCCCAATTTTCTTGCTCTTTTCTCATTGTGATTAATACCTGTAAGAAGCGTTCATCCCACGGGACTGGCTTAATACTTCCTTTGACAGGAACCAGAACACCATCAGGATCACCATCTGTCCAACCTAGATTTAGGGTGTTTGTTACTCCTCCTAGAACATCAAGATAAAATGCGGAGAATGGGAGAAGAACGCCATCTGAAAAAATTTTATTTGCTTCAAGGACTGGGAAACGTTTTCCTCTTACATAACCACATAAATCTGTGAAGATTGCATCGACATATTGAATATTATTGTGCTGACTTAATACTTCATCAAATTCAGCTTGTGTAGCAACTTCCATTTTATATCCCTTACTTAAGTCAGTCCATTAACGTGATTTTGTAAATGACTTAGATAGAACTTTTGATATTGAACCAAGCTTGTCTCTAGTTCGCCATACTTTCCAGGCTGATAAGCTCGACTTTCAATACCCTTTTGATTCATTTCACACAATTGGGAGTCTTCTGTTGATGTTTGATCCCAAAGAAAAATCATTTTATCAATGTCAACTTCAGCATCTTTGTGAGTAACCCAATATTGAGTAACGATTGTTTTATTTTGACTAACAGGAGTAAATAAAAAAAGAATTACAAATTCATTATTGGCAACAAAGCTATTGAATGGGCTAAAACCAATAGCCGTATAGCCATGATCCGGTCCTATAGTTTTAAAGTCCCCCATTAGTGAAGAGCATGAATAGCTACCATCCATTGTCTCAGACATAATGCCTTCAGGTAAAGGAGTGCGCTCTGCAATTCTAAAATATTTATTAGTGTCTTCACTGTACTCACCGACAAACAAGCCTTTATTTTGACTTTCAAGTGTCCAATCTTTTATACGTTGATTAAATTCAGGAGACTCAATTCCTGAGCCAACCCCAGCTCCATAAGAATTACAATACGCCTCCCCATGAACACTTAAATAATCTTTATGAGTAAACTCACCCCCCCAACAATGCGCGCATTCTTTGAAGTTGTGAATGGTTGCAAGATGAGAAGCATTAAATATAAAGTCTTTTTGAAATGCGATCTTACCGTCATTAAGGCCATGAATTTTAATATATGGTTCTAGTGGTTTTATGAATTCTTCAAATGAATATGGTACTTCAGAAAAGTTGACAAAAATTAAGCTTTCATAAACTTTTAAATGACATTTGAAATCAGGCAAAGATGATGAGATAGTTAAATTATTATCTTTTGAATTTTTTATTTCAACAAACCCACCGTTAATTTGATAAATAATTGTATTGTTTTCATTAAAATAAGATAGATGAGTAAGAAATACCCACTGTTTCTTAAAAACAGCCTCATAACTTAGATCAAACAATGCTTTGTTGGTGAAAAAAAGCTGATCCATTCCTGTATTAGGGTCTTGGTTTTTAATAATGTCTCTAATGTTTTGATCAATCATGGTGTGAATTCAATATATTTTATTAATTAATAAATTAAAATAAAATAATCTTATGAGTAGTTTAGACCTCGATATTTGTTATTTATCAGCTTCTGAAGCCCTAGAAAAATTTAAAAATAAATCTTTGTCTCCAGTTGAGCTTTTAAATGAGACAATAAAAAGAATTGAAAATGTAAACCCAAAAATTAATGCTTTTAATTTTTTTCGCTTCGAAGAAGCATTGAAAGAAGCAAAACATTCAGAATTAAAATATACAGAAGATAAATCTACTTTGCCTTTGGAAGGTTTGCCTTTAGCAATTAAAGATGAAGTTAATATAAAGGGACAGCCTAATAAGAATGGAAGCTTAATCTATAAAGACGTAATAGCAGAAAGAACTGATGTAGATGTAGAGTCCCTTGTAAGCTCTGGTGCAATAATTCATGCGCGCACAACTAACCCAGAGTTTTCACTGACATCATTCTGCCATTCCAAAGTGAATGGCGTCACAAGAAATCCCTGGAACTTAGATATGACACCAGGAGGTTCAAGTGGAGGGAGTGCTGCCGCACTAGCGTCGGGTTGTACATCTCTTGCAACTGGCAGTGATATAGGTGGATCAATTCGTATCCCTGCTGGGGCCTGCGGAGTCGTTGGTTACAAACCTCCCTATGGAAGAAATCCAATGGGTTATCCTTTTAATCATGATCCGTATTGTGTTGTTGGTCCCCTTGCGAGAACTGTTAGTGATTGTGCCCTTATGCAAAATGTTATGAGTGGTCCAAATAAAAATGATATTGCTTCACTCAGACCCAAAAAAATTATTTCTAATAAGTTTGAGAATATTAAGAACTGGAAAATTGCTTATTCACTTGATCTTGGATTTTTTGAGGTGGATGAAGAAGTTGAAAAAAATACATTGGAGGCTTTAAAAAAATTTGAGGCTCTTGGTGCATCAATTACAGAAGTAAAATTAAATTGGAATCGAGATGAAGTAAATTCAGTTTGCTTCAGTCATTACGCTAATTCATTTTATGGCCTCATAGCAAAATTTTCAAACGATGAAAAAAAACTATTAACTGATTATGCAAAAATGTTTGCTGAAGTCCCTGAATTACATATCAGAGCGATTCAAAATAATGAGAAGTACTATCATGATCAAATAGGGGCTTATGTTGGATATGATGTTATTGAAAGCTCAGAAATCACAGGCCGTATGTATTCAGAAATTGGACCAATATTAGACAGTTACGATTTATTTATATGTCCTACAAACTCTTTACCTTCAATTAAAGCTGATATTGATATTGTTAATGAAAATATCATTATCAATAATAAAGAGCAGAAGTGTGCAGATTTTTCTTGGGTCATGTCACATCCATTTAATATGTTGGGCAAATTACCCGTCCTATCAGTCCCTTCAGGATTAAGCTCTAGCAATATTCCAACAGGAATTCAAATTATTGCTCGATCTTACAGCGATGAATTAGTATTCCAGGGTGGGTACAACTACGAAATGTTAGATCCATGGCTTAATTCAAACAAAAATCGTCCCTTGATTCCCCTTTAATATATTGACCAACGACCCTATAGGTGTACAATTTTTGGTATAAATAAAAAAAAAGAGGAAGATTAATTATGCCTAAATACAAAGAAATGAAAAATTCTTTTGTAAAAGCTTTGATTGTATCACTATCGTTTGTTTTTATCGCTGGTGTAACGTCAACAACTAAAGCTTTTGCAGATGAGCCAGGATCTGTATTCCTGTGGGGTGGCTACGACGATGATGGTCTATTTGGTACATACGCGGAAGAGCATGGTTCCCCTGAATACTCAATATTTGGTGATGCTGAAGAAGGATTGCAAAAACTAAAAGCAGGCTTTGAAGTAGACTTAGCATGGCCATGTCAAGGTGAGATAAAAAGATGGGTGAGAGCAGGCGTATTAGAACCACTTGATCCATCAAGAATTGATAACTGGGATGACATGTTCCCTGAAGTTAGAGACCTGCCAAGCGGCATGGTTGATGGCAAGCATTATTTTGCACCAGTCGACTGGGGAGATACTACGTTGTTTTACATGGCAGACAGAATTGATTGGATGGATGCCTCTAATGAGAGCTTTGCTTTAATGGAAGACCCAAGAGTAAAAGGTAAAGTTGGTATCTTAGACTCTGCTGCAGACTCATTGTTTTTAATGATGCACCATCTTGGAATTGACATCAGAGAACAAGATCAATTAACAAAAGCTGCTATTGACCAAGGTATCGATAAGTTTCGTGAAATGAGAGATAATGGTCAAATTCGTGCATTCTTTGGAGATACATCTTCAATGATCGAAGCGCTAGGAAACGAGGAAATTGACGTAGCACTTGGATGGAACGAAATAGCATGGAGTGCAGGAGCAAAAATGATGCAACCTGCTAATGGCACAATGACTTGGGCTTGCGGTCTTGCAATTGTTAAAGGTGCAGACCTTGATAAAGCATACGCAATGATTAATGGTGCAACTAGTGCTGAAACATCTGCTTACTTATTAAGTGAGTGGGGTTATGGACACAGCAATAAAGCTGGCTTTAGCACACTTACAGCTGATGAATTAGCTGAGCGTGGTGTTGCATCTAATCCTATCGAACATTTAAATAATGGAATGTTCTCCGTGATGCCAACTGACGAAGTTACTGACTACATGGAAGCTCAGTGGGCTGAAATGGTAGCTGGTGGTTAATTCACTGCTAATTAACTGATTTAAAATAGCTTGTTCTCTCTTGAGGACAGGCTATTTTTTATTGAGTAAGGAAATATCGTTTAAATTTATACTGATAAAGCATTTGCCATCTTGAAAAGACTGATTATCAAAATATTGTGATGATACGGTTATAATTTTTTCTATTTCTTTAGTTTCAACGTAAAATTTTGTCATTTCTCCTAGATACGATGTTTGCTTGATTTTGCCTTCTAAGCAAATATCCCAGTCTGATTTTTCTCTGTCAATCATCATTGTCTCAGGACGAACACTGCAAATAACATCTGAGGCGTTTTCACTTATATTGAGATTATTTTTTATTTTAAATGAACCAAGGTCTTCAATATTAACATTAATATATTCTCCATCTTTAGAATTTGTCTTAGCTTTTAAAAAATTAGTTTCACCAATAAAGTCACTAACAAATATATTTTGAGGATTTTTATATAATTCATTTGGAGACGACATCTGCTGAATTTTACCTTCACTCATCACCGCAACTCGATCTGACATGCTGATAGCCTCCTGCTGATCGTGTGTAACAAATACAAAAGTTATTCCTATCTCTTTTTGTAGAGTTCTTAGTTCGAGTTGCATTTCGTCACGTAACTTTTTATCTAATGCCCCAAGTGGCTCATCCAGTAATAATACCTTGGGTTGTCTTACTAAAGCCCTTGCTAATGCCACTCTTTGTCTTTGACCTCCGGATAGTTGACTACTATAACGCTCCTCATAACCTTCTAATTTTACTAACGACAAAACATCCTTAACTCTTTTGGTAATTTCATCATTTGTTAAGCCAAGTTTTCTCAAGCCAAACTGAACATTTTTTTCAACATTGATATGTGGAAATATTGCATAATTCTGAAAAACCATATTTGTAGGTCTTTTATCAGGAGGCAATGCAGTAATATCACTGCCATCAAGTAATAGATTGCCACTAGTAGGATATTCAAAGCCAGCTAGTAATCTCAATAATGTTGTTTTGCCACAACCTGACGGGCCTAGCAGAGAGAAAAACTCTCCCTCTTTGATTTGAAAAGAGACATCATCTACCGCTTTTACATTTCCAAAATGCTTAGAAATTCCGTTTATCTGTATGAAAGAATCATTCATGTATTTTTATTCCAAATTCGGCTTTTTCTTTTCCTTGGCCAAGGTTTCTCAACCAGAATGCTAACAAAACTATAAAAGTAGTAAACACAATTATAACCGCTCCTAAAGCCAATACATGAGGCAGTTTCTGAATAAATCTCATTTGAGCCCACATATACATAGGCAATGTTGCATCGCTTCCAGTTAAGAAGAATGCCAGAACAAATTCATCAAATGAAATTATAAAACTCAATAAAAGTGAAGCTATTATGCCTGGTAGGTATAATGGAAGAGATACTCGGTAAAATGTCCCCCAGGCGTTTTCCCCAAGGTCTCTTGATGCTTCCTCTAGTGAGAAATCAAAGCCTTCTATACGAGCAATTAAAATAAGCATTGCAAATGGGGTACAAAAAAGAATATGTCCTAAAGTTACCGGTACAAGTCCTAATTTAAAACCAAGGCTTAACCAAATAACAAGTATTGCAACCGCTAAAATAATTTCTGGAATTAAAAAAGGAATCATAATCGCCCCGTAAGATATATTTTGCCCTCTGAATTTATAACGCGCGAATGCTTTGGCTGCGAAAAGTGCAATTGTTGTGCTGACGACACTTGCAACTACACCTACTTTGATACTAGCCCAAAGAGCTTTATGTAAATTTGTTTTTGCCCACATTTCTTCATAATGCTCTGTTGTAAATCCTGAGAGTGGAAATGACATATAATTTGCATCATTAAAGCTAAATATTGGCAAGAATAAAACAGGGATATATAAAAATGCAAAATACAATAATGTATAGATTAACAATGTATTGTTCTTTTGTTCCACTTATGAAATCCTTTGAGTAAGTTTTTTTGTTGTATATGAAACAATCATTGTCACTATCGCAACAGTGATAAGCATAATAGTTGCAGACGCGGCACCAAGAGGAAGATTATTTACTTTTCCAAAGTAAGCTTGGATCATATTTGATAGCATTCTCCCATCAGTTCCTCCAAGTAATGCAGGAGTAACATAATCTCCTACTGTTGGAATAAAGATGATTAGTATGGCACCAATTATTCCTGGAAGAGATAATGGAAGTGTAATTTTCCAAAAAGTTTCTAATCTTGACAATCCTAAGTCTCTGGCAGCTTCAATTAGAGAAAAATCTATTTTATCCAATGATACATACAAAGGTAATAAAGCAAATGCTGCCCATGCATGGGTAAGCGTTATGATAACTGCAGTCTCAGAATACATTAGAAAAGTGAGGGGTTCGCTAAGCAGTCCTGCATTAATTAAAGAAGAATTAATAACTCCCTTAGTTCCAAGTATAATTTTCCAGGAAAAAACCCTTAAAAGATAAGATGTCCAGAAAGGTAAAGTCAGTAAAACAAGCCATAACATTTTATTTTTCTTTACATAAAAAGCTATGTAATAACAGACAGGATATGCAGTAAGAAGAGTTACAAAAGTTACAATAAACGAAATCTTCACTGATTTTATAAGTAAAGAGACAAGCAAGTTCTTTTGAAAAAAATCAATATACCTTTGAACGGTGAATGAGTAGTCAATTTCAGTAAAGCTAACTTGAGTGAAAAAGCTAAAACTCAACATTAGCCCTAAAGGTATTAGCATAGCTAAAGTAACTAGAATCAATGCAGGAGAAAGAAGTGAATAAGCTTTTGCTGGATCACTTCTTGCATAAAATGACTTCCAAACTTGCAACATAAGAAAATTTTAATTTATATAAATAACAGATGCAATTTATATTTCTTTTTTACTTTTATCTGTAAAATTTGAATACCATAGATACAGTCTTAAATACCATAATCTTAAAAACCCTAGTGGTATTTTTGGAGAGAGTCCTTGATAGACTTTTGAAATATTAGTTTCTCCACTATTGGATTCATAGATCATCTCAGCCAACTTCTTTCCACAATAAACTGTAGTATTGTTACCATTTGCCTGATAGCCATATGAAAATAACACTGACTTGTCGTCATCTAATGCACCAAATGCAGGTACAAAATCTCTAGTCATTACAACTGTACCTCTCCAATAGTGATCAATATCAATATTGTTCCAATTAGGAAAAACACCCCTAAATTTTTGAGTCATAAATTCTCTCATTTTTAGTGCACTTGCATCATCACCATAAGTATCACCTCTTGTACCAAACAACATTCTGTTAGAAGGCATCCTTCTATAATAATATAAAATTTCTCTGGAATTACATATGGGATTTAATGTTTTGTAGTTTTGTAACTTAAATTCATCATCACTCATTTCTCTGGTAACAATAATATTTGATAAGACTGGCATCATTCGATTTGCAAAACTTGGATGAAGTGACTCATCTGTATAGCCATTTGTCGCTACAACAACTTTATTTGCAGTAATTGATCCACCATCTGTTATTAGCTTATGTGATCCATTTCTCTCCCATTTTTTTACTCTTGAAAAACTATGTAGTTTTGCTCCTGCATCTACAGTTGCTGATGCAAAGCCTCGCATAAACGCCATGGGATTCATTGCAAATCCAGCCTCTGTAAAAACTGCTCCAAATTGTTCAGTTGATTGATGTCCAACTTCATCAAATTCTTCTTTAGGTATCCATTTTGTATTAATGCCAAAATACTCTTTAAGTTCATTTCCCCATTCTTTTAATTCTTCACTACTACCTGGATGGTGAGCTACATCAAGGTTGCCATCACCTACTTTTTCACAATCAATATTATTTTCTGATATGATAGATGCAAGAAGATCAACACCTTCAATTTGAGATGAAAAAAATTTCTTTGTCTCTTCCATACCAAACTTTTTTATTAATTGTGTGGTAGATAACTTTGTAGCTGGTAGACAGCAAAAACCTGCATTCCTTGCACTACTTGCAAAACCATAGTGCCCGGATTCTAACACTCTTACATCTCCACCATAATTTTTTGCAATATGATAAGCCGTACTAATGCCTGTAAAGCCGCCTCCAATGACACATACATCACATGATTGATCTCCAACTAATTCTGGATACTTATTTTGGTCAAAGCTGCTGACCTCTTCCCAATAGCTTTCTACTGGTTTATTAACGTCGTAAATATCTTTGTTGTACAGCTGTTTCATAAGAAATTCGTCCTACATCATGGTAGTCTCATATTGGTGAAATACCAATCATAAAAATACGTGACGGCAGACTCGTTCTGTGAGAGTACTCCAGAACTAAATGAATGAGACAACAAACCATTTTGATTATTTTCAATAATGGTTGTGTCATGTGCAGTGGTTACGTCCCATATGTGAGTAAGGTTTTCTTCATTAAAATCTTTGCCTTCTTCAGCTTCCTCATTGACTAACCAAATCAATTCGACTTCAGAATGCAAAATTGATAATGGTTTAAATATAAACATAACTCCAAAATCATTTGTAAAGTAACAACAGCTAAAAGGATTAAAACTTACTTGGGATAAACCACCATCAAATTCTTTAAACTGACCCATTAGTTTAGAGGCTGGTTTGCCATCTTTAGTTTGTGATAAATTTCCATTTCCAATGGGTGTACGGTCTACGTATCGGTTTAATCCCTTACTTAATCCTTCTTCAGTTTCTAAATATGTTTTTGAGGGAATTCCTTTTGTTTTGCAATCCTCAATCCATGGTTGAATCTTTTTTAAATATTCTTTTGTTTCTTTTTCTGGGGCCGTTCCAAGACCGGCACCCATTGTGAATACCCAGTCTTTTTCATGTACTGAGCATAGCTCTGGATGTGCTGGGCCACAGTGATAGCATTCTTGGAAATTTTCTAGGACAAGTTTGAAATTAGCTTTCGTAGGATATTTTCGCCTAGCAGCAATCTTTGCCTTTTCAGGATTATGAAAATTTACAAGCTCAGTCAATGGAGCAATAAACTCATTGAAATCCATTGGTTCACCCATTGAAAGATTTATGAATATCAAGCCTTGATAGATATTCATATGACAAGGCTTTAAACCCCAATCTTCCATTTTAAAATCATCTGGCATGTAGCGTGCTGACTTTAATTCTCCCTCTGCAGAGAAACTCCAAGCATGATATGGACAAACTAACAGTTTTTTTGTTCCTTCTTCTTCCAAACATATTCTTGAACCACGATGAGAACAAACGTTGTAAAAAGCTCTGACTTGACTATCCCTTCCACGTATTAGAATTATTGACTCTTTTTCTGCGTTAAATAAAAAATAATCTCCAGGATTTGGGATACGGCTAACATGATCGACCATCAGCCACTGTTTGAAATAAATTTTTTTCATTTCATCAGAGAATATTTCTTTGTCAGTATAAAACTCTTGCGGAAGAGTCTTTCCTTCTTCATATCTTTCTTTAAGTTGATTAAAAAAGGTCATTAATTTGAAGTTGCTGACCAGAGACCTTCTTTTTTGATATCATCAGTTGCTAACTCTATGCCTTTACGCAAAATAGAAACAAGGTCATCAATTTGTTCCCTCGTGATAATTAATGACGGTGACATGACGCATGTACTAAATAATGGTCGTACAATTAAACCAAGTTGCTGGCAATGTTCATTAATCCTAGAGCCAATCTCATAGGACAAATTCAGTGGATCTTTTTTATCTTTATTGCCTACACATTCTACTGCAGCCATTAGACCTTCACCTCTAACTTCACCAACAATTGGCAAATCAGTAAGCTCTCTCAATTTTGCTTGAAAATAAGGGCCAACATCTTTTACGTGATCAAGTAAGTTTGTTTTTTCAATATAGTCTAAAGTTGCAGTTGCAGCGGCCATACTTACAGGATGACCTGAGTCTGTGAAACCGTTTGAAAAAATTACTTTCTCTTTATTATCTAATTTAGACATCAATCGCTCTGATATAACAACTGCTCCACAAGGCACATATCCAGATGTAATTCCCTTAGCCAAAAGAATAATATCTGGTGTAAAATCAAAATAATTTTCTGAAGCAAAAATGTGACCAAGTCTTCCAAAGCCAGTGACGATTTCGTCAGAAATATACAACACATCATGTTTTTTACAAATTTCATGTGTCTTCTTATGATAACCTTTTGGTGGGACAATCACGCCACCTGAAGCTAAGATAGGTTCAGCAATAAAAGCAGCTACCTTGTCCGCGCCAATTTCAATTATTTTGTTTTCTAATTCTTGAACTTTTAGATCACAGAATTCTTCGTCAGTAAGATCATCAGGTTTACGAAAAGGATTAGGAGATGAAATATGATGAACAATATTACTTGCGAAATCAAAATTATTTTTATCTCTTTCCTTGCCTGAACAAGAAGCTCCTAAAAATGTACTGCCATGGTAAGCATCGTTTCTTGATATAATTTGTTTTTTTTCTTTTCGGCCAAGAATATTATTATAGAACATTACAAATCGTAAAGCTGAGTCCACAGCAGACGATCCCCCAGACGTAAAAAAAATTCTCTTTAAATCACCCGGTGCGTATTGAACAAGTCTTGACGCATAATCGTGAGCTATTTCTGTTGACTCAGTAAACGGACTTGCATAGGGCATTTTAGTAATTTGATTATAAACTGCATCTGCAATTTCTTTAACGCCATGACCGACATTGACATTCCACATGCCTCCAGGTCCATCAATCAGTTTTTTTCCTGTCTTGTCATATAAATAAATTCCCTCAGACTTATCGATAAATGTACGATCATCTTCACCTCTGTATTCTAAGTATTGCCACGGATGAAGGATTCTATCATCTAGAGTATTCTTTAAATTGTTTTTAGCAGATTGTGATGTTGATTTAGGCATGAATCATTATAGCCTAAATTGAACAGCTGTTCAATAATTGAATTATTTTAAAGTACTTATTTTTTGGCTATTCGTATAGGTCTGCAGGTACCTTATTTCTTCTTTCAGGGTTAAAAAATTGCCTTTTAACTACCTTACATCGTGCCCATATTTTTCGGTACTCAAGTTCTTCAGGGTGATAAATTTCTGCAAATATGTTTTCTTTTATTTTTATTCCGTACGGTCTCTTGAGTGAAGCAAGTGCAATATTTTTTTTCATAATAGGAGACCATAAGGCTGCGGTTACAATTCCAATATCCTCTTTTTTGCTGTTGTATATTACAGAACCATGTGCTGGCTTATCTCCATCTATATCCAAACCTACTAAACATCTTTCAGTAGTATTTTCTTCTTTTTCTTTTTTAAGTGCTTTCTTTCCAACAAAATATGAGTTTTTGTTTAAGTGCACAAGCCATCCCATTCCAATTTCATAAGGTGACCTCATTCTGGTCGGCCTTAATGAGTCTTCTGCGGCCATAAAGTCTGTATTGGTTTGAATAAATCCAGCTTCAATCCTAGTCATTTCGAGTGCATACATTCCAAAAGGTCTTAATTTTAATTCCTTACCAGCAATTTCAATATTATCCCACGTCGTTTCTGCATTTTTTGGCTCAGTCCACAATTCATAACCCAAATCACCTGTAAATCCCGTACGTGATATTAAAATATCGAAACCATCAATCTTATATTCTCTCATTTCAAAAGGTTTTAATGTTTCAAGATCTGTTGCTCCAAATTTTTTTAAAGTTGAACAGGATGTTGGCCCTTGAATTGCTAGTGCAGCAATTGTATCTGTAACATCGGTAATTGTAACATCAAAACCATAAGCTGAGTCATTAAGCCAGTTATATATTTTAACAGCACAGCAAAGCATAAATTTTGTTGAAGAAAATTTGAAAATAGTACCATCGTCGATTACCTTTCCATCTTCATTACACCAGATGATATAAGCTACTGTATTGTCCTTCATTTTTGATAAATCTCTAGTAACTAAGTAATCAACAAATTGATGCGCATGATCTCCTATAATTTCATATTTGCCCATAGGGGTTAGATCCATAACTGATGTTCCATTTCTTGCTGCTGTATATTCAAGCTCGGTAGTTGAGTATTCTGTAGGAACAGTATATCCATTCCAGTTATAATATTTGTTAGTTCGCGAAGCCAAACTGGTTCTTGAATGAAAAGGTGTTTTCTTTAAAGCTGAATATCTAAGATCTTGCGTCATTTAAAAATCATCCAAGACTGCTTTAGCAGCATTTTTACCTGAAATGCCGGTTAAACCGCCACCTGGGTGTGTCCCAGCACCGCACATGAAAAGACCATCCAAATGTGTTTTATACTGTGAGGCTCCTGGAATTGGGCGCATCATAAAAAGCTGATCAATTTGAATCTCACCATGATGCCAGTGCCCTCCTGATACATTATATTCTAATTCAATATCATCAGGGGTTAGTAATTTCTTACGCTCAATGTATTCATTAATATTAGGAGCATATTTGCTAATTATTCTGATAATAGATTCAACGTAACTTTCCTTTATATTTTCCCACCCTTGATAAGTTTTATATGGTGCATATTGCACTTGAATATCTAACTTTGGATTTTGATCAGAGTCTTTTTTTACACATATCTCAAGTGTTGGCTCTAGTGAAAGCTTATCAAACTTGCTTGGATTAAATGTTTCTTCAATATAATCAATAGATGGCGCAACAACCATTCTGCTGTCTAAATCATTGTCATCACAATTGTTAAAACTAGGGAGCTTATCCAGCTCCAAAATGAGTTTGGCAACTCTTCCTTTGGAGCGATGGTGTTTGATTTTCCTCTTTACGTCAGTATCAAGGTTCTGAGAACCGAGCAGTGAAAAGTATGTTGAACGTGGATCTGCATTTGAAATAATTTTCTTAGCATACATTTTTTCACCATTTTTTAGCTCAACACCTACAGCGCAGTCATTTTCAATAATACAATTTTTAACAGAAGCTGAAGTTTTTATTTCTACATTATTACTTTTGCATTTTTCAATTAAATGTTTAGTGAATTGGTCATTGCCGCCCTCTATTTGGAATATACCACCGAATAAAGAATTGTTATGGATAGCCATTCTATACAATAAGTTTATGAGAGAGCCTGGTGAACGCGGGCCTAAATTAGAGCCAATAACCGAGTCATGCGCTATCAATCCTTGAAGTAGTGTATTTTCAAAATTGTCTTCAAGTTCATCAGCTATATTTAGGCCAATCATTCTAGCAAACTCATTAAAATTTTTCTTTCCTAATAACCTGACATTCAATCCAAGCTTAAAAAGTTTAAAATAGTCAGAAAAACTATTGTTCATTATTCGCGGAGGAGACGCCATCATGAAAGAACCTAAAGTTTTTGAGAATTTTGACATTTTTTCGTGAAAATCATTAAATCGGTCAGCATCATGAGAAGAAAATGTTGAGATAGATTTATGATCAATGTGTTGATTGCCCACAAGTCGTATGTGTTGTCCAGTTTCAGATAAGGCAATTGTGGTCTTTGGTATGTAGTTTATTTGCATTCCACCAATCGAGCTTGAAACGGCAGATGTTACTGGAGGTACATAGTTGGTAATATCATTACTTACCATACCACCACATTCTTTTCGGGCTTCGCAGATTAACACTCTTTTGTTTTTTCTAGCGAGGACGTTTGCGCATACCAATCCATTATGACCTCCACCAATTATGATGGCATCAAAACTCGAATTGCCAGACATTAATAATAATTTCCTTTTTGTGGAACATTCATGTCTAATAGAACTTCACGAGCTGCGTTAGCTCCTGGTGCACCCATTACACCTCCGCCTGGATGTGTTGAAGAGCTACACATATACATATTTTTTAATGGAGTCCGATACTGCGCATATCCAGGAACTGGCCTATTGAACATTAATTGGTCCATGGTCAACTCTCCTTGAAAAATATTGCCCTCTGTCAGACCAACCTCGTTTTCTAATTCTAGTGGTGTACGTACCTCATAATGATTAATTAGGTCTTTAAAGTTAGGAGAAAACTCTGCAATACAATCAACTATGTGTCTTCCAAATTCTTGCTTTCTCTCTTCATTCCAACCACCATTTGCAAGGTTAAATGGCACATACTGGATAAATACAGACATGTAATGTTTACCTGGCTCGGCCATTGTAGGGTCACTTTTTGATGGAATGCACATATCAACATATGGATTACGAGACCATTCTCCCCTTTTCCAATCATCGTAAGCTCCTTCCATCTCTTCTATCGTTTCTGTGAAATGCATGTCTCCGCCGCCGCCTGGATCACCTTCAGGAATACAAGGAAATTCTGGTAAGCCATCTAATGCAATGTTTAATTTACCAGATGAACCCCTTATCTTAAAATTTTTAACACTTCGCACAAAATCATCTGGGAGGTCCTTCTCTTCAGTAATCTCTAAAAAAGTTCTTTTGACATCAAGGTTGGAAACTATTTTCTTAGCATAGTATTCATCTCCATTTTGTGTAGCAACACCGATTGCTTTTCCATTTTTTGTAATAACATTTGTTACTTCGCTACTTGGTTTTACTTCTCCTCCATGATCTTTTAGACAACCCATCATTGCCTGAGTAATAGATCCCATTCCACCTCGTGCATATCCCCATGAACCAACTGATCCATCAACCTCACCCATGTAATGATGCAACAATACATAAGCTGATCCTGGCGAGCATGGGCCCAGAGCAGTTCCAATAATTGCGCTGCCAGCAAGGTGAGCTTTGGTAATTTCACTTTCAAAATATTCTTCTAAGTAATCTCTGATGCTCATCGTATAGAAGCGAATTGTGTCATAAATTTCTTTTTCTCCTAGTCCACCTAATTCATCTTTTGCAGCAAAATGCTTTGCAAACTCCAGTGCTCCAAATAAATCTTTTGGTTTGAACGATGTTAAGTCAGGGGGCGTCATTTTAAGAAGAGGCTTAATAATTTTACATTGCCTGAGAACATCACGGCTATATCTTTCGTAAGCTTCTGCATCTTTATGAGAATGACGTCTAATAGAGTTGATGGTCATATCATGATCATGATAATGAGTATAATAATCTCCATTTTTCATCATCGTTGCACTGCCTTCATAAGGAATAATTTGAAGTCCATATTTATAAAGTTCCAAGTCACGCATGATCTCAGGTCTTAATAAACTACAAACATAGGAACAATTTGAATATTTCCATCCAGGGTACAGTTCTCGACTCACCGCAGCACCGCCAATCCAATCATTTTTTTCTAAAACGACGACATCAAGACCAGCTTTAGCCATATAACTAGCTGCTGTTAAGCCATTATGGCCGGCTCCTACAACAATTACATCATGAGTATTTTTTGGCATAAAATGAACGAATATTGAATTTATATGATACCCATATTGAATGATTATTCAATACAAAACTACCATTATGATTAAACTTTGTGTATGGTTCTTTTATGAATATAAATCCCAAAAAAATTAGTAACCCTCAACTGAAAGAACAGGAATTTTCAATCAATCATCAAAAGCTAATTGACGCAACAATTGAAACTATAGCCAAAAAAGGTCTCGCAGATACGACAATTGCGCAAGTAGCTAAGAAAGCAATGGTATCACAAGGTTATGCAAATTTTAGATTTAAATCTAAAGAAAATCTTTTACTTAGTTCACTAAAATTTCTATCAGATGAATATAAAAATTCTTGGCAACGAATATTCGAAGATAATAACTTAGATCCAGTTGGAAGAGTAGTTAAAATAATTGAAAATGATTTTAGTAGTAAAATTGCAAGTAGAAATAAAATTGCAGTCTGGGTATCGTTTTATAGTGAAGTAAAATTTCGTCCTTCTTATTTAACAATCTGTCAAAAGCAAGATGAAATATATTCATCTCAGATGGAAAAGTTAATTAAAGAATTAAATTTTTTAACTGATCAGACTTTTCTGACGCCAAGAGAAATAAGTGAGACTTATCTTTCAATGGTAGACGGATTATGGCAAAGAATTTTATTTGATCCTAAAATGTACTCACATGTATTTTGCAAAGGACTAATAAAAAAATACTTTAAAAATATTTATACAGATGAAAAACGGTTTGTGTGATCTCAACTTTTCAATCTATACTTGGAAGTAATTATAAAACGTATATTGTTTTATTTTTATGTGCTCTTATAATTGGCATAAAGCTTGGAACTCTTATTCCCTTACTATCATTAATACTTGAGTCAAGAGGTTTCAGTAATACACAAATTGGATTAAATGTTGTCGCTCAACCATTGGCGGTAATTTTATTTGTGAGAATTACACCAATCATTATTCATGCAATTGGTTTATCCAGATCAATAGTCATTGCTCAAATAGTTACAATTATTTTATATTTTACATTTCCTATATTTGAAAGTTTAACTGCGTGGTTCATTATTCGGTTCCTTATTGGATTTGCTGGTGCACTTGCATGGAATGCTTTTGATACTTGGATGTTATCGATGGCCAATGATTCAAATCGCGGTAAAATAGTCACAATATACAATACGGTATTTATAATTGGGCTTGCAATAGGTCCTCTTGTTATATCTTTAACAGGTATCGAAGGATGGTTTCCATTTATTGTAATTGCATCAATGTCATTTATAGCAATTATTCCACTCATAACACTTGATATAGCAGATCAAGAATTACCTGAGAAAAAATCTCTTCCAATTTTAGCAACAATTATAGCCGCACCAACTATTTTTGGAGCAGCAATACTGTGTGGATTGGACGATGTTATGTTCGTATCGTTTTTTCCAATCTTTATGATAAAGAACCAGTTTTCACAAGACATTGCTCTTCAGTTTATCACTATTACCTTGATTGGTGGTGTCATATGTCAGCCACTAATTGGTATTTTACTTGATAGGATGAATAAGAGACTACTCATGAATATTGCTGTCTTCTGTACCTTTGTTTGTCCAATAATTATAGGTGTTTTCCTAGGAAACTTCTATTTAGTGGCATTAAGCTGCTTTGTTTGGGGAGGAGCAGCTAGTGGTATATTCTCAATATCACTTACAATGTTAGGAGAAAGATATACCGCTTCACAAGTTGCAGGTGCAACAGCAATATTGGTGATGGTTTTTGAGTGTGGTTCTTTAATTGGTCCGCTGATTGGGGGAAGAGTTATGGATATTTTTGGTCCTTTTGGTTTTATATATACAATTGTATTTTTTACTTTTACTTTCTTAATGATTTCAATTTATAGAACTATAAGAAACTAGAAATGACAGAAAATATTAAAAGAGCAACCACAGAATACTCTGATATGATCGGGGAGGTTTTTAATTTGTATCGAGTCTTTTATAACCAGGAGTCAAATGTTGAAATTGCACAAAAGTATATCAAGCAGAGACTTGAGAATAATGAATCAATTATTTTTTTTCAGGAGGAAGAGGGCACTTGTGCAGGTTTCACGCAATTATATCCTACTTTTGACTCAGTGAATGTAAGAAAAAAAATTGTTCTATACGACTTATTTGTTAGAGAAGAATTTAGAAGAAAAGGTATAGCTAAGTCTTTAATGGATGCTGCTAAAAATTATGCGACTGAGAATAAATTTGGCTCCATAGAGCTTTCAACAAATAAAGCTAATATACCTGGCCAATCTCTATATGAGTCACTTGGATATGTTAGGGATAATGAATTCTATAGTTACGATTTAGAAATATGATTATGTGTTTGATCTAAAGATTTTTTTAGTTTTGCACATAATTCATCCACATGAGAGTTATTAAAGATTAGAGGTGGACAGAAAATCATACCATCTCTGACAGCTCTCATTACTAAGCCATTTTCTATACAGTAATCTCTACATATTGTTCCAACAACACCCGTATCTTCAAACATTTCCATCTTTTCTTTGTCTTTAACTAATTCAACAGCTCCTATAAAACTTTTCATCCTGACTTCTCCAACTAACGGATGTTTTTCAATCTCGCGCATTTGTTGCTCTAGATAAATCGATACTTGTCGTGATTGCTCAATAAGATTTTCTTCTTTAATAACTCTAAGATTTTCAAGACTTACAGCGCACGCTACTGGATGACCTGAATATGTATAGCCATGATAAAACTCTCCACCTTCATTGATAATTGTATCACTAACACGGTCTCCAATCATGATGCCTGATAGTGGTATGTAGCCTGAAGTTATGCCTTTGGCCATAGTGATGATATCAGGTTTGATATTATACGTGTCAGATCCGAACCAATTACCTGTTCTTCCAAATCCACAAATAACTTCATCAACTACAAGAAGAATATCATACTGATTACATATCTCTTGAACTCTAGGCCAGTAAGAGTCTGGCGGAATGATTACACCCCCAGCGCCTTGGATTGGCTCACCAATAAATGCTGCCACATTATCAGCACCTATTTCATTGATCTTTTCTTCAATTTTATTTGCAGCAAAAGTTCCAAAATCCTCATGGGACATCTCGTTTCCGTATTTATACCAATAAGGTGGCAAGACATGTTCAAAACCTGGCATCATATCGCCTTGCGCATGCATTGCAGTCATCCCTCCAAGGCTCATGCCTGTCATTGTACTACCATGATAAGCAAACTCTCTGCTTATAAAAGTTTTCTTATGTGGCTTACCTTTTAGATCCCAATACCTTCTCACCATTCTTACAACTGTGTCGTTGGCTTCTGAACCACTTGATGAAAAGAATGCATGATTTAAATCATGAGGACTTAACTCTGCTAATTCTCTTGCTAGCTCGATTGATGGGGGCGTCGCAGTTTTAAAAAAAGAATTATAATATGGAAGCTCTTGCATTTGCTTATATGCAACTTCAGCAAGATTTTTTCTCCCATAGCCGACATTAACACACCAAAGTCCAGACATTGCATCCAATAGCTGCTTATCATCAGATGTAGTCAGGTGTACACCGTCTGCCTTTGTTACAATGATACTTCCCTCTTCAGCAAGTGACTTATAGTCAGTAAAGGGATGGAGGTGGTGTTTGGTATCAATTTCCTGCCATTGTTTAGTAGTTCTATTTAGATATGCCATAATTTTATTTAAATGCCTGGATCCCTGTAAGATTTCTTCCCATTATCAATGTGTGAACATCGTGTGTTCCTTCATAAGTTTTCACAGTTTCTAAGTTAACCATGTGTCTCATGACATGATACTCATCTGAAATACCGTTGCCACCTAAAATATCTCTGGCGTTACGACATATTTCCAAACTTTTATAAACATTATTTCTTTTGATTAAGCTTACCATATTGCTGTCAGATTGACCTTTATCCATAAGACGTCCGACTCTTAATGCGGCCTCCAACCCTAAAGCAATTTCCGTTTGCATATCTACTAATTTAGACTGAACTAACTGTGTCCCCGCAATCGGCTTCCCAAACATTTTTCTATCTAGAGCATATTGTCTTGCGGTTGCCAGACAAAATTCAGCTGCTCCAATTGCACCCCATGAAATTCCATAACGAGCACTATTTAAACATTGAAAAGGTCCGCTTAAACCTGTTGTTTTGGCTAAAATTTTGTCTTCAGGGCAAAATACATTTTCCATAATTACTTGTCCTGTTGCCGATGCCCTTAGCGATAATTTTCCTTCTATCTTCGGAGTAGAAAGACCTTTTGACTCTCTATCAACAATGAAACCTCTAATCACATTTTCTTCATCCTTAGCCCAAATAATTATTACATCAGCATAAGGCGCATTACTGATCCATGTTTTTGTTCCATTTAGTTCATATCCACCTTTTACTTTTACCGCTTTCGTTTTCATGGCGCCTGGATCACTACCAGCATCTGGCTCGGTTAATCCAAAACTACCTATCAATTCTCCTTTTGCTAGTTTCGGTAGATAATGTTCTTTTTGTTCATCGCTTCCAAATTTATGTACAGGGTACATTACCAAACTAGTTTGAACTGACATGATAGATCGATACGCACTGTCGATTTTTTCTATCTCACGAGTAATTAGTCCATAGGAGACATAATTACTCCCCGCACATCCATAACCATCTAGATACGATCCAAGAAGACCCAGTTCTCCCATTTCAGTAAAGATTTCCCTACTAAAATTCTCATTTCTATTGTCATCAATTATTCTTGGAAGCAATTTTTCTTTACAGTATGCTCGCACTGTTGATTGCAATATTTTTTCTTCAGCTGAAAGTTGATCATCTAAATTAAGAATATCATCCCAAGCAGAGAGAGACTTTATTTCAGTTTCTTTATTTTGAATATTAATAACCATTAAAATTGTTATATGATATTATGGTAATACTAGTAAACTAATTTCTTTTATGGATACCCAAAATAAGCCACTTATTGCAGTTTTTGCAGATGTTATTAAGAAAGAGGAGTTGCATCGAACTTACCACGCATCTGGAACCAATTATATTAAAGCTGTTTCTGAAGCTACTAGCTGTATACCAGTAATACTTCCTGCATTTGGATCAAGTGTAGATTATAGAGACACACTTCGTAAATTTGATGGAGTTTTATTAACTGGTAGCCTCTCAAATGTTTATCCAGAGTTTTATAATAAAGATAAAATTGTTGAACCATTAGATATTGAGAGAGATAAGACAGTGCTGCCAATGGTTGATTTTATATTTCAAAATGAGATTCCCATGCTTGCAATATGTAGGGGTTTTCAAGAAGTTAATGTTGCTTTGGGAGGGTCACTGTATGCAGATATTCATGAGGTGCCAGGCAGAATGGATCATCGGTGCCCAGAATCTGATGATCCTGACGTACAATTTTCTAAACAACATGAAGTCTATTTAAAAGAAAATGGAAAATTTGAAAAATTAGCTGGCACTCCGACGATCGAGGTGAATTCACTACATACGCAAGGAATTGATGAATTAGCAAATGAATTAGTTGCCGAAGGAGTTGCCAAGGACGAAACAGTGGAGGCAATAAGTTTGTCTGGCTATAGTGGATATTTTTTTGGTGTACAGTGGCATCCTGAATATTCTGCAACCACTGACGATTTTTCTAAAAAGTTATTTGCAAGCTTTAGCGAGTCCGTTGAAAAAAATAGTTTAAAGAAAATTAAATAAAAAAATTACTATAAATTACAGTGCCGACTGTAAGCATAGCTAAAATAAAAACTATTGATTGACGCAAAAAATTTTTTTGACTTAGAAAATTAAAAATAAGACTTCCTGCCCAGCACCATACTGAGTGGGAAACTGATTGTATTAAAAAAAATGTTGAGGCTATAATTAAAACTTCTAATGTCCAGTTTGTAGTTGAGCTTGTACTTCCAAAAGAAGTGAATTGAGTGTAGGCAGCGATCACCATGGCCCAACCTTTGGGATTGAGAGGGTGCACTAAAATACCATTAAAAAAGTTAGGCACTTTACTTTCTGAATCTATGTTATAAGTTGATTTTAAATTTAGAAACATTATTTTATAAGATAGCCAGCAAATGTAACCCGTCCCAACTATTTTTATTACATTTATTATGAATGGGTTTGAATTTAATAAGGTTAAAAAACCTATACCAAGTCCAATTGTTAAAAAAAGTTTTCCAAAAGTGACACCGGCAACAAATGGCAATGATTTGAGTAGTCCATGTTGAGCACCAGAACTCATCAATAATAGATTGGCGGGTCCGGGTGTAGTAACCATTATTAATGCAAATATAAAAAAGGCTGGGTAAAGTGAGAGAGTCATAACCCTCTATTTTTAGCTATTACCTTTGCCATTCCAATGGCTGCTAATAAACTATCACATGAAGCGACAAACTTTTTTGCTATATCCAATCCAGTTCCATGGTCAGGACTGGTTCTTACAAATGACAGTCCAGCTGTATAATTAATGGTGTTATGAAAATCAATAACCTTTATTGGTATTAAAGCCTGATCATGATACATGCAGATAAATGAATCAAATTTCTTAATATTTGAATCTCTAAATAATGAATCTGCAGGATAAGGCCCAGAAACATTTATACCTTTTTTCTTACATACATCTATTGCAGGAATTATTTTTATGATCTCTTCTTTTCCTAAAATACCCCCATCACCTGAATGAGGGTTAAGACCGCTAACGGCAATTTTTGGTTTAGGAACTCCAAAATCTTTTTTTAATGTTTGATTAACATTAAGAATGGAGCTAGTAATATTTTTTATATTTATTTTTTTCGCAACATCTTTTAATGCAACATGTGTTGTGACTGGTATAACCTTCATTTTCTTATTTAACAAAAACATCATTTCATTTGATTTTTCATCTTTTTTTGCAAGGTATTCTGTATGCCCTTTAAATCTCCTAAGTTTTTTGGCAATAACTTCTTTATTGATTGGGTTTGTAACAATTCCAGAGATTACATTTCGTTTTGCAAAATCTATGGCCATATCAATTGACTGCAATATTGCACCAGCATTACTGTAATTTCTTTTACCGAGCTGAGTCTTTGCATCAATCTTTATGGGAATAATCGGTAGATATTTTTTATTTACACTTAAAGCCTCTGAAGGATTATCAATCATTTGAACTTTTAAACCTACTTTCATTTTTTTTATAACTCTTCTTACATAGACCGGGTCATGAATTAAAAAAAATTTTAGGTTTGTATTTTTTTTTATCCAAGCTTTGATAGTTATTTCTGTACTAATACCTGACGGGTCTCCCATGGTGACCGCAATTAAATTCTTATTTTTACTCATTAAAAAATTCCTAGAAACTTTTTCTTAAATTTGTGTTCACACTCATTGAGCTGGCTTCTATATTTGTCAGATCGAAGTTTGACGTTATTGGCAACATCAATCAACCAGTTTTGATTTTTATAGGATTTCTTTTTATACCCTCCGTGTCCTTCATGGTATGCTAAATATTGGCTATAAGCATCACTTTTGCTTATCCCATTAATTTTATTAGACTTATTTATATACCAACCCGTAAAGTCTATGGCATCTGCAAAATTAACTCGCGATGCTAAAGGTTTCTTATTTTCAGTTCTATACCAATCCCAGGTTGCATCAATTGCTTGAGTATAACCAAATGCACTAGATTTTCTTTTCCAGGGTATAACACCTAAAATCTTGGTTCTCGCAGGTTTAATTCTATTTTGAAATGCAGATTCTTGTCTTAAAATTGACATTTGAACATGAATGGGTGCACCCCATTTTTCATATGATTTATTTGCCAATCTATACCATGAGGATTTTTGCTCAAAGATAGAGCAAATATTCTCTTGTTTTGCAGGCGGCTTACTTGCACAACTGAATAATATAAAAAAACTAATTAGTATTAGTATGAATACTCTCATTTATTTACTCATTTACTTTAAAAGTTTTAAATAATACCTTTCTCGAACATCAAATGAAACAAATAAATCATCCTATTGTTATCAGCTATATATTCATTTTTTTATTAGCATTAATCTGGGGAGTAAACTTCCTGTTTATTAAAATCGCAGTCTTAGAAATAAGCCCCGTTAATAATGTTTTCCTAAGATTAATTTTGGCATCAACAATACTTTATTTCTATATGAGATTTACAGGAAATAGACTTCAATTAACAATTAATTATCTTTTTTTTTATTTTGTTATTGGAGCATTAGGTAATGCAATTCCATTTTTTTTAATTTCAACGGCTGAAATTAATATTGATGCAGGTATAGCTGGTGTTCTCATGTCCCCTATGCCATTAATAACCTTAGCGCTATCGGCAATTATTTTGAGAGATGAAAAAATTAATTTTCTTAAATCGTTTAGTTTTATTACAGCGTTTCTTGGCCTACTTATACTCTTTGGTTTTGAAAATTTGAATCAGCTTGGAGGTGACAATAAAATTGAATTTTATAGTCAAATTGCAGCATTAGTTGGTGCATGTTCTTATGCATTAAATGCCGTTATATCTAAACTTGTTCCAAAAATAAATTTTATTTCACTTGCAACTGGGGTAACAATAGCGGCAACATTATTGATGTTACCCTTTTCTATTTTCTATCAGCCTTTTTGGCTAGAAAGTTATAGTTCGCCAACAGTCGTTTCATTATTAATACAAGGGATATTTGCTACAGCAGTAGCCAGTTTACTTTTTTTTAAAGTCATTGAAACAAGAGGACCCGTCTTTTTATCACTAATTAATTTTTTAGTACCTTTAATAGCTTATTTTTCTGGAGTTATATTTCTGGGAGAAATCATAAGAGTGAATGTACTAGTTTCACTCTCCATGATATTATTTGCTTTGTATCTCAATCATATTTCTAATAGATAAAAAGATGTTAAATATAAAAGATGTTTCAGTAAATTTTGGAGGCATCAGAGCTGTTGATAAAGCCAGTATGCAGATTGAGACTGGAAAAATTACAGGTCTCATAGGACCCAACGGAGCAGGAAAAACAACATTATTTAACATCATAGCTGGCAATATCAAACCAACTATGGGTAAAGTCATTTTAGATGAACATGACGTTACATCTCTTCCTTCTCACGAACTATTTGAAAGAGGTGTATTAAGAACCTTTCAATTAGCGCATGAATTTTCAAATATGACTGTGCTTGAAAATTTGATGGTGGTTCCTGGAATGCAAACAGGTGAAAAAATTTTTAATACATGGTTTCAAAGGAAAAGAATTGAAAATGAAGAAAAAGAAATAAAAGAAAAGGCTCTTGAGGTAATAAACTTTCTAAAGCTTGATCATTTAATCTATGAACTGGCAGGTAATTTATCTGGTGGACAAAAAAAATTATTAGAATTAGGTCGTACAATGATGGTCGATGCTAAAATTGTATTGCTCGATGAAGTTGGTGCGGGTGTAAATAGAACTCTTTTAAATGATATAACAGATATAATAAAAAAATTAAATCGTGAAAAAAATTATACTTTTTTTATGATTGAACACGACATGAACTTTTTGTCTAAACTTTGTGATAAAGTGATTGTTATGACTGAAGGATCTGTTCTCGTTGAAGGAGGAATAGATGAAATCAAGAAAAATGAAAAAGTTATAGAAGCCTATCTCGGGCGAGGACAAACAGAATGAGCAAATTTTTAAGTTGCACTAACATGACTGGTGGATATGGAGGTGAGGACATACTCCACAGTTGTAATATAGAGGTCAACGAAAAAGAAATAGTCGTTATTGTAGGACCAAATGGCGCTGGCAAATCTACTGCCATGAAAGCAATGTTAGGCATGATAGATCTTAAGAGTGGGGATATAATCCTTGATGGAAACGATATTTCAAATCTCTCACCTCAAAAAAGAGTTGCAGCAGGAATTGCTTTTGTTCCCCAATCGATGAATATATTTAGTGAACTTACTGTAGAAGAAAATTTAGAGATGGGTGGATTTTTAAGAGATGGAGACATACAAAAAACAATTGATGAGATATACGAATTATTTCCAGCAATGAAAGAAAAACGTAGTCAACTTGCAGGAGAACTTTCTGGTGGTCAAAGGCAACAAGTTGCTGTTAGTCGGGCATTAATGACTCAGCCTAAAGTATTGATGCTAGATGAGCCGACAGCAGGCGTGTCTCCAATTGTAGTGGATGAAATTTTTGATCGTATTATCCAAATAAAAGAAACGGGTGTCGCGGTAGTCATTGTTGAGCAAAATGCCAAGCAAGCACTAAAAATAGCAGATTTTGGTCATGTTTTGGTAAATGGCGAAAATAGATTTTATGGTAAAGGGAATGAATTATTAACTGATCCTGAAGTAAGAAAGAGTTTTTTAGGAGGTTGATATGGATAATATTGAATTAATGAATGCATTGGTCCTTATATCAAATTTTGTCCTTATCCCCGCTCTATCTTATGGTAGCCAACTTGCCTTGGCTACTCTCAGCTTAACAATAATATATGGCGTATTAAGATTTTCTAATTTTGCTCAAGCTGACTGGATGTCGTTCGGAACAATGACAACAATATTATTCACGTGGTATTTACAGAGTTTAGGAATAACTGGTGACTTCTTACCAACTGCACTAATAGCGCTACCATTTGCAATTATATTAACCGCACTCTTTTGTCTCTTAATAGACAGATCTGTTTATAGCTTTTATCGAAAGAAGAAAAGTCCACCAATTGTTCTAATGATAGTATCAGTGGGAGTAATGTTTATTTTACAGGCAATTGTAAGATTTGTAATTGGTCCAAATGATAGAAAATTTTTTGATGGAGAAAAATTCATTATCCATGCTCTTGATTTCAAAGATTACTTTGGACTTTCTGAAGGACTTACAATTAAATCCACTCAGCTAATCACCCTTATAGTAGCTATCACCGCGATGGTGAGTTTATTTTATTTTCTTCAGCGAACCAAAATGGGAAAATCAATGCGAGCATATTCAAATAACGAGGACCTCGCATTATTATCTGGAATAAATCCTGAAAGAGTAGTTTTAATTACTTGGGTTATTGCATCAGCACTTATTACAACTGCAGGTGTTCTTTATGGACTCGATAAAAGCTTCAAACCATTTACTTATTTTAATTTATTACTACCAATGTTTGCTGCGGCGATTGTTGGTGGTATAGGATCCCCCATTGGTGCTGTTATTGGTGGATATGTCATAGCTTTTTCTGAAATTACATTAACCTATGCATATAAGAAGTTCTTCGTTTACTTATTACCAGAAAGTTTAGAACCGTCAGGTTTAATGCAGGTACTCTCCACAGATTATAAATTTGCAATTTCATTCATTATCTTAGTGATTGTATTAATTGTTCGCCCAACAGGAATTGTAAGAGGGAAAATTATATGACAGATGATTTAAGAGCACCTCTTGCATTTACTTTTATGGGGATACTGCTGGCTTTAGTTGGCTTCACTCAATCGTGGTCTGTATCTCTGAGTATAATTAATTTATGTCTCATTTCCTCAATAATGGCTATTGGAGTAAATTTGCAGTGGGGATATGGCGGGCTATTTAATGCTGGAGTAATGGGTTTCACCGCTTTAGGAGGGCTTACTGCAGTACTAGTCTCTTATGATCCAGTCTATGAAGCGTGGGATAAAGCCGGCATAGGTATTTTGATCAGTGCAATTATCTTAGTTGTAAGTATCACTTTGATTTTATTTGCTTACAGAAATATATTTAGCCCCCAATTTAGGAATACATCAATTATTATAATTATAATTTCTGCCATTCTTGGAATAAACAGTTTCTATGGACCATCTATTGATATTATTGAATCAATAAATCCTGCTAAGACAGGTTTTTTAGGAGGATTAGGTCTACCAATTATTTTTTCATGGGTCATTGCTGCATTTGTAGCAGGAATAGTTGCATGGGTAATTGGAAGGCTAACTTTAAGACTTAGATCAGACTATCTTGCAATAGCCACATTAGGTATATCTGAAATTGTGATAGCAATTGTTAAACATGAAGATTGGCTATCAAGGGGAGTTAAGAATGTTTCTGGACTCGATCGACCTGTTCCTTATGAAATAGAGCTTCAACAATCAGAATGGTTCATCAATCTTGTAGAAAGAATAAATTATGGAACTCTGAATAGTGTACAAGCAGTTTCGTCAAGGCAAGATCTGCTCAATGATTTAATTATTGTTAGTTCGGGTATATTTGTAAAATTATGTTATGCAGGTCTATTCTTATCAGTTCTCTTATTAATTTTTTATCTAAGTCATCTTGCACTTAACTCTCCATGGGGAAGAATGTTAAGAGCGATCCGAGACAATGAAGAAGCTGCTAGCGCAATGGGTAAAAATATTTTTGCGCAACATTTACAAATATTCATAATTGGTTCAGCTATAATTGGAATTGCAGGAGCGATGCTTACAACACTTGACGGTCAATTTACTCCAGGATCTTATAGGCCATTAAGATTTACATTTATTATCTGGCTTATGGTTATAGTTGGAGGGTCAGGAAATAATTTAGGATCAATATTTGGTGGATTTTTTGTTTGGTTTATTTGGATTGAAGCAGAACCTTTATCAATAGGATTTATGAATCTTCTAGCAAGTGGCTTCGAATATGACAATCCAATAAGAATGCACCTTCTAGGAAGCGCAGCTCATCTTCGTTTATTTATCATGGGTCTTTTACTTTTACTCGCACTTAGATTTATGCCAAGAGGAGTCATTCCTGAAAGAATACAAAAAAAATAGGGGCCAAAGAAGGCCCCTATTAAATTAAAATGGTAAGAAATTATCGAACTTGGATGGTATTGAATTCTCCATTTCCTATTTCTAACTCTTTATAAGATCCAGAGGCCTCTCCAACATCAGAAAACTCAACATTTGTTGCGCCTTGATAATTGACTTCACCGCCATCTTTAAGAATTTCAAGAGCTTTACCCAATTCACCAGGAAAAATTTCAGTTCCTGGAGCGTTGGCCACTCCCATTACATTCTGCGCAATTGATGATCTATCTGCAGAATTTCCAGCCTGAATTGCTAGCATGATTAATGCAGCTGCATCATAGGACTCAGGTTCGAAAGGTCCATCTCCTGGAATTCCATTTGAAGATGCCATTGCTTTAAACATATTTGCACCTTCAGACTCTGAACCCGGCAAAGTACCAAATGTGCCTGTGAGATCACCATCAACATTTTCTATAAGACTGTCTCCAATCATTCCATCTGCAAGGATAAATCTTGAGAAAGCACCTGTCTCCATTGAGCTTTGAATAATGCCTCTACCACCTTGGTCGACGTAGCCCAAGACAGCAACCTCATTTGCACCTGATGCAGAAAGAGTTGAAACTTCAGCAGAGTAATCTCCCTTACCATCTTCATGAGGAACCTCAGCCGTTACAGAACCTCCCATAGCTTTATATGCATTTACAAAACTATCTGATAAACCTTTTCCATAGTCATTATTAGTATAAGTAACCGCTAACTCACTTATTCCTCTATCCATAACAACCTGTGCCAGAACTTGCCCTTGTCTTGCATCTGAGGGAGCTGTTCTAAAGAAATAACCTTTATCATCTATGTCTGTTAAAGCTGGTGAAGTTGCTGATGGAGAAATTATCGTAACCCCATTTGGTACTGCAACATTATTTGCAATTGCCGTAGTCACACCTGAACAATCCGCACCCATTATTGCTGCAACATTATCTGAAGTGACCAATCTTTCAGCTGCAGAAGTAGCTGCACCTGCGTCTACACAAGTAGAGTCAGCGCGCACTGAACTGACACTTGCTCCACCCAATAGTAGTCCTGAGTCGCTTACTTCTTTCATTGCAAGTTCTGCTGAACTAGCCATTGTCGGAGTTAAGGATTCAATAGGTCCTGTAAAACCGAGAATTACACCTATTTTTATTTCATCTGTTGAAGCCTGGTCTGACTGTCTGTCACAACCATAAAATATTCCTAAGGTCAAGATTACCCCTAAGAAACTGAGTATTATTTTTTTCATTATATTTCTCCCAATTTAATAAAGATTATGCTAGCAAATGACTAGTCATCGTTCAACTTTGATTTTATATTTTAAATGACTATAGTCTTAAAAAATGACTTTTTTCTCAGGTATATTCTCTAATACTGTTTTAATTATTCTCGCATTTTTAATCCTAATACTTTTAATTTATCTATTCTCCAGCTTCGAGAAGGGTAATTTAGATGAATTTCGTCAAGGCTCTGAGTACGAATTTGCAAAATTGTCTCGGGGTTTAACTGCATATAAGGATATTGGCAATAAAGATGATCCTGCAATAATAATTATTCATGGAGCAACTTTACCGTCTGAAGGTTTCATTGGTTTTTGCAATGGGTTAAGCGCTAAGGGATACAGAGTAATCTGTTATGATCAATACGGAAGAGGGTATTCAGACAGGCCTATATCAAACTATAATATGCAGCTCTATACTGAACAACTCAGGGAGCTTCTTGATTTTCTCGATATAAAAGATGCAGTTTTATATGGGTCTTCGATGGGAGCTCCAATTGCAATCAATTTCTCTAATAATTACTCAGAAAGAATTGTAGCGATAGGTCTCCAAGTTCCTCTTGTTCACAGCAACAGTAAGGTCCTTGGTTTAATAAAAGTACCTATTGTAGGAAATTTATTTCTTAGAACTTTTGGTATTCCATTTGCAAAAAATAGAGCTGAACAATGGGCTCATGAAAACGAAGGGCAAGAAGAATTTATTAACCGATATATTACACAATTGTCTTTGCCGGGCACAGAATATTCTTTGCTCTCTTCCATTCGTAATATAGCCAATAAAGATTTTCTTCCAGACTATAAAGTATTTTCAGAGTTAAATATTCCTATCCATATAGCATATGCAAGTGATGATGATGAAATTGATCCTAAAACTGTTAATGATGTATTAAAGTTAATTCCTGATGCTGATACTTTTGTTTTTACTGGTGGCCATGGTGGCGGTGGTATAATTGTAAATAAACTGATAGATTTATTTTCAGATTTTCTATCCAAAAAACTAAACTAATAGAAGTCTATCAATTTGAGTTGTATAATTTTGTGTACAATTTTTTCTTTTTTGTTTCCAGCTTCCAAGTCTACACTCTGATGCCATTTGAATGGTATCACGTCCATATCGATAGTTAATTGAATCTATTGCTGACATAAGATTTGAATTTTGATTGTAGTTTTTTTCAAATAAAGTCTCCTGAATTTCAGACTCATCACACAAGCCACTAAGTAGTACGCCCGCTTTTTTATACTGGTATTTATTTTTGAAAATTTTCTTCGTGAGAATCAAAGCAGTCTCAATAATAGTGATGCTGTCATGTGTTGGGTAAGGCAATGTTCTAGACGCACCATTTGAGTAATAAGGACTTTTCTTATCAAAAGGATTAGTCCTTAAAAAAACAGAAATACAAGATGCGGCAAGGCTTTCAGAACGAATTCTTTCTGTTGCCCTCCGCGCGAAGGTGGTGACAGCTTGTTCAACATCTTCTAAATTGGTTAGCAACTTTCCAAATGATCTGGTAGTACAACAGCTCTTTCTTGTAATTGAATTTTCTTCAATAGACATGCAAGAAATTCCTCTCAGTTCTGTAATTGTTTTTAAACCATTAACACTCATTGCTTTACGTATCCACGAGTCACTACAGTTCTTTAATAACTTTGCATTGTATATGCCATGATTAATAAGTTTCTTCGATAAACGTCGACCTACTCCCCAAATATCACCTACTTCAGTTGACTCTAAAACTTGATCAATATTTTCATAGCCTACTAGAGAGCAAACACCATTTAAAGACTCATCTTTTTTTGCCTTATGGTTCGCAACTTTTGATAGAGTTTTTGTTGACGCTATGCCTATGCTAACTGGGATACCTGTATGCTGTAAAATAGTCTTTCTCAATTGATGCGCGTATTCTTCATAATCAATCGATAGACTACTTAACTCTACAAACGCTTCATCAATTGAATAAACCTCAGTGTAAGGAGATGAACATGAAATGATATTCATTACACGGCGAGACATATCGGCGTACAATGTATAATTTGAGGAAAAAACAAATACATTTTCCTTTTCTACAATATCTTTGACTTTGAAGAGTGGTACACCCATTTTGATACCAAGTGCTTTTGCTTCTTTTGAACGAGATATAATGCATCCATCATTGTTGGATAATGCTACAACCGGTCTATTGTTAAGCTTGGGATTAAAAACTCTCTCACAGGAAACATAAAATGCGTTGCAATCAATTAATGCGAAAACTTTATTATTCATACTTTATCTATTCTATGGACTTAAATTGTGAATGACGTTCGTGCATACTCCCCATATGGTAAAATCCATTTCTTCAGAGACTAAGACATCTTTATAGTTGTTATTAGAAGATGATAAATTGACTTGCTTATTCTTAAATCTGAGAATCTTCACACTCAACTCTCCATCCAGGACGGCAATAATGATTGACTCATTTCGAGGCTTAATGCTTCGGTCAACAATCAGTAAATCTCCGGGATAAATCCCTGAACCCACCATTGAATCTCCTCGCGCACGAACAATAAAAGTTGCATTTGGATGAGGAATAAGTTCTTCATTCAAATCAATTGTCCCTTCAGTAAAATCCCTTGCTGGAGAAGGAAAACCACACTCTACGGCCTCTTTATAAAATGTTAAAAGCATGAAATACGTCTAATTATGTTCTTGTTTTGTTCTTATTATTGCATTACTCAATATAAGAGTCAACACTACTTAAAAAGATTTATGAAAAAAATTGCTTACTAAAAAAGTCAACCACATCCTGATGTGATTGTTTACGTGCCGTCCAGTTTCCTCCAGCATGAGCGCCTAAGAGATTGGGTGTTTCTTTGATCAAGCGAAACCGTTCCTCCTTATTGTCCAAGTAAAAAGTATTATTATTTTCATCAGTATAGACCTGACGTCCATCTTTCTTTAGATCAATAAACATATCTTTTAACTTGATTGCATAAGGAATGAATTCAACGGGATCAATTGAGTCAAAGGAATGATGAGCATTGGGATAAACTGTTAACTCAACATCACGAGCTGGTTTCATATAATCAATAAGTTTTTTACATAAACTTAGAGGCGTATAATCATCGTCTTCGCCAAATAGAATATGCATTGGAGCATTAGACCAACGATTATCTTCAGGTTTAAGTAATGCTCCAGGATACAATGGTAAATAGGCAGAAAATTTTTCATCCCCTGAGGTTAATGTATCTATTATTGGCTGCCACGCTGAATAAAGAGCAGTGCTACCACCTAAACTCCATCCCATGATGCCAATTTTGTTTTTATCAATATCTGGATGTTTATTTAGAAGTGCAAGTGCACGAAATGCATCTGTTATCATGGTAGCCAGAGTAATTTGTGTTTGATTTTCTACGATAGAAATTACTCCCCTAGATTCAAAATGATGAATTCTAAAAACAGCAAAGCCTGCTTCTAATAGATTAACCATGTGAGTATGATGACCTTCTCTCAGACCTGCGCTACCATGAATTGGAACAATTACTGGGCACGGAAATTTAGCATTTTCAGGAAAAATCAAAGTTCCCCATACGTCTTGTTTGGGCTCCATACCAACTCCATTTAACAAATCATAAAACTCATAGGGATTAGATGATTTGAAGAAAAAAACTCCAGATTTTTTTTTGTGAAAAGGATTGTTTTGTTGGGTCATTACTGGTGCAATGTATTCCCTAAAAAAACTTAATTCAAATTTAAAATTAAATAAAAACGGGTCCGATGGAAGGAATAACTAGGGGAAACCCTCGGACCCGTTTTTTAATTACGAACTAGACTTAGTCTCTAATTGAGTAGGCTATAACACCTGTCTCAGCTACGTCTGTTCCTTCTTTTTCTGCCTCTTCACTTATCCTTATACCTATCGTGGCTTTCATGATTGCCCAAATAATAAAGGACACCACGAAAACAAACACACAAATAGATGCCGTACCAAGGAGTTGAGTTCCAAAGCTAGTATCAGGATTTGTAATTGGTACAGCAAGAGTACCCCAGACACCTGCAATCAAGTGAACCGGTATAGCTCCTACAACGTCATCAATTTTTAATGACACCAAGAGTTCAGTACCTGCGAATACTAGTGCACCACCAATTCCACCTATGATGATTGCCATCAATGGAGAAGGCATTAGTGGTTCTGCAGTAATCGCTACAAGACCGCCAAGTGCTCCGTTTAACATCATTACAACGTCAGTTTTGCCTCTAGCTAATCTTGTTATGGCTGCACAGACCAATACACCAGCACAAGCTGCTAAGTTTGTATTGATATAAATTGTTGCCACAGCTGTTGCATCATCAAATGAACCTAGAGCTAGCTGAGATCCTCCGTTAAAACCGAACCAACCCAACCACAAGATGAATACACCAAGTGTTGCTAGAGGTATTGAAGAATTTGCAAATGGAACTAACTTTCCGTTATCGAATCTTCCAAGTCTTGGACCAAGAACA
>CABZEU010000008.1 GCA_902524795.1 uncultured Pelagibacteraceae bacterium
CAATGAAAAGGTTGTCCGCCAAGGCTAGGATAAATGGCTGTTGAGTAATAAATTTATTAGCAACATTTATTGCATCTGGTATGCCTTTCTGTTTCGCCTGGAAAGAATATTTAAAACGCATACCTAACTGATTACCTGTGCCAAACAGTTTTTTAAAATTAGGCATATCCTGCTTACGTGAAATAAATAATACTTCCCTAATGCCTGCAAGCATTAAATTAGACAGTGCATAATAAAGCAATGGCTTATCATACAAGGGTAGTAAAGGCTTTGGTACCGCTTCAGTTGATGGAAACAGTCGAGTTCCCTTACCAGCGGCAAGAATAATTCCTTTTTTAAATCTCATTTAAATTTTTTATATCTGATTTACTGCTTATCAGATTTACGTTTTAGGAAATTTTTATTCCTTAAGTTCCTATATTCAGGATCTTTTTTTTGCATTTTTGCCATCATGGTGTTCATGACATCTTCTTTATGAAGGGTCGCCGCATTCCATAATGCTACATTTTCTAATCCCTCTTTTACCGAATGGTCTCTAGAATAATTTAAAACTTCTTTAGTGACCCACATAGCTAAAGGTGTTTTTGAAGCAAGTCTCTCAGCAATTTTAAATGCACTATCCAGCATTTCTTCATGGTTTTCATGAAGAGAACTTACAAGTCCTACTTCTTTTGCTCTATCTGCAGAAACTTTCTCTCCCATCATTGTCCATTCTCTCGCAATACCAGCAGGAATAATTTTGGGTAGTCTTTGAATAGTGCCAATGTCTGCGGCAAGTCCAACATTAATTTCTTCTATTAAAAAGAAGGCATCTTTTGTGCATAATCTAATATCAGCTGCAGTGATTAAGTCTATTCCTCCACCAATACATCCACCTTGAACAGCTGCTATAACTGGAAACCGAGCTGTTTCTAAACAAGTAGCTGCGTTCTGTAAATAATGTAGCTGTTGTAAGAAGTAACCTCTGCTTCTTCCAAGTTCATTTTCACTCTGGTTTTCAACTACATCATCCTTAAACATATTCAAATCTATGCCAGATGAAAAGTGAGGCCCTGTAGACGAAACAACCAAGGCTCTGATTTCACCACTACTGTCTAATTCCTCAACTTCTTTCGGAAATAGATTCCAAAAATCCTCATTCATTGAGTTTCTTTTCTCAGGCCTGTTAAACCTTATATGAGCTATAGAATTGTTTATTTCGACATCAAATGGTTTAGACATATTTTTTACTCGCATTAAATATTTGAACTATATAAACTATATATATATTTAAAACTTACTAAAATACATAAAAAATGGCTATTAATTACGATGAAATAATGTCTATGACATCTGAGAATGTTGAAATTTCTTACTCTGATAAGGACTCAATTCTCTATAGCCTTGGAGTTGGTCTAGGTAATGATCCAATGAATATGGCAGAGTTAAAATATGTTTATGAAAACTCGCAAGTTGCGTTGCCATCGATGGCAACAAATTTTCAATATCGTTCACCTTTACTTCTAAAAGCTAACATAAATTTCATTTTAGTAGTGCATGGTGAGCAAAAACTGTCTTTTACAAATCCCCTGCCGGTATCAGGAGATTTTATTTCTAATGCTAAGGTAATAGGCTGCTATGATAAAGGTGTAGGCAAAGGTGCAATCATAGATGTAGAGACAACAATAAATCTAAAAAAAGATAATACTGAGATCTGTAAACTTGTAAGCACAACATTTGCAAGGGGTGATGGAGGCTTTGGAGGTCCTGAGTCTCCAAAAACTGAACTATTTAAACCGGAGGGTGATCCAGATATCATTCATGAAATTGCAACAAAGCCAGATCAAGCTTTAATATTTAGACTCTCAGGCGACTATAATCCGTTGCACTCCGATCCAAATTTTGCAAAGACTGCAGGATTTGAAAAGCCTATTCTTCATGGCATGTGCACTTATGGTATAGCGTGCCGCTCAATCGTAGAAACTTTATGTGAGGGTCATGCTAAAAGATTAAAAAAATTTGATTGCCGTTTTTCATCCCCAGTATATCCTGGTGAAACAATCGTTACTGAAATGTGGAAAGACGGCAGTAAGGTGCACTTTCAATCTAAAGTAAAAGAGCGAAACAAAATTGTGATTAAGAATGGAGTAAGTGAAGTGACATGATACCAAAAGTTGGAATAGCTGAGGGAAAAGAGCCTTTATTTTATAATGATTCTCATCACGCTTGGAGAGATGAGGTTAGAAAATTTGTAGCTAAAGAAATAGTACCATTTGTGGAAGAATGGGAAGAAGCAGGAGAATTCCCCAGAGAATTATACAAAAAAGCCGCCGAGGTTGGTCTGATGGGCATGGGTTATGATGAGAAATACGGTGGGACCACAGAAGGTATTGATATATTTCATGGCATTGTAACTGCAGAAGAATTTGCTCAAGGTTGCGGCGGTGTTTCTGCTAGCCTACTTTCACATAACATTGCAATTCCTTTAATTCAATCTCTTGGAACTGAAGAACAAAAAGAAAAATTTATACCCCCTGTTGTGAAGGGTGAAAAAATAGCAGCACTTGCAATGACCGAACCTTCAGGTGGCTCTGATGTTGCAAGCTTAAAAACTAAAGCTGTAAGAAAAGATGACCATTTTATAGTTAATGGTTCAAAAATGTTCATTACAAGTGGCATGAGAGCTGACACTTTTGTTGTTGGAGTAAGAACTGGTGGCGAAGGAGCTTCTGGAATATCTGTACTTGTAATTGAAAAAGATACGCCTGGCTTTACTCAAACTCCACTCAAGAAAATGGGCTGGTTAAGCTCTGATACAGCTGTATTATATTTTGACGATTGCAAAGTCCCTGTTGAAAATTTAATAGGTGGCGAAAATAGTGGTTGGATTGGTGTGATGAGCAATTTTAGTCAGGAAAGATTGGGTATGGCTGCAGGAATGAATGCTTATTCGCAAATCTGCATTGATGAAGCAGTAGCCTGGGCCAAGGAAAGAAAAACTTTTGGTAAGCCACTCATTGATAATCAAGTTATCAAACATAAACTTGTTGAAATGAATAGAGTTGTAAGAACATCTCGAGCATGGACTGAATTATTATCTTGGAGAGTCATGAATGGAGAAAGTCCTATTGCAGATCTAGCTATGCTAAAAGTTCATGCAAGTAAGGCTATGGAATTATGTGCACGAGAAGCAATGCAAATACTTGGCGGTGCAGGATACCTCAGAGCAAACAGTGGTCCTGGTAAAGTTGAGAGGATCTACAGAGAAGTAAGAGTTAATGCAATTGGTGGTGGTTCAGAAGAAATTATGTATGATTTAGCTGCAAGACAATTAGGTTATAGATCTTAATTAAAACTCAGCTACTTCCATATCCATCATTGATGATTTACCTGCCTGTACTTTTTGAGAATACATTACTAATTCTGGCATAATTTTTTCTACAAAATAAGTGCCTGTTTTAATCTTGTTCTTATGAATGGGCTCATTTTTTCCCATTGAAAACTTAGCCATTCTTGCCCACATGTAGGTCATTGAAGATAAAGCCATTAAATTAAGGTAATCTGTTGCTGATGATAGGGCATTTTCAGGATCCTGCATTCCATTTTGCATTAGCCACATAGTTGAAGTTGTGACTTCTTTTAATGCATTTTCTAAGGGCTTTATGAAGGTTGCGATTTCATTATTATCTTTATTTTCATTTAAAAAGCTTTGAACTTCTTTTTGGAAATTTTGTAACATTCTGCCTTTGTGCATTGTGAGTTTTCTTCCAACTAGATCTAATGCTTGAATACCATTAGTGCCTTCATAAATCATAGTAATTCTTACATCTCTTAAGTATTGTTCAAGAGGGTATTCCTGAGTAAAACCGCTACCCCCAAGTACTTGAAGACTTTCAGAACAATTCATGAAACCTTTTTCTGTACAATAAGCTTTTATTATCGGCGTCATTAAGGCCGCAAAATCGTCAGCATCCTGCCTCACTTGCTCATCAGGATGGTCCTCTGCAAGATCAATTTTCATAGCTGTATATATACAAAGTGCTCTCATTGCTTCAGTAGTTGATTTAACATTCATCAGCATTCGTCTAACATCAGGGTGAACAAGGATGCTGTCTGCTTTACTGTCTGGATCTTGTTTCTCTTTGACTACTGATCTCATCTGCTTTCGTTCTTTTGCAAAAACTAATGCATTTTGATAAGAAATTTCAGACATTGCTATAGCTTGTAAACCAACTTTCAGTCTAGCATCGTTCATCATTAAAAACATTGCTTCCATACCTTTATTTTCTTCACCTACAAGCCAACCTTTGGCATTATCTAGATTCATGACACATGTTGGTGATGAATTAATACCAAGTTTATGCTCTAAGCCACCACAAAAAATAGGGTTCCTCGAATTATCATCTAATCTCTTGGGAACTAAAAATAAACTTATACCTTTAATTCCCGCTGGTGCGTTGGGTGTTCGAGCTAATACAAGGTGAATTATATTTTCTGTAAGGTCATGTTCACCGAATGAAATCCAGATCTTCTGACCATTTAGTTCATAATGATTATCAATTGGTTTCGCTGTTGTTTTGATTAAACCTAAATCAGTTCCACATTGTGGCTCGGTAAGACACATAGTTCCCATCCACTCACCAGAGGTCATGTTTGGCAAATACTTATCTTTCAATTCTTCAGTAGCCTTTTTAAGTATTGTTTTCATTGCGCCATGACTGAGTCCAGGACCCATGTAAAATGCCATGTTAGATGCGATCCCAACTTCTCCTGCAAGTATGGCTGTGGTAAATGGAGCTCCACCTCCTCCATATTGAGTTGGCATCGTGGCCCCTACATAGCCAGAGTCCTTTACAACCTGGTAAATTTTTTTAAACTCTTCAGGAGTATGAACTTCTGGGCCTTCTGGGCCATCGGGAAGATATTTAAGACCTTCTCGATCACCAATTTTGTTGCTATCAACAACCTCTAATTCATTAAGACGACCAATCTCTCCAACAACGCTCATCAGCGTTTCGGAGTCATAATCCTTGAATTTATCTATACCTGCAATGACCTCATCATAATTGAGCATGGCAAGGTTATATTTGAAATCTTCTATTGGACTTTTATACGACATAGGTTTATGACTAATTATTGTAATTTAATTTAATATATAACCATTGTCTTATAAATTGCAAATTTCTAATTTTGCTTTACTTATTGTAAGGAAAAGTCTGAAAAGTGTGAAAGCATGAGTATTTATCTGCCAATTGCAGAGCTCTCAGTTAACATAATTTTACTACTATCAATAGGCGGCGTAGTCGGTTTTTTGTCAGGTATGTTTGGTTTAGGTGGGGGATTTTTAATGACCCCTATCCTCATATTTATGGGTATTCCAACAAATGTGGCTGTAGCAACATCAGCTAATCAAATCGTTGCTTCATCAATTTCTGGAACAATTGGTTACTGGCGACAAGGCTTAGTTGACTTCAAAATGGGCGGTGTCTTGCTGATAGGTTCATTCTTTGGATCTATATTAGGCGTGTGGATTTTTAGTAGATTAGTCGTCCTCGGTCAAATTGATACTGTCATATCAATTCTGTATTTTGCTCTCCTTACTTCAATTGGTCTAATTATGCTCATTGAAAGCTCTCAAGTCATTAGAGATAGAGTAAGAAGAAAAACAGTAAAGAGAAAAATTCATTATCATAATTGGGCACATAAATTGCCATTCAAAATGAAATTCTATAAATCTAAATTATATATTAGCGCAATACCTCCTATCATCATTGGGTTCGTTATTGGCATTTTGTCTGCAACAATGGGTATTGGCGGTACATTCATATTAATCCCTGCCATGATTTATTTTCTCGGAATGCCAACATCCAAGGTAATCGGAACATCATTATTTCAAATTATATTTGTTACTGCTCTTGTAACATTGCTCCATGCAACAACTACATTTGCTGTTGATGCAGTTTTAGCATTCTTTCTAATAATCGCATCTGTTATCGGTGCACAATTAGGAGTATTAGCCGCTAATAAATTAAGAGGTGAAGAAATTAGAGCACTTCTTGCAATTATTGTGTTGGGTGTTGCAACTAAAATAGCACTCGACTTGCTAGTGGAACCAAAAGAGATTTTTAATATTTCTGTCATCCGGGCTTTTTTCTAAAATGAATTTTAAAATATTTTTATTAATTAATTTATTTATATTATTTTTAATCTCGTCAGCCTCAGCACTTGTGATTGGATCTGATGAAGAAGAAATATATATTGATGCTAATTTTTCAGGAAAAAACCTTCTTGTATTTGGAGCATTTTATTCTGATCCCTCGCAAGCAAGAGATGATAAGAGTGATATTCTTATTGAAGTAGTCGGTCCATCTGAGGATGTAGTTATAAGAAAGAAAGAGTCTTTTTTTGGCTTCTGGCTGAATTCAAAAAGTGTGGGGTTTAATGATGTTCCTGGATTTTATTACCTATCAAGTACAAATGTGATAACCAATAAATTTTTAAATGAAAACAATATTGGCCTATTAAATAAAAAAGATACTCAGCTTATAGACTGGAGTGCATTAAATATTGACTGGGGAAATGTCAAAAATCAAAAAGAAAAAAACACTTTTTATGATGCGCTAATAAGAACAAAAGAGAGTGAAGATGTGTACAGAAAGGTCAATGGTGAAATTGAAATAATTGATGGAAATTTATTTAGATCTTATATTGAGATACCCAATACTGTTCCTGTCGGCCAATACAAAGTTAATTTGTATTTGATTATAGATAATAAAATTTCGAATGAATATTCTTATAATTTTATGGTAACCAGAGTAGGCATTGAAGAAGCAATCTATTCCTTTTCAAAAAACTATCCTTTAATTTACGGATTGATTTCTCTTCTAATCGCTATACTTATAGGCTTGAGCGGCGCAGAAGTATTTAAAAGATTTAGAAAAGTTTAATGACAGAAATATCATATTTTTACGTTGTCCTTGCGGGACTACTCAGTTTTTTGTCACCTTGTGTATTACCTATTGTGCCAGGTTATTTATGCTTTTTAGCGGGTACAAGTTTAGATAAGATTGCCTCAGGTGAGGATGCTTCAAAAGAAAGAAATGTATTTTATTTTGCGTTAAGTTTTGTTTTTGGATTTTCTACTGTATTCATTTTATTGGGCGCCTCAGCGACTTTATTAAGTGGCATAGTTTATGAATACTTAGATATTTTGAGAGTCATTGGTGGAATTATTATTATTATTTTTGGTATTCATTTTATGCAAATTATCCAACTTCCATTCCTAAATAGAGATACCAGGTACCAAATTGAAAGCTATAGACCTGGAATAGTTGGATCTTACGTAATTGGACTCTCTTTTGCCTTCGGATGGACGCCTTGTATAGGTCCAATTTTAGGCAGTGTCCTATCAATTGCGGCAAGCTCAGAAACAGTTACTTATGGGATTGTTCTTTTAATGCTCTACTCTGCAGGCCTTGGTATCCCATTTCTACTTGCTGCATATGCTATTAATGGTTTCATGAAATTTTTATCAAAAATAAGAAATTATATTAGAGTTATAGAAATTTTTACTGGTGTATTACTTGTAATATTTGGTATTCTCATTTTAACTAATAGAATTCAAGAATTGGCTTTCTTTTTTATAAAGTATTTTCCGTTCTTAACGCAATTTGGATAAAGGAGTATATATGTTTCAAAAAAATTTGTTGAAAAATAAAAGAATTTTGGTATCAGGTGGTGGGTCTGGACTTGGAAAAGCAATGTCTACACGATATTTAGAGCTTGGGGCAGATATCTATATTTGCGGTAGAAGAAAATTAGTTTTAGATGAAACTGCAAAAGAATTAATGGATTTGCACGGCGGATCTGTGAAAGCTATTTCATGTGATATTAAAGTTCCAGAAGCCATCGAGGATATGGTTAATGAAATTTGGAGTGAAGGACCTCTCACAGGACTATTAAACAATGCAGCAGGTAATTTTATTTCTAGAACAGAAGATTTATCTCCAAGAGCTTTCACTGCTATCTCTAATATAGTTTTTAATGGAACTTTTTATATGACTAATGCCATTGGTAAAAGATGGTTAAAAGAAAATCTAAAAGGAAGCATTATTTCTATTCTAACTACTTGGGTTGACAGTAGTGGGCCTTATACAGTTCCATCGGCGATGTCGAAATCTGGCTTAGCGACAATGACAAGATCACTTGCTGCTGAATGGGGAAATAGAGGAATAAGACTAAATGGAATTGCTCCAGGTCCATTTCCTACAAAGGGAGCTTGGGATCGATTGGCGCCTGGAGGTAAAGGAGCAGACTTAATGAATTCAGTTCCCATGAAGAGAACTGGTGAATTAAGTGAACTTGCAAATCTTGCAACTTTTTTAATGGCAGATGGCTGTGAATATTTAACAGGTGAAATTGTAGCGATAGATGGTGCTCAATGGCTAAACCATGCAGGAAATTTCTATGAAATGTTAAAAGATGTAACTGATCAGGAGTGGGAAATGCTGAGAAATATGATTAAATCCTCAAATGACGCCGATAAGGCAAAAAGATCAGTTTAAATAAAAGTATCTTTGAAAAGCTTTTTACTCATTCTTCTAATAAAAGAAGGAATATAACGCATTAAGAATGTAGCAAGATTTGCTTCTAATCCTACAGTATGATGGATTTTCTTACTTCTATATGCCAGCCAGACTTTATCAACGACTTTTGAAACTGGGTATATCCTAGTTCGCTCATTTACAAAATCTCGTTCCCATTGACTTTGCATATCAGATGACACGTTTCTCGCCTCAAGTATTGGCGTTTCTGTAAACCATGGATTAATTTCAGAAACTCTTATGCCATGTCTTTCATATTCAATTCTTAAAGACTCGGTTAGTGAACTTACTGCATGCTTGGTTGCTCCATAGATAGCAATACCAGGTGTAGGCACTAGCCCTGCTACGGAACTGGTATTTAAAAGAAGACTATTCTCTGTATTCTTTAATAAACTCAGCATCGAAATACATCCATTGGCAACTCCTTTAAAATTAACATCTATTATTTTATAAATTTCATCGACAGGTACGTCTTCAAAAGCTCCAGCAAAATTAGCTATGCCCGCATTATTAAAAAAAATATTGCATGTTCCTGATGTATATTCTGAGAAACTTTTTTCAGCTTCTTTCCACTCCTGAATACTTGTCACATCTAGCTTCTGATACATGCATTTGTTATGTCCAATTTCATTTGCTACTTCTTTGAGACCTTCCTCATTGATATCAAACAAACCAACATTCCAACCTTTTTCAGCAAATGATATTGCTGTAGCTTTGCCTATGCCAGAGGCTGCCCCAGTAATAAATATACTTTTTGCCATAAATTATAAGCCCTTCAAAAAAAGTTTAGTCGCAAAGTTTGAAGCATCATCAGGGGATACATCACTGCGTGTCAACATTTCGTCACCAAGATTTATACATACTGCCATGACAGATGTGATCATAAAAGAAATATCGTTTTGAGGAAATTTTGTTTTTTTTGAGAGATTAATCACGAATTCATATAAATTATTATTAAATCTCGCATACTCCTTAGAATGAGCCGAAAGCCACTTTAAGTCTAATATGTATTTTCTATTATTTTTTATAAATAAGTAATTTTCTTCTTCATCTAAAATCCAATTAAACCAACTATTAAAGGCTATCTCAACAGTCTGATCGAAAGATTGAGCTTCATTTATTTTTTTCATAAAGTAATTGCTGAATTCATTGACTAGCCTTTCAATGATTATTAAAAAAACTGCATTTTTATCATCAAAGTAATTATAAAATGTACCAGAACCAAGTTTAGCGATTGAAACAATTTCTCTAACACTTGCATTATCTATACTTTTTTCAGTAAGAATTTTTCTTGAGGAAGTTATTATAGACTCTCGATTATTTTTTTTATTAATTTGTCTTTTTCTTTGATGAAATGGAATATCCATTATTTTGTTCATGAATGAATAATACCTACTGCATCTGAGATACTTTTGTGTCCATCATTTTGCAAAAGATAGGATAAATCCTTTTTCACGTTATTTATCATTTGAGGTCCATTGAAAGTAAGTGCTGTATACAATTGAACTAATGACGCTCCCAATTTAATTTTAGTATAAACATCTTCTGCATTAGAAATGCCTCCGACACCAATAAGAAGCAATTCTCCGTTTGTTTCTTTTGAGAGGAAACTTAATACTTTATTTGATAATTCTTTAAGTGGCTGTCCTGAAATGCCCCCTTCTTCATCTTTATACTCATCTCTTAAATCTTTAGGACGAGAAATAGTTGTATTAGTAGCAATTATGCCGTCGATTTTGTATTTCTGAACTAAATTAAGTATCATGCTGTAGTGCTGTTTAGTACTATCAGGATCAATTTTTAGGATAATCTTTTTTTGTGTCTTCATATTTTTTCTTAATTGAGATAATTCGTAAAGCAATGTATTTAATGTATCGTGCTCTTGTATCTCTCTTAAATTCTTAGTATTAGGTGAAGATACATTTACAGTAACGTAATCTGAGTAATCAACTACTTGAGAGTATAAATTAATAAAATCATCAACAAAATTTTCTGTGTCTCTGTTGGGCCCAATATTTGCTCCAAGGACTCCATTTTTGTTTGATTTACTCATATTTGTCAAAAATTTTTCAATGCCATTATTATTAAAGCCTAGTCTATTTATGATAGCTTTATCCGATGCTAATCGGAATACCCTAGGTTTAACATTTCCAAATTGAGGTCTTAGTGTGACAGTTCCACACTCGGTAAAACCAAATCCTAAATTGAATAATGAATTTATAACTTCAGCATTTTTATCAAATCCTGCAGCCATTCCGATAGGATTCTTAAAACTTAGTCCATTAATATCATTGCTTAAAATAGAAAAATCATTATTACTTTCAATAAATGGATTTGGAAGTTTAAGCGCATTTATTGTTAAGTTGTGGGCAACTTCGGGGTCAAGGTTCTTTAGTATATTAAAAAATATCCTTCTCATTTAAATTTACTTTAACTTTTCTTCAATCAACTCAATGGTCTGTTTTATTCCATATATCGCAATAAAAGTTCCAAATCTTGGTCCGTCTTCTTTGCCAAAAAGTACTTGATAAATAAGTTTAAACCAATCCCTGAGGTTTTCAAAATTGTGATCTTTTCCTATTTGATATATCTCAGTTTGAATGGTTTCAGCATCGGCATTTTCACTCTGACTACGCAATCTATTTATTAGATCCTCAAAGATCTTTCTTTCCTCACTTGATGGGGTCTTATAATTTATTTGTTCTGAAGTAATGTCTATTTCAAAATTAATTGCCCCTTTTATTAAATCATTAATAAATTGACTATTAGAACTACTTATATTTTCATCGTATTTCTTAACAAAATCTAAAATAATCGCAGGATCATTTTTTCCACTTGCAGCAACGAGATTTAATATAAGATTATATGTTACATTTACATTTCCTATAGAGTTTTCACCGTTCATAATGTGCCAAACTGGATTTTCAATTTTCTCTTGATCAGATTGAGTATTAAATTTGTTTAAATGACTTAAGAACTCATCAGATGACTTTGGGATGATATCATGAAAGAGTTTCTTGGCCCTTCTTGGGTTTTGATACATAAAATAACTTAACGTTTCTTTAGGTGCGTATGACAACCATTGCTCTATGGTTAATCCATTTCCTTTAGACTTCGATATTTTTTCCCCATTTTGATCAAGAAAAAGTTCATAAAAATAGTTCTCTGGAGGTGGATAACCAAGTGCTCGGCTTACTTTTGCAGAAAGTTGGAATGTAGGTATTAGATCTTTTCCGTACATTTCATAATCAATATCAAGGGCACCCCATCGCATTGCCCAATCAACTTTCCATTGGAGTTTACATTTTCCTTTTAAAATAGATTGCTCAACTTCTTTATTCTTACTTAAATATGTAATTGTATTGTTTTCAGGATTAATTGAAACGATTTCAACTTCCAGAACATGTCCAGAGTCCGGGCATATTGGAAGAAATGGGCTGTATGTTTTTTTTCTTTCTTCTCCTAATGTTGGTAGAATAATATTTTTAATTGACTCATAATTATTCAATACATTAATAAGTTGATTATCAAAAAACCCCGAAGTGTAAAGTTCAGTCGCACTTTTAAAGGTATATTTAAAATCAAATTTATCTAAAAATTCTTGCAACATTTCATTATTATGGTCACCAAAACTCTTACTTATCTCAAATGGATCTGGAATTGATGTGAGTGGCTTATGAAGATTTTCTTCTAATATTCTTTGATTAGGGACATTGTCAGGTACCTTACGAAGTCCATCCATATCATCAGAGAAGGCTATAAGCTCTACTTCAATTTCTGATAATGATTTTATGGCATTCAGAATCATTGTTGTTCTTGCGACCTCACCAAATGTACCAATATGTGGTAATCCACTTGGACCATATCCAGTTTGTAATCTAATTTTTTGCTTATTATTATTTTGAGCTTTTTTTATTATTTTCTTAGCCTCAACAAATGGCCATGCTTTTGCATCTTTACTAATTTCACGTATTGACGGCATATTTCTGGACATTAACATATTATTCTTGTAAATAGCTGAAAAATTAACAAATTTTATATATTATTGTCTATTCTGATTATTAATTGGTTTTTTTCATAAATAATAAAACTATATATTTTATAGATTTTCATATAGTAATCTGACTTCAAAATCATGAAAAAAAAGAAAAATATAAAGCCTACTCGTCAAGAAGCAGAGGCAGCAGTTAAAACCCTATTATCTTTTGTTGGAGAGAATGCTGATAGACCAGGCTTATTAGAGACTCCTAAAAGAGTTGTAAGGGCCTATGAAGATTGGTTTTCAGGTTACAATGATGATCCTAAAGAAGTATTATCAAAAACTTTTGACGAACTTGAGGGTTATGATGAAATTATTATGCTACGCGACATCAGGATTGAATCGCACTGTGAACACCATATTGCCCCTTTTATCGGTTCGGCGCATGTAGCATATTTACCCAATAAAAGAGTGGTAGGAATAAGTAAGCTTGCAAGAATTACGCGTATTTACATGAAAAGAATGCAAATCCAGGAAAAGCTAACTGCTCAAATTGCTAATTGTATTCAAGATGTTCTTAAACCAAAAGGTGTAGCAGTTGTTGTTGAAGCGCAGCACCAATGCATGACAACAAGAGGAATTGGTACACCAGGTATTTCTATGGTCACAAGTCAACTTTTAGGCAAATTTAGAACTGACTCCTCTACTAGGAGAGAGTTTTATAGTATGATCGATCAAGGATCTATTCTTAAAAAGAATTAATAATTAAATTTGATGATAAATTTTAAGATAATACTTAATGTATTAGGGTATCTTTTAATTGCCCTTAGTCTCGTAATGCTTATCCCAATGATAATTGATCTTGGAATGGGTAATAATACATGGAAGTCTTTTATTACAAGTGCGATTATAACATTTGGATTTGGTGTTACATTCCTAATATCTACTCGAAATGAAGTAAGTAATAAAATTTTGATGCAGGATGCATTTTTAATTACTTCATTATCCTGGTTATCAATTAGTATATTTGCTTCTTTTCCTTTTTATTTTTCTGAAGACGGTTTGGATATTACGAACTCTATATTTGAGTCAATGTCGGGAATTACAACAACTGGATCGAGTGTTATTCAAAATGTTGAGTCATTAACTGAGGGAATGTTAATATGGAGAGGTTTGTTGCAATGGATGGGTGGTATTGGAATTATTGTGATGGCTGTAAGTATTTTGCCTGTTCTTCGGGTTGGAGGAATGCAGGTATTCAGGGCAGAAAACTCAGATACAACAGATAAAATTCTTCCCAGAACAACACAGATAGCCTCTGCTGTCATCATAATTTATTTTACACTCACATTAGTTTGCTTAGTTGCATATTGGTTAGGCGGGATGAACTTCTTTGATGCTCTAGTTCACTCAATGACAACAATTGCTACTGGTGGATTTTCAACTCAAAATAATTCATTTGCTAGTTTTAACAGTCAGTCGTTGGAATATATTGCAATAATTTTTATGGTACTGAGTAGTCTTCCAATATTAATTTATCTTGAAGCATTCAAGGATGGTTTCAAAAGAATAATTTCAGACACACAGATACTCACGTTTCTTGGAATAATATTTTTTAGCTCTCTGTTGGTAATATTATATTTATGGTTCACTGATATAAAAGGTATTGAAGATTCAATTAGAAGTGGAGCATTCAATGTTATTTCTATAATTACTGGGACTGGTTATACATCCGATAATTATAATTTATGGGGACCTTTTCCAATTTATCTTTTATTTTTTGGAATGTTTATTGGAGGTTGTGCTGGTTCAACAACATGTGGAATAAAAGTATTTAGACTCCAAATCTTGTTACAAACATTAAAAATGCAAATTCAAAAACTGCTTCATCCTCATGGAGTTTTTGTTCCTCACTATAATCATAAAAAAATTGAAGAAGATGTGACTTCGTCCGTAATGAGTTTTTTCTTTATATTTATTTTGAGTTTTATTGTTATTACATTATTACTTTCTACAACAGAACTAGATTTTGTGACCAGTTTGTCAGCTGCTGCAACATCACTTGCAAATGTTGGGCCTGGTCTTGGCGAAATGATTGGTCCTGAAAACTCCTTTTATGAAATTAGTACATTTGCAAAATGGGTATTGATTTTTTCAATGTTATTGGGAAGGCTTGAGATTCTCACTGTTCTAGTGATACTTCATCCTGCCTTTTGGAAAAAATAACTATATTAATATTCTAAGAATTTGTTTTTGGACATGGAGTCTATTAGATGCCTCTTCCCAAATTCTTGAGTTTGCTCCATCAATTACTGCTTCTTCAACTTCTTGACCCCTATTTGCTGGTAAGCAATGCATAAACATGCAATCTTTTTTTGCCTTATTCATTAATGATTTTGTTACTCTATAATCATGTAACTCTTTAATCACTTGTTCATCAGTTTCTTCGCCCATTGACTGCCATGTGTCTGTCATAATTACATCAGCTGCAGATAAAATTTCATCATTAATTTGATTATGAATAATACTTTCTACATTTAAGTTTTCTTTATATTTTTTAGTCTTAGATAAGTATAAATCTCTCGATCTGTCAGGTGAAAAAATACTAAATTTAAATCCTAAATTTTTGGAATGAGCTTCAATCCATGAATGCGCTACATTGGTTATAGGGCCAAACCAAATAATATTTAAATTTTCTAAAGAACCTTTTTCTTCAATGATTGTCATTAGACCCGCCATGCATTGGCACGGATGAGATAAATTTGAAAGTCCATTAATAATAGGCACACTTGAAACTTCTATAGTTTCCAATATGGTCTGGTGATTATTTACTCGCATAACAACCCCTTCAGAATAGAGACCGAAAGTTTTGATTGTGTCTGAGAGACTTTCCTTACCGCTGCTCAAGTGTATATCTGAGCCATTGAGTATAATTGATGAACCGCCAAGTTGCTTAACTGCAAGATCAAATGAAAGCCTTGTTCTTGTAGAATTTTTCTCAAAAAATAAAATTAGGTTTTTTCCAGACAATATTTCTTCTGAGCTTAAGTTGTGATTTTTATTTTCTATAGCTGAATTAAGCACAGCATTAATTTCAGCAGCAGTAAAATCTTTAATATCTACAAAGTTTTTCACGAGGATAGCTCTTTGCAAGTCGATCTAATTTTATCAATTGCTTCTTCACATTCTGAATTAGATAAATTTATTGGGGGAAGAAGCCTTACAACATTATCAGAGGCCTTAACCGTTAAAATGAAATTTTTACGTGCTTGTCTAACAAAATCTTCATTATTAATGTTACATTTTAATCCTAGAATAAAACCCTTTCCTCTTATGCCCTCAATAATATCTGGGTAATCATTAGCAACTTTATTTAGATCTAATAATAATTTTTCAGAGACTGTGATAACTTCACTAAAAAATTTAGAGGAAGTCATCAAATCTAGCACAGCATTTCCAACACTGCACGCTAGTGGATTTCCACCAAAGGTAGATCCGTGTGACCCAAACTCCATAGCGTCACCTACCTTTTTTGAGGTCAAACATGCTCCGATTGGAAAACCGTTACCAATTGCCTTTGCTATAGTCATTATATCTGGTTCTATATTTGACCACTGATATGCGAACATTTTTCCTGTTCGACCCATTCCACATTGCACTTCATCAAATATAAGCAAAACTTCATTTTCATCACACAATTTCCTGATCGCATCTAAGCAAAATGAAGGAACTTCTCTTACTCCGCCTTCACCTTGAATGGGTTCTATTATTACCGCTGCAGTGTTTTCATTAATTGCACTTTTTAATAATTCATGATCACCAAACTCAAGAAACTTAAAATCATTCACAGCTGTATTAAATGTTTCCATTTTTTCAGGGCCTTGAGCAGCAAGCGCACCTATAGTTCTTCCATGGAAAGATCCACTAAAACTAATAATCTCTTTTTTCACTTTAGAATTTTTAGTTTTGTGAAAATATCTTCTAGCAATTTTAATACTTGCCTCTACTGCTTCAGTGCCTGAATTACAAAAGAAAGCATAGTCTGCAAAACATAATTCACACAAACGTGAAGCTAATAGTTCTTGCTCAGGAATTTGATATACATTTGAAAGGTGCCAGAGTTTTTCTGATTGTTCCTTTAGTTTTTGAATTAGGTAAGGATGAGAATATCCTAACGAATTTACTGCTATACCTGTACCAAAGTCCAAATATTTTTTACCTGATTTTTCGTATAAATAACTTCCTTCGCCGTGAGTAAACGTTAACTCAGACCTTGGGTATGTTGGCAATATATTATTCATTTTAAACTCTTAATTTATAACCAGTTTTTAACATTAAATAATTAATAACTATTAGAGATATCAAAACCATAATCAATATAGTAAATGCATGTAAAATTGAAGAGTCGCTTGCCCCTAAGAATCCAAACCTAAAGCCATCTATCATATAAAAGAATGGGTTAATGAGGCTTGCCTTTTGTATTGCATCAGGTAGGACTGTAATTGAATAAAAAGTTCCAGATAAAAAAGATAGTGGTACGATCACAAAATTACCAACTGTACCTAAATGGTCCCATTTTTCAGCCCAGATACCAGATATCATCCCAATTAATGACATTATAGCTGATGCTAGAATTGCAAAGATCAAAATAATCCACAAATTATAAACAGTTACCTCAATGAATGGCATCATAACTAAAGCACACGCTATAGCTGAAGCAAGACCACGAGTTATTCCAGCAAGAGTGAATGCCAAAATAATTTCAACGTTACTAAGTGGAGGCATAAGCAAATCTACAATATTTCCTTGTACCTTTGACATTAAAATTGATGATGAATTATTCATAAACGCATTCTGAATAATAGTCATCATGATAAGTCCAGGAAAAAGAAAATTTTTAAAACTATCTAGTGGATAGTCTGCCCTGACAGAGCCAATGGCAGTTGTGAATATGATTAAAAATAACAAGCTTGTTAAAGCAGGTGCAGCAATTGTCTGCAAAGGTATTTTTGTAAATCTTTGGACTTCCTTTTTATAAAGAGTGATAAAACCTATAGGGTTGTAATTCATAGCAACTATTTAAATATATTTCGTAAAATGTCATTAATATTTAAATTTCAATAAGATAACTATTTATCTGAAATTTAATGAAAATTTATATCTACTCACAAGAAATTTAAAATAATTCAATATTTAGTATATTTGTATTGAATTTACTCAAAATGTAGTGGTAAGATTTTAATAATTAAGGAGATTACTATGTCTTGGACTTATGAAAGAGTGGAAAAACTTAAGCAATTGTGGGAAGAAGGACTTACAGCTAGCAGAATTGCGACTGAACTTGGAGAAGTGACCAGGAATGCAGTAATTGGTAAAGCTCATAGACTAGGACTTTCTGGAAGGATGGCATCAAAGAAGTCTAATGGTGGTATCTCAATTATAAGAAAGAAAAGGGTTAATATATCTCAAGCACAAAAAATAATAGATATTTCACCCGTCATCGATGAGCCGATGAATCCGACAGCATTTCAGGATATAAAAGATGGACTTTGCCGATGGCCCTTAGGTGAACCAGAGGAAATCGATTTTAAGTTTTGTGGCAGAAACACCAAAGAAGGTGTTGTATATTGTCAATCTCATTACAAGCAAGCCTACCAGCCATTAAGTAAGGTTAGAGAAAGAAGAAAAGCTAAAAAAAAGTTTAGGATAAGTAATTAAAAACTCAAAATTAAACTTAAGCTGAAAGAAAACACCAACAAAATTACTACTACGCATATCACAGCGTTCATTAAACTCATTTTTTAATCAGCTTTCTCATAACTAGGAATTAATGGTTCATTTTTTTCTATTTTATTTTTAATTTCTTGAATTGTCGCTTCCATTCTTACATATCTTTCTGCTGTTGATGGATGTGTACCACCCTGAGAATATATAGAATTTGGAACTTCTACTGCAAACCTCCTCCAAAAATCAACCGCGTCATCAAGATTATAGCCAGCCCTCTGAAGAATATACATACTTAAGTAATCTGCCTCATTCTCATAATCAATTGAATATGCGGAGGCCCCCATACTTTGACCAATTTCCATCATATCTTGGGGAAGACCGACATAAATGCCTAAAAGTAAACCCAGAAGTGCTCCCGCCTGAGCGTTCTCAATTTTATCAGTAACATGCTTATTTGCATTATGACCCAGTTCATGTGCAAAAACGATTGCTGCACCTGTTTCATTCATCATTAACCACTTGGCCATTCTCAGTGAAAAGACCATGATGTCACCATTCGCAAATGCATTAAATGTATTGTTATCGAGGTCAATCACAAAATCAAATCTACATCTCTGCTCACTTCGAACCTCAAAATCAATAATCTCACTATTTCTCAAGATTTTTAAATCATACAATTTTTTATATTCTCTATCTACCTTCTCGATATATGAGGAATATGCATCCTTACCTTGTTTGATCTTTTCTCCATCAATTTCAAGAATCTCATCTCCAGCTAATATTCCTGCTTTACCAGCCGGTGAAACTGAGCCAAGGCTTACAACCTTTAACTTAGATCCTAGACCTAATGATTGATTTATCTCTTCTCGAATACTCTCATATGCTGAATTTTCATTTCCTAAGTTCATGCCTAGAGAATAAATGCGGTCATCTTCCTCACAAAGATCTGCAGCACTAAATAAAATATCAGTCCCCATTACAGAAAATGGAATGTAAGTATTTAGCCAAGAATCTGCGAACATCTGATTTTGAATATCTCTTTCTTTATCAGTAAGGACGGTACTGTATTCTGGAAGCTTTGTTTGAGGCTGAGCACATGAAAAAATTAATAAAAAAGAAAACAGTATTAAAACTCTCATAGAGCTGCCTTATCAATATTTTCTTTTTTAATCATGTAATAAGAATGTCCAAATACTATAAGTATAATTAATATTCCACCTATCAAGGTTTTCTGAGTAGGTTCTTCAAATATAAACAGCCATACCCATAAAGGACCCAGCGAAGTTTCAAGTAGAAAAAATATGCCAACTTCTGGCGAACTAACATATTGAGGCGCTATACTTATAAATACAAACGATACTCCTACAGTTATAATCATAAGAGATATCAATAATAGATCATGCGTGCCAATCACAAATACTGAGACAAAAAATGCTGATAGTACAGCAGTAGCTAGTTTACCTAGGATATATGAGGGTACGAAATTTATTTCAGGCGATCTTCTCATTACCGTAAGACTAGCGCCAACAAAAATTGCGCATAGTAGTCCATAGAAGTCTCCTAGGTACTTATTGAGTTCATATGACTCATAAAAAATGAAAATTACAGCTAATAGGCATCCAAAAGAACAGAACCACGTAATTATCTCAGGCTTTTCATTTAAGAAAATAAAAGAGAAAATTGCTGCAATTATTGGCACCAAACTAATCATGATAAGTGCATTTGCTACATCTGTATTTGCCAGCGCCATCACAAAAGTTACGTTAGCTCCAAGAACTAAAAGTGCATTGATGATGCCTGGCAAGCCAATGTTTTTAAAATCATCCAAGGCTCTATGATAAAAAAAAATAAAATACCCAATTAAGAGAGCAAGTCCTGGTAAAAGTGAACGGTAAAATAAAAGATCCCATGTCTCTACACTCACAGATCTGATAATAAGCGCATCTGGAGTAATAATCATGACACCTATAAAGGCAAGTAACGTTCCTTTTTGTTTATTTGATAATTTTTCAAACATAATATTTTTTTGGCGCGCCGGGAGAGATTCGAACTCCCGACCCCCAGATTCGTAGTCTGGTGCTCTATCCAGCTGAGCCACCGGCGCATGTAGAATTGTTTATAAGCTACTCTTATATTAATAAACTAAAATCTTTTTTTAATAAATTTATAAATCACAGGAATTATAACAATTACACTAATTAAAAGAACTGGAAGCAAATACTCTACTTTGAGAATATCTTCACTAGAGAAGCTTTGTGTATCAACTATATTTTGAATACCATTTCCAATACTAACAAGAATATATGCCCAGGGGATTACTCCAAATATAGTTGCAATAAAATAGTCTCTTAATTTCATGTCTAATACTGCGGGAAGTAAATTCTGTATTCCAAAAGGTACTCCGCCAATTACCCTTATAAAAAGAAGATAACTTATTGCATTACGATTAAAGCCCTCTTTAAACTTATCAAATCTTGAACCAAACTGTCTCAGAATATATTCTTTAAAGAAATACCGTGCATAAACAAATACAACCATAGCCCCTATCACTTCTCCTATGATTGCAATGATCAATCCAATGTATATGCCAAAGTAGAAACCTGCTAAAATACATACAGGTGTAATTGGTCCCATAATTGAGATCATCAGCGCTATAATCAATGCACAGAAAAATACGGATAAAACGGGATTTGCAATAATATAATCTTGTATTAAGCCATGTTGATTAATTAAAAATTCCATTGATATGGGGTTATATTTGCCTAGTAAATAGAGAACACTCACAAATAAGGAGATGCCAATGATGGTGTTTATTATCTTGTTTTTGAACATTTAACTTAATTAATGAATATTAATTGACTATATAATGAATGCAATTTATAAGCCATTTCACAAATTCAATCTAATTAATTTATTATGAAAAGAACGTTTCAGCCCAGTAATCTAGTAAAGAAAAGACGACACGGTTTTAGAGCCCGGTCTGCTACTAAAGATGGTCGTATAATCTTGGCTAGACGTCGCTCTAAAGGTAGAAAAGTTCTTTCAGCCTAAATAATCAGTCCATCATGAAAAGTCTAGTTACACTTAAATCCTCTAAGGATTTTCTAGAGGCTAAAAAAGGTCTATTTTATCGGAGTAGATCCTTTCTTTTACAAGCATTTGAGGTTAAGAATAGCAATGAAATTAAGGTTGGCTATACAGTCTCAAAACAAAATGGAAATGCGGTAGTACGTAATAAAATTAAAAGAAGATTAAGAGTGCTAGCAAATACAGTATTAGCGAACTATGGCATTAAAAAATGGAATTATGTCATCATTGGAAAAAAAAATGCAATGGTTGAAGATTTTAAAAAATTAGAAAATGAAATGCTTACAGCATTAAAAAAAATACACAGATAATTTTATGATAAAATATTGTTTCCTATTTTTAATTACCATTTATCAAAGGTTAATCTCTCCTTATTTTCCAAGTTCATGTCGTTTTATACCAACATGCTCTGAATATACAAAAGAAGCTATTCAATATCACGGTGCACTCAAAGGAACATGCCTTGGAATTAAAAGAATTAGCAAGTGCCATCCAATAAAATTTCTTGGTAGCTCTGAGGGATATGACCCGGTACCGAAGGAAAGAAATAAGTAAATGGAAAGCAGAAACCTAATTTTTGCGATAATTCTCTCAATTGGAGTACTTTTCATATGGAGTTTCTTTTTTGAAGCTCCTGAGCAGCAAAATTTAGATGGGTTTAGCCTTGATGAAGAAATATCTGAAGTTAACTCAGACGAACTAGACATGGAAGCGATAGCCGAGATTGAAGACTCACTTGGCATAGATAATGGGAATACTATTGATTTGAGTGAAGCCCTAAGCAAAGATCAAAGAGTTAATATAAATACTCAGAGTATTTCTGGTTCAATTAATTTAAAAGGTCTTAAAATTGATGATATTGTTTTAAAGAAATATAATGAAACGCAGGAAGAAGAGTCAGAAAATATTAGACTTCTTCAACCGTTAGACACCTTTGATGGATACGAAGTTACTTTTGGATGGATAAAAAATCCAGACGCTGCATTTGAAACACCAAATGCTGAAACAGTGTGGAAAATCAAAAATAATGTTTCAGTTTTAGATACTTCAAATGAAGTTGAATTTGAATGGTCAAATAAAAGCGGACAAACTTTTATCACAAGCATAACCCTTGATGAAGATTACATGTTCGATGTCACTCAAAAAGTCGTCAATGACTCCACTGATAATATAGTTATTAACAATGCAAGCAAAGTAACTCGGAAACAATCACCATCTTTATCAGGAATGTTTATTCTTCACGAAGGATTGCTTGGGGTTCTCAAAGAAAAACTTGAACTTATCGACTATAGTGATTTAAAAGATGATCAAGAAACACTTAATTTTGAAAGTGATAATGGCTGGGTTGGTATAACTGATAAATACTGGCTGGCTGCATTGATACCTGATCAAGAAAAATCTTTTAAAGCCATTTATACGTATGACAATGGCTATATTGCTTATTATAGATCTTTAAACGCTACGAATGTGCCTGGTGGTGAAACGCATACCGTTGATAGTCAAATTTTTATTGGAGCCAAAGAAGCTAAATTAATTGATAGATACAAAGAAGATTATGGCATCTATAATTTTGATCTTGCCATTGATTGGGGTTGGTTTTACTTCCTAACTAAACCATTGTTTAATGTTATTTACTTCTTCTCTCAATTGTCAGGTAATTTCGGCTTGGCTATTATTTACCTAACTGTCATAACAAGAATAGTCTTTTTCCCACTCGCAAACTGGTCATTCGTTTCAATGGCAAAAATGAAAATGCTTCAACCAGAAATGACTCGAATAAAAGATCTCTATAAAGATGATCGAACCCAACAACAACAAGCGTTGATGGCATTATACAAAAAAGAAAAAGTGAATCCGATATCAGGATGTTTACCTATACTGATTCAAATCCCTTTCTTCTTTGCGATTTACAAAATGCTTTTTGTATCAATTGAAATGAGGCATGCGCCTTTTTATGGTTGGATACAAGACTTGGCGGCAAAAGATCCCACAACTATCTTTAATTTATTTGGCTTAATTCCGTGGGATCCCCCTTCTTTTATGATTATTGGCATTTGGCCAGTATTGATGGGTGTCACAATGTATATTCAACAAAAATTAAACCCAGCACCACCTGATCCAATTCAAGCAAGAATATTTATGTTTTTTCCATTTTTCATAACAGTTCTACTGGCACAATTTGCAGCTGGACTAGTGATTTATTGGACTACGAATAACGTTCTTTCAATCATCCAGCAGTGGATTATTACTAAAAGAACCACAATAAAAACAAATTAATAAAATGTCTCTTCAAAATAAACAGTCTGAAAGCAAAGAGCTTTTAGAAAGATATTGGATATCTGGTAAAAAATTCCATACCAAAACTTTTTCCTTTATAAAAAAATATCAGAATAAAATTATCGTTATAAAGTATGGAGGATACGCTCTGACTAAACCTGCACTTTTAAAATCATTTGCAAAAAATATATCCTTATTAAATCAATTGGGTATTAAAGTTATTGTAGTTCACGGTGGTGGTCCTCAAATAGAAAAAGAATTAAAAAAAAGAAAAATTAATAATGAAGAGTATCAAGGATTAAGGGTGACTACAAAAAGTGTGCTTGGAGTTGTCAAAAGAATTTTGTCTCACGATTTGAATAAACTAATATCTGATGAAATCAAAAAAAATGGGGGTAAAACAAAAAGATTTAATGGAATAATGACAAGAGTGCTTAAGGCAAAGATTGCGATGAATGGTAATATTGGTTTCGTGGGGGAGCCTAGAGGTATTGATAAAAATTTGATAATGAAAGCCCTTAAAAGTAATCATATTCCAATTATCGCACCACTTGGAATTGATACAAATAAAAATACATTGAATATTAATGCAGACACAGCAGCTGCTTACATCGCTGAGTCAGTAAAAGCTGAGAGGTTATTGCTTTTAACCGATGTAGCAGGAGTGCTGGATAACAATAAGAAATTGATAACAGAGCTCGATCGTAAAAAAGCATTTCAATACATAAAAAAAGGCACTATAAAAAGCGGTATGATACCTAAGATCAAAGCATGCTTTAATACCTTAAAAAATGGGGCAAAAGGGGTCGCCTTAATTGATGGGAGAAAACAAAACGCTGTTGCCATGGAGCTTCTAACAACGCAAGGAGCAGGGACATTAATAAAAAAGTAAACTTATGAGTGAAAATCAAAAATTAAAAGAGAGTATTGAAAGCGCTTGGGAGAATATAGCAAACTTATCACCAAGTGATACAGATGTTTCTCAAGCAGTAAATCAAGTTATTAAGAAACTAGACAGTGGTGAGCTCCGAATTGCTGAAAAAGTTGATAATCAGTGGACTGTAAATCAATGGTTAAAAAAAGCTGTTCTTATTTCATTCAGAATTAATGAAAATACAATCCTCAGAGGTCCTTACACATCATGGTTTGACAAAGTCAAAGGCAAAACTGTTGATTGGGATGAAGATCAATGGAAAGCAGCTGGTTATCGGCACGTGCCAAATGGAACAGTACGAGAGGGTTCATTTGTTGGCAAGGGAGTTGTCTTGATGCCTTCATTTGTAAACATTGGTGCCTATATTGACGAAGGAACTATGGTTGATACATGGGCAACTGTAGGTTCATGCGCTCAGATCGGCAAGAATTGTCATCTTTCTGGGGGGGTTGGCATCGGCGGTGTCCTTGAACCTCTACAAGCAAATCCTGTAATAATTGAAGATAATTGTTTTGTAGGCGCTCGAGCCGAGGTTGCAGAGGGTGTTATTGTTCGAGAAGGGTCAGTTTTGTCTATGGGTGTTTATCTCGGCGCCTCCACAAAAATAGTTAATCGTGCAACTGGTGAAATACTGTATGGTGAAGTTCCCGCATACTCTGTCGTTGTTCCTGGGACAATGCCAAATGAAGATCCAGCAAAACCAAGTCTTTATTGTGTAGTCATTGTTAAGACAGTTGATGAAAATACAAGAAAAAAGACCTCCATTAATGATCTATTAAGAGAGTAAAGTATTATGGAAGTTATCGAATTAACAAAGGCGCTGATATCTTGTCAGAGTGTCACTCCTAAAAATGATGGTGTACTAGATTTACTTGAAAAAGAGTTATCAAACATTGGTTTTAATTGTAAGCGATATTTATTTAGTGATAGCGATACGCCAGATGTAGACAATCTCTTTGCTAAAATTGGAAATGGTGCACCTCATATCTGTTTTGGTGGGCATACAGATGTTGTTCCAGTTGGTGATATAAACGCATGGGGCTGTGACCCGTTTAATGCAACTGAAAAAGATGGAAATGTTTATGGCCGTGGAGCTAGCGACATGAAGTCTGCAATTGCTGCATTTGTTTGTGCTGTGAAAGATTATATTAATAATAATGAACTCAAAGGCACTATAAGTCTGCTAATAACTAATGATGAAGAAGGGCCAGCAATAAATGGAACTAAAAAAGTATTAGAGGAAATATACAATAATGGAGAAAAAATCGACTCATGTATCGTTGGTGAACCAACTTGTCCGAGTATGTTGGGTGAGATGGTTAAAATTGGAAGAAGAGGAAGCTTTACTGCTAAAATTAGCATCACTGGTAAACAAGGCCATGTTGCATACCCTCAATGGACACTAAATCCGATCGACTCTCTCACTAAAATTTTGAACAATATAATTAGTTTAGAATTAGATAAGGGGACTGAAGACTTTCCTCCTTCAAACGTAGAAATTGTTAAAATAAATTCAAGTGATGGCGCTTCAAATGTTGTGCCTCAAAGTGCAGAAGGTACATTTAATATTAGATATAATATTAAGCATAGTAAGGAGAGTTTAATAAAAACTATTGATACAATTATCAGTGAACAAGTTAAAAATACTGATTATGTATCCAATGTTGAGTATAATAATTCAGCAGAACCCTTTCTAACTAAACAGGGAAGTTTTACAGAAATTATAAAAAGTTCGTCTGATGAAATCACTGGCTTAAGTGCAGAACTTACAACAACAGGGGGTACTTCCGATGCAAGGTTTTTTAAAGATTATTGTGAGGTTGCAGAATTTGGCCTCATAGGTGAAACAGCTCACCAGATAGATGAACACGTAAAATTGCAAGATATAGAAAATCTCAAAGAAATTTATTTACTTGTTTTAAAAAAATATTTTAGTTAGATATTATTTAGTTTCTGAACCGTAAAAATTTTTATCAAAGATTTCCGTAATTTCATTTGGTGGGGTTGTAATTTTTCTAGAATTAAGATCAAACCACGCTCCGTTGGCAAGAATTTTAACTGCTAACTCTCCAGAACTTTTAAATAATAGGATTTTTCGTATCCATTTTCTTTTATCTTCAGGAGGAGTTAACCGTTCTATTCTAAATTCGATTTCCTCATGCTCAAACACCTCTTTAAGATAATCAATTTTAGATGAAAATGTTACGGGTGCGCATGATAATTGAAGAAATTTCTGCGATGTGCCGATTTCTTTGTTGAATTCCCACAACGCATCTATTGCGATTGACAAATAGCCAGCCTCTCCAACATGCCCATTTTGGTCAATGTATTTTGAGGTAACAACAATTTTTTTAGATCTCATCTTCTGCGTGGAAAATGAATATAGTATTGAGGCATTTATATTTTACCAAATATTAATAGTATTCTACTTTGGTATTATCAATAACATGAGCATGATTGTCAGAGCTATGTCTAATTTAAGAGGTGATGGGTTAAAGTTCCATTTCGTACCAAACATAAAAACCCTAGAGAATCGCTCCAAAAATAAGGTAAATGAAGTAAATAACTATAAGACCAGGAAAATATTTAAGGGAGAAATTAAAGCCTTTTTCAATTTTTTTTCTCATGAGCGATAAATACTCAGATTTTTTGACCTTTAATAGAAAATAAATCTGTCAATTTGGCAATTGCATAAAATTAAATAAATCCATTGTTTATGTATGTTGACAGCATGTTTGATGAAATGTACAGCGATAACGCTGAAATTAGAGAGCACTATCTAAATGTTAATTCATGGCTCAGAACAATGTCTTCTACAGCGATCAGTAAGAAAAATGTAGAAGCTGAAAGTCATTTTAAAAGAATAGGGATAACATTTTCAGTTCAAGATGATTCAATGTCAGAAAGAATCATTCCCTTTGACTTAATACCTAGAATATTGACTAACCATGAATGGTCTAAAATTGAGAAAGGCGTCATTCAAAGAACCAAAGCTCTCAATGCATTCTTAGCAGATATTTATAGCAGTGGAGAAATTTTTAAAGCAAAGATAATTCCTGAAGAAATTGTTTATAAAAAAGCATCTTTTGACCAATCAATGGTAGGTTTTTCACCGCCGCGCAAAATATACAGTCCCATTGTAGGAGTTGATTTAGTAAGAACTGGAAGAGATCAATTTTATGTTTTGGAAGATAACTGTCGAACACCTTCAGGTGTGTCATACATGTTGGAGAACAGGGAAATTATGATGAAAATGTTTCCTGATTTGTTTCATTCAAATCGCGTTCAAAGAGTCGATGATTATCCCACAAGACTGTTGCAAACGCTAATGAGCTTGGCTCCTAAGAAATGTGATAGCTCCATTCCCACAGTTGTACTCTTAACTCCTGGACATTTAAATAGCGCTTATTATGAACATACTTTTCTATCTGATCAAATGGGAATAGAAATGGTCGAGGCCAGTGACCTTTATGTAGAAAATGACCTTGTTTATATGAAAACTGTTGATGGGCCAAAAAAAGTTGATGTTATATATCGACGCATTGATGATGATTACATAGATCCATTATTTTATAATCCTAACTCAGTTATTGGTGTACCAGGTATTATCCACGCATATCGAACTGGTGGGGTTAATATTTGCTCTGCGCCAGGCTGCGGTATTGCAGACGATAAAGCTATTTATATTTATGTTCCTGAAATGATAAAATTTTATTTAGGTGAGATGCCTATTCTTGAAAATGTTGAGACTTGGCGATGCGAAAAAGATGATGAATTAAAATTTGTTTTAGAAAATATTAAAAATCTCGTTGTAAAAGAGGTTGATGGCTCTGGCGGCTATGGAATGTTAATTGGTCCAAAATCCACAAAAAAAACTATTGAGCAATTCTCTCTTAAATTAAAAAATAATCCTAAAGGCTATATTGCCCAACCAACTTTGGATCTTTCATCATCACCTACTCTCATTGATAATGAAATAACAGGAAGACGTGTGGACTTGAGACCATACTGCTTGATAGGTAAGCAAGCTCAACTATGCCCAGGTGGCCTTACAAGAGTTGCGCTAAATAAAGGATCATACGTCGTGAATTCATCACAAGGAGGAGGAGTCAAGGACACTTGGGTTCTTGCTGATTAATTAATATGTTAAGTAGAACTGCCGAAAATTTATATTGGATCAGTAGATACATGGAAAGAGCTGAAACAATGGCACGCCTATTAGATGTGGGGTATCGCATGTCTCTATTTCCGAACCCAAAAGGGTATCATAATGAATGGGACTCTGTTTTGTCAGCAGCAGGTGCTTCTCAAGGATATTTTCAAAAATATAATGAAATTAATCAAGTAAATGTCGAGGATTATCTTTTCTTTGATGAGGATAATCCCTCCTCAGTTTACAGCTGTATTTTAAACGCAAGAAACAACGCACTAGTTGTACGAACTGCTTTCACACCTGAGGCGTGGGTTGCAATTAATAAATCTTACCAAGAAATGCTTGAATTTAAAAAAAATAAATATTCTCGATCAGACTTACCGAATTTTACCGAGTGGACAATACAACAGGTGAATATGTTTCGAGGATCAGCTAATTCATTACTTAGAAATGATGGTTATCATTTTATATTTCTTGGAACATTTATTGAAAGAGCAGATAATTCAGCAAGATTACTTGACGTAAAATATTTTGTTCTTTTGCCAACGGCAGATTACATTGGAGGTAATCTAGATAATTTACAATGGATCATACTTTTAAGGTCACTATCCTCTTTTAGGGCATTTCGTTGGGCTTATGATGGAGATGTAACATCAACTAAAATTGCTCATTTTTTTATACTCAATAATGACTGCTCAAGATCGCTTAGCTTCTGTATTAATAATATTGTCTATCATTTAAACAGCCTAAAATGTAGTCCAGAAAAAATTACAGATATATATATGGGACTGAAAGATGTCCATGACTCAGTCAAAACAGAAACCGTTGATTCAATAATTAGTTTTGGGCTGCATGAGTATGTTACAAATTTTGTTTCCAAGATATCGTTTTTAGACAATCAAATTCAAACACATTTTTTTAGATAATATGCACCTTACTGTTAATCATACAACAAATTACCATTATGATAATAATCTTTTAGGATTAATACAAACCACTAAGCTTATACCCTCTTCATACAATGGTTTAAAAATCATTGATTGGGAAGTTACAAGAAACGAAAAGAAGGGTGGTGATATCTTTAGAGACGCAGAAGGAAACAATGTAGTAAATTTTAAAAGTGAAGAGAAAGAAACTAATGTTTACTTTCTTGTAAAAGGAATTGTAGAGACATTTAATACTGATGGTGTTTACAAAAGTGTAAATGATAAAGTTAATCCCTTGGTTTACATGAGAAATACAAGACTTACTCAGCCAAATAAGGAGATTTATGAACTTGGCTTAGAAGCAAGAGAGAGTTGTAACGATAACGAGATATTAAAAATGGCACATAATATTCTCGGACTTGTTTCTGAGAAAATTGATTATGTTCCATATACTACAAATACACAAACTACTGCTGCAATGGCTATGGAACAAAAAAAAGGAGTGTGCCAAGACCAGGCTCATATTATGATCTCTGCTGCTAAATCAATTGGTTTACCCTCAAGATATGTAAGTGGTTATATGCACAAAAACGAAAACGATTCTGAGTTTCAAGCAACTCATGCCTGGGCTGAAGTTTATATAAATGATCTAGGTTGGGTTGGATTTGATCCTACAAATCGCTGCTCCCCTGATGAGAGATACATCAGAGTTTCTTGTGGACTTGATGCAAGTTTTGCAGCTCCGATCAGAGGTGTTTATTACGGAAATAGCAATGAAAACTTAGAAATAAGTGTTCAGACAATCGAGAATTCCCCCCAATAATTAAGAGGCCAAACCAGGCCTCTTAAACCTAGTATTTTACTTCCATAAAATACAAACCATCTGGAGGAGCAACTGCTCCACATTTCGATCTTTCCTTAGAATCGAGAGCATCATGAAAATCACTTACCAGCCAGCTTTGTTCACCGACTAATTTAAGACTTCCTACAATTGACCTTACTTGGTGATGTAAGAATGATTTCGCTGAAAATCCGAAATAAATATTTTCTTCTGATTTTGTAATTTGAAGGCTATCAATTGTCTTTATAGGACTGTCTGACTGGCAATGAGCAGAACGGAACGTTGTAAAGTCATGCTTGCCTTCAATCGATGATATACATTCCTTCATAAGATCTACATCTATCTCTTTGTGCGCATGCCATGCTCTACCCTTTTCAATTGTTAAGGGAGATTTGCGATTAACTATTCGATATAAATATTTTCTTTGACGTGCATTAAAACGGGCATGAAACGTATTATCAACTTCATCGACTTCTAAGATAGCTATTGGAAAAGGGCGTAGATGATCATTAAGTGCATTTTTAATTACAAAAGGTTCAAGCTCTTTGTTATTGATATCAAAATGAGCGACCTGTCCCATAGCATGAACGCCAGCATCTGTTCTTCCGGCTCCGAAAATGGTCACAGTTTCTTCAAATAAATTTTTAATCGAATCTTCTATGGCCCCTTGTATCGATTGTCCTTTGTCTTGCCTTTGCCAACCGATAAATGGAGTGCCATCGTATTCAATTTTTATTTTATATCTCTTCATTCAAGCATTGAGCCTACTGATATTTTATTGCCCAGTAAAAATTCTTCTATACCGCAACTTTTTTTGCCTTCTACCTTTAAAATTAATGGTCTAATTGATTTATTTCCACAGCCAATAGTCAGATCATCATCAACAACTTTTCCTGGTTTAGCATCAATATCAACCTCCATCGCTTTTAATATTTTTACTCTTTTATTTTTCCACATAAACCAGGCGCCTGGATTGGGATTATATGCATTAATTCGTCTTACTATTTTTAAGGCATCCTCTTTCCAATCTATCTTAGTTTCTTGCTTGGATATTTTTTCTGCATAACAAGAAAGAGTATCATCTTGCTTCTGCATAATATTTTTGAAAAGAGAATCTTTGAAAAATTTTTCAAATAAATCAGCTCCCATTAATGAAAGCCTTGTTTCTAGTTCTGTGTAACTCTCTGAAATATTAATTTTGATTTTATCTTGTAAAACAATATCTCCGGTATCTAATCCCTTATTCATTTTCATAATGGTCACCCCGGTCATTTCATCTCCTTCAATCATTGATCTTTGAATTGGTGCTGCCCCTCTCCATCGTGGTAAAACCGAGGCATGGAGATTATAGCAGCCAAATTTTGGAAGATTAAGAATCTCTTCAGGCAGTATAAGGCCATAGGCAATAACAACTATAAAATCAAGTTTCATGTCTTTGATGAATTTAATTTCTTCTGAAGAGTGTAATTCTTTTGGTGAATACAATTTTAAGTTATTTTCTTCTGCATATAATGCTACTGGTGACTTTGAAATTTTCATTCCACGATTTGCTTTCTTTGACGGCGACGTGTAGACACCTTTAAGCTCGTATCCACTAGTAGTAATTTTTTTCAAAGTTGGTATAGAAAAAGGGGCTGTACCCATAAAAAGAATTCGAAAATTGGTCATTTTGATTAAGCGACGATACGCTCTTTACTTGATTGTTTTTTTGATTTGATTAATTTTTTAACAATCATATTTTTTTTCAAATTTGATAAGTAATCAATAAATAGAATACCTTCAAGATGATCCATTTCATGTTGAATACAGGTAGCGAGAAGTCCCTCCGCTTGCAATGTTGCATTCTTTCCATTGTAATCTAGGTAGCTTACCTCACATTCCTCAGGTCTATCAATTTCAGCATACTGATCAGGAACTGAGAGGCAACCCTCTTCGTATGTTGACATATTCTTTGTCTTTACTTTAATTTCAGGATTAACAAAAAAATAAGGTTCTTTCTTTCCTTCTTCATTTCTCCAACTGATATCCATCACTATTACTCTTAGAGGAACTCCTATTTGTACAGCGGCTAAACCAATACCAGGTGCGTCATACATGGTATCAAGCATATCATCCATTAATAATTGGATATCTTTTGTTACTTCCTTCACTGGAGTTGATACCTGCTTTAAAAAAGGATCTGGAGCAGTAAGGATTTTCTTTATAGCCATAAAACTTAGATAGGCTAACTTAGTTACAAGGTCAAGATTGAATAGAAAAATGACTGAAAAACAGACACAACTATATTTTCTGGCGAGCACTCAAGGCAGCTGCGATAGTGCCTTCATCCATATAATCTAGTTCTCCTCCTACTGGGACACCATGTCCTAAACGGCTTATAACTATATCTTCTTGAGACAAAGTATCTGCAACATAATGTGCTGTAGTTTGGCCATCTACAGTTGCACTAAGAGCTAATATTACCTCTTCCACTTCATCACCACTCACCCTATCGATTAACTTTTTTAAATTAAGATCCTCAGGACCTACACTATTTATCGCAGATAAATTACCCCCAAGAATATGATACATTCCGTTAAACACTTCTGCTTTTTCTAGTGCCCATAAGTCAGCAATATTCTCCACTACACAAATTTGTTTTTTTGACCGTTTCTCATCATTACAAATACTGCAAGGACTATGTAAATCGATATTTCCACAAACTTCACAAGTAATAATTTTTTCACTGGAAGATAGAAGTGCTTCTGCCAGAGGTATCATTAACTGTTCCTTTTTTTTTAAAAGGTGTAAAGCTGCCCTACTTGCTGACTTTGGGCCAAAGCCAGGCAACTTACTTATTAATAATATCAGTTTATCAATTTCTGGATTCGAAGATCGGGATCGCATTTTAAAAAGGCAATTTCATTCCTGGGGGAAGTTTTAATCCTCCAGTAACTGAACTCATTTCATCGGCTATCTTTTTTTGTATTTTTTCTTTAGCATCATTAAATGCTGCCATAATAAGATCTTCTAATATTTCTTTTTCATTTTTATCAATGACACTTTCATCGATATTAATTGAGGTTACATTATTCTTTCCATTAATTGTAACCTTTACAATTCCACCACCAGCAACACCTTCTGCCTCAAGTGTCTCAACTTTCTGTTGCGCATCTGCCATTTTCTGTTGCAGCTCTTGGGCTTGTTTGATCATATTGTTAAAATTATTCATGCTACTATTCTTCTAAATTCTCCACTTTTGTACCAGGAAAAAAGTCAACAATTTCCTTTAGTTTTGGATCCATTTCTTTGACTTCTTTAACTTTTATACTTTCTACGTTATTGGCCTGATTTTCAACCAAATTGTTTAAATCACCAATCAGCTGATCGGGTTTTGGAATATCATTTAAATAAATAATTCTAATTATCAGCATTTCGAGAGTAGAAATTGGAGAAAATGAGTCCGATACCTCACCCAGTCCTTTATTGAGCATTTGCCAAAACATTGAGAGTGTTGGTAAGTCAATATTATCTGCAATTTCATTAACTTCTTTATACTCCGCTTCAGTCAGTGAGTTTTTTACGCCTTGATCAGCATTTATTTTTACCATGGATATGTCATGAATGGATGAAATTAAATCACGAACAATTACAGATGGATCAGCTCCATTATCATAAAAAGAATTAATCATTTCAATGCACTTGATCGTCTCACCTGAAGTCAATAATTTTATAAAATCGATTATTTCTGTAGGATTGTTTAATCCTATCATTTCTTTTACTTTGCTTTCTGTTAACTCTTTATCAGAAAATGTAATTGATTGATCTAAAATTGATAATCCATCTCTAACTGAACCGTCAGCTGCACGTGCAATAATTTTTAATGAGCCCTGGTCAAATTGTACACCTTCCATATCACAAATTTTCTTTAGGAAAGAAATTAAATCATCAGGCTCAACCCGTTTTAAATCGTATCTTTGACATCTAGATAAGATTGTTGTTGGAATCTTTCTCACTTCAGTCGTCGCAAAAATAAATTTTACATGCGGTGGTGGTTCTTCTAATGTTTTAAGCAATCCATTAAAAGCTGCTGTAGATAACATATGAACTTCGTCAATAATATAAACTTTATGCTTGGAAGATACAGGTGAGTATTGGACGCCTTCAATCAATTCTCTTATGTCAGCAATACCCGTTCGTGACGCTGCATCCATTTCATATACATCAACACTTCTTGACTCTGTAATAGCAACACAATTTTCACAAATACCGCAGGGCTCTTTTTCACCATTAGAATCTATATTCAAACAATTTAGTAATTTAGCAATAATCCTCGCTGTTGTTGTTTTCCCAACGCCCCTCACACCTGTAAGCAAATAAGCATTGGCAACTCGGTCTGTCTCAATTGCTTTCTGAATTGTTTGAGACATAAGATCCTGACCAATAAGTTCACTAAACTTTAATGGTCGATATTTTAGAGGGATTGGTAAGTTTTTTTGCTCTGACATCTATATATATTAATACTGTGGGAGATTAAAGTAACCCAAATATCATCGTTGCGGCTGCTTCTTTTCAGACCTGACCGGATTGGCGAATAACTTGTCTACTCAATCTCCCAAAATATTGTAGCATACGATCATTAAATATTGTTTATTAAATGAAAAAAATCATGAGTAAAATTGTATTTGCAAATAATCCTCTAGACAGAATGTCTAGTATAAGAGGTGATGAAGAGTGGCAAAAAACCTCAATGAGCAGCTCTGACGCGAGATATATTATTTTTGATTCTGGCAAACCTCTCATTCAAGTAAGCAAAGAACCAGGAAGTAAATCCGAAATATATTTGTCTAAGTTCGAGTCGATTATGAAACACACTAAAGCGTGTCAGATTATCTTTCTCGGTGAAATGAAAAATATTAAATATTATGTTATCGATATTACTAAGGAGCGTAGTCATTTTGATGTTGAAATCTTTATTGGATGTAAATTTATCGATTTAAGATCTATAGCCCAAAGTCTGTCCCCTGAAGATACAGGAATTCTTGCCCAAGCCAAATCCATGGTGGAATGGAATGCCACTAATATTTTTTGTAGTCGGTGTGAAAATTCAAAGCTCAGAACAGTTGATGCAGGATCTAAAAAGGTTTGTGATAAATGTAAAACGGAATTATTTCCTCGCGTGGATCCTGTTGTTATCATGTTACCTATTTTTAATGAAAAATGTCTTTTAGGACGTCAGAAAATTTTTCCTCCAAGAATGTACTCTGCCCTCGCGGGTTTTCTCGAACCAGGAGAAACCATTGAAGATGCGGTTGTGAGGGAAGTGAAAGAAGAAGTGGGACTTAATGTAAATAGTGTTGAATATAAATTTACACAGCCATGGCCTTTTTCTTCTCAGTTAATGATTGGCTGTTTTTCAAATGTGAATGATGACAAAACTAATCTCGATGAAGATGAGATTGAACATGCTGTGTGGTTATCACGTGAGGATATAAATCGAATTTTTGTTGGGAAAAGCCCAGATAGAATTTGGATACCCCCCGCTATGGCTGTAGCGCATCAACTTATTGTTGAATGGTTGCACAATAAATAAACTATTGGTTCCTGTAAGAATGTTTTGGATAAACGCCAAGAACCTGAAGTTTTTCTGTGTAAAATGATAATTCATCAAGAGCTCCTTTAACAGAAGAGTCATCAACATGGCCGTCAAGGTCAATGTAAAACTGCGCTTTATTAAAATCACCATCGACTATAAAGCTCTCGAGCTTCGTTAGATTAACGCCATTAGTCGCAAAGCCTCCAAGAGCTTTATATAATGCCGATGGCACACTTCGAACTTCAAAAATACAGCTTGTTAAATATGATAATTTTTCGTCTCTTTCCTGCTGTGCGCCTTTAGACATAATAAGAAATCGTGTCGTGTTGTGTCTCATATCTTGAATATCTGACTTTAAAATCTCTAATCCATAAATTTCTGCAGCTAAGTGGGAGGCAATCGCAGAGTCCTCATTCGTACCTATTTCACTAATATGTTTAGCGGACCCAGCGGTATCAGCCATTACAATGGGGGTAAGATTTAATCTCTGAATCGCTGATTGACATTGACCAATAGCCATTGAGTGACTTCTTACAAATTTTATCTCGTCAATGGTAGTTCCTTTTTTTGCAAGGAGCTGATGCTTGACTTCCTGAAAATGTTCAGCATAAATTTTAAGATCATAATCTCCTAATAAGTAATGAATATCAGCAACTCGACCAGCGACGGAGTTTTCAACAGGTATCATTGCTAAATCTGCTTTCTCTTCTCTTACACAATTTAGCGCTGCTTCAAATGTTCTGCAGGGAACAGATTCATAATCTGTCATTGCTTCTTTACATGCTAAATGTGAATAAGCACCTAGTTCTCCCTGGTAAGATATTTTTTTCATTTCTTTAAAATTTCTTTAATTTCCTCTAAATCCTCAGGAGTATCCACTCCCACAGGCAAAAAGTCAATTAAACCAACTTTTATTTTCATGTCATTATCTAAGGCTCTTAATTGTTCAAGTTTTTCATTTTTTTCTCTTTCAGTTTGAGATAAAGAAACAAACTTTTTAAGAGACTCTTTTCTAAAAGAATAGATTCCAATGTGATGGTATAATTTGTTATGATCGTAGCTATCACTTTTCCTTGTGAAGTCTAGTCCCATAGTAGAGATTTCATTTTCTTCATAGTCACAATAGGCTTTAACAACTTGGTTTTTCCTTATTTCAGACTTATTTCTAAAAACACAGGCTAGAGTGCCTATTTCAGAGCTATCATCTTCAATTAAACTAAGTACAGTACTCAGGGCCTCTGTATTGATTGTTGGAAGATCACCTTGTAAATTAATTATAAATTCAATTCTTTGATCAAGATCAATTTTATTTAAAGCCTCATATATTCGATCAGTACCAGATATATGTTTGGTTGATGTCATGCATGCATTGCCCCCCAAGCCTTCAATTAAATTTTTAATATCTTTACTATCCGTCGCGACAAGAACCTCACCGAGTTGAGATGAAACAGCCTTTTCCCAAACATGTTGGATCATTGGCTTACCATGAATGTCAAGCAAAGGCTTGTTTGGAAGTCTGCTGGCTTGAAGTCTTGCAGGTATAATAATTGCTGTATTATCTTGAGTAATCATAATGTTTTTATGCGACTAGAAGACGCATAATAACTTGAATAAATTAGAATAGTGTTTAATTAATAGCATATATTCTGCAAAAAAACATTATGGATTCATTCGAAATTAATAAAATCGTAGCCTGTATTTTAGTTGTAGCACTTGTGTTTATAGGATTAGCTAACTTTAGTGAAATTCTCTATCACGTTGAAAAGCCGAAGGTTGCCGCGTACCAGGTTGAAGGAGGCGATAATATTATAATGGAAGTGGCTTCAACCTCAACAGAGGCAGTTGCCCAGGCTCCAACCGAAGACCCTATTCAATTTCTTCTTGCTAGTGCTGATCTAGATAAGGGTAAAAAAGTATTCAAGAAATGCTCACAGTGCCACGTTATGGAAAAAGGCGGTGCTAATAAAATTGGTCCAGCTTTGTGGAACATTGTAAATAAAGATATTGGCTCAAAGGATGATTATAAATATTCTAGTGCAATGGCAGCCTTTGAAGGTGATTGGACATATGAGCAATTAAATAGTTATTTGATTAACCCAAAAAAATATATCAAAGGTACAAAGATGTCTTTTGTTGGCCTCAAAAAAGCTAAAGACCGCGCAAATGTTATTCTTTATTTAAGAAGTTTCAGCGATAATCCTGCTCCTATTGAATAAATCAATAGTCACTTAATATATTAATTGACTGCTGCATACAGTAAACCTTATCCTCATCTAGTATGACAAAAGAAAATGTTGGCTTATCAATTTATTTTGATAACAGAATGCTTCGCATTTTACTTTTGGGTGCTATCAGTGGTTTCCCGTGGGTAATAATTGGTAGTGCACTTTCACTTTGGTTAAAAGACTTTGAACTTTCAAGAAGTACTATTGGTTGGGCGGGATTAATATTTGGAGTTTATGCAATTAACTTTTTATGGGCTCCTTTAATTGATAGAATAAAAATTCCCATTCTAACAGATAAAATAGGTCACAGGAAATCTTGGATAATTTCTCTTCAATTTATAATTTTATGCAGTCTTATTTTTTGGAGTTTTCTCAATCCAGTAAATAATCTTGAGGTTATTATTTTCTTAGGTTTATTAATTGCAATCTCATCAGCATCACAAGATATAACAATTGACGCTCTAAGAATTGAACAAATATCTGCAAATGAAAAAGCATCAATGGCTGCAGGAGCTTCTATTGCAGTAGTTGGATGGTGGACAGGTTATAAAATTGGAGGAATGTTGACGTTATTCGTTGCTGATTATTTAGAAATAGTTGGATTTGCAAATTACTGGCAGCTCACTTTTATATTTCTTTGCCTATTAATTCTTTTATTTAATGTTGGATTGCTTTTTATTCCTGAAGATACCTCCAATGAAAGACAAAAAGCGCAAAGTAAGGATCAAGAAAATTTTAAAGCTGCTGGATTTTCAGCATGGTTTATAAGCACAATTATAAGTCCATTGATGAGCTTCTTTAAGAAAAACGGTATAACCATCAGCTTGTTAATTATCGGATTTATTTTCCTCTTTAAAATAGGCGAGGCTTTTCTTGGAAGAATGTCCATCATATTTTATGATGAAATGGGATTTTCAAAATCTGATATTGCGATTTATTCAAAAGGTCTTGGATGGATTACAACTATTACATTTACTCTATTGGGTGGGTGGTTTGCCATTAAATCCGGCGTTGTCAGGGCGTTGTTTCTATCTGGGATAGCAATGGCCATAACAAACATTATGTTTAGTTTCATGGCATGGTCAGACAAATCTGAATTGTTATTTGCTGCTGCTGTTCTTCTTGATGATCTTGCTGCTGCATTTGCAACCGTTGCCTTTGTTACATTTATTTCGTTACTTGTGGATAGGACCTATACTGCAACACAGTATGCACTTCTTGCCTCTCTTGGAACAGCTGGAAGAACATTAATGGCATCTTCATCGGGTTCTCTTGTAGATTGGTTGCAGGGTGATTGGGGAACATTCTTTATAATTACCGCCTTAATGGTAATCCCCTCATTAATACTTCTTTGGTTTATCAGAAATAAATTTAGTTTCAGTTAGTCTAAGGTCTGCCCATTTTTCTTATTTTACCATTCGTTTTAAATATTCTTTTTTTTGCAGAACTTAATAACTCAATTGCAGTTTTCATGTGGTAAGCATTAGCGTGAATAATATATTTATTATCTATCATCATGGCTACATGACCCTTCCAAAAAATTAAATCACCTGCTTTAAGTTTCTTTTCACTCAAAATATCTTTAGTTATAAAAATTTCTTGCATATCTGTATCTCTTGGAAAAGTTTTATTATTAATTTGTACTAAATTTTGAATAAGCCCCGAACAATCAATACCTAGAGAACTTCTTCCTCCCCATAAATAAGGAGTATTTAGATACTGCTTGGCATATTTAACATTATTAAACTCCACCTTATTAATTGCAGATAAATCAATTGTAGGACACCAACCTAATCCGTTGATTAGAGAAAACTTTCCTTTAGTTTTTTTTACTTCTAAAACAGAATTAAAGCTTAAGGGAAATAGATCTTTGCTCTTAATATCAGGTTCATTGTAAATGTATGTACGAAGAGACGTTACTTTATGAGTGGGTTTAAATAATTTTTTTGTTAGATTTGCCGTTGGTATATATCCCACATATTGATCTCTTGACGATTGAACCCAAGACCAATCCTTAGATACTTCATAAGCGATACATTCTTCTCCAAATAAAAGTTGAGTGCTTAATTTAGATTTTTTATTTGAATACAATGGTGCAAACGAACAGGCTACAGTATATTTTTTGCCTTTAGAGTATTTTTTCCTTTTAACGATATATTTATAAGTTGAAGCAGCCAAATTACTCTTAATGGGAGTTATTCGTGGGTCGAACTTCACTTTTATTTAAAGTGCAAAACCAAGATATAAAAAAACAATCGTGATGACAGCAATACCTCCAAAAATCATTGTAGCTCTAATCACAACATCTAATTCCCTAGCAACAAACATATGATAAATAAGCGGGCCAATTAATGGGATAAACATCAATAACAATGTCCAAATTATTTTAGATGAAGAATTTCTGTATTTTCCAATATGCAAATCAAATAAAGCTGTTGCCGTCCAAGTAGCATACAAAAAGATAGGAAGGTAATATCCATAAAAATTAAAAAAGAGTGATAAGAATGGAACATCCTCTAATGGAAAAAAAGTTACTCCAGGCATTTATTTTATCTCCTCATTGTAGGTTAAACAATTAGAGGATTAGTTCAAATAGTTTCTAGCCTCTGAAGGCAGCTCTATTTCGTTCAAAACATCTTCATATTGACGAAAAACCTCAACTGCAGGCTTAACCGAGCTCCATATTTTAGTAACAGGCAAGTTAGTTTTATCATAACCCAGACTTATTAATTGATCCATAATGGGCATATTGGGTTGGTTAGCGGGCACTTCAAATGTTCGCCAATCACCTTGATTATAGTTTCCATCACTTGTATGAATTACACGCGCTAAAGATGACCACATACCTGATAAATCTGCGCTTAGGGGATAGAAAGAAGAGTGACAATTATTGAGTGATTGCAAGCCTGGTGGAATTGAAGTATTGAAATAATTATTTTCAAAACAATTACCTAAATTTGAGAGACCGCTAGATGCTATATCAGCTCTTTTAGAATTTATAATTAAATTACTTTCAACCCGATTTCCATGAGCAGGCCAGTAATTAACATCTGCAGTGGCTGTTATAATAACACCATAAAGGTTATGATTAGCTATAACATTATTTTTAATAATATTATTATTTCCTCCTGCTATGACAACTCCATTTCCAAGGGATAAATTGGTTGCTTGGGTTGCAGGGGCATTTATGTTGTTATTGTTTTCAATAAGATTTCCAATAATAAAAGTTTCTCTTTCTGGCGGTAAAAGTTCCGAGTCCAAAGTATTGGGAGCTAATCCACCTTTATTATTTTTAAAAACTGAACTTATAATATACAGAGATCCACCAGAGTTTGTTCCTGAGTAACCTAGACCATTATTTTCAGAGATGACATTATTAACAATTGCATCACATGGGTAACATTGACCAATATAAAAACCTGCATCTGGTGAGCCAGAAGCATAAGAATGATCTAAAACTCCGTCGACTGCATCAAAAGCATATACACCATAATCGCCATTATTATATGCTGTTAAATATGAACCCCTATAACCTTTTACTGTTGCCCAATAAAAACCATTAAGTAAAGCATTTCTAGCTGTAATATTTTCTATTACAACTCCATCAACACCTGCAACTAAAATGCCATTACCTCTCTCAAACTCACCATCGATGATTGTTTTATTTCTGTCCCAACCTCTAATGGTAATTGAGGGAACATTCACAACCACTTCTTCATAGTAAATTCCCGGCTTAATTAAAACGAGGTCGCCTGGGTTTGAAGCATTTACAGCGTCTTGAATTGTTTCATATGTATCGGGCACATGCCTAACATTACCTGTAAATCTAGAGACCACGTCTTTTTTTGAAAAGTTGGTGTAATCTTCATAGTTTATATCACCTACGACAACAGATCCGACCATGCCCCACTTTCCATCTGGAGAAGCGTGAAATGAGCACAAATATTTATATAGTCCTTCATTTTGGTAATCTATATCCAAATAATCACCTTTAGGAATTTCAGCAAGAGAGCCCCAACTTTCATCAACAGCAATCACGTTGTGAGGGTTATTGCCCCAATTGTTAAATCTCACTTTGCCACCGGGATTAATGCGAACAACAGGCGGCGAATAAGAATTGTCAATGACTCTAACTCCTGTAAAAGCCGCGGACTGATCTTGACCATTATCGCAAGACGTAAAGAAGATTATAGAAGATATAAAAAAGAAAATAATTATGAATACTTTTTTGAGAGTTTGTTCCATTTTAAAAACCGACCAGCAATCTTCTGGCTAAGCCAACTAAAGGAGCGAGAAAACCAAGATTGCCACGAAATAGTAAATAAATAACTCCAAAAATTATTGCAGCAATAAAAATTACTCGTAAAAATCTTCCAACTTTACCTGGCTCACTGTTAACAAATGAACGTATTATGAAATACAAGGTCGCTGCACCTAAAACAAAAAACACCAAAAACTTAATCATACTATCTAGGTTTTTAGCATAGTTAGGGATTTCAAAGAAATCAACAGTTTAGAGATTATTTTCAATTTCATATTTCACAATAGCATCTCTAAGCGCTTTTTTTTCAGTACAATTAAAGTTGCACAAATCAGAAAGTTTTTCTAAATTCTCAAGTGCTAACTCGTATCTGCCTGTCTGTAAAAAAAGTTCGCCCTGATAAGATAATATACCTTCGTGATTAGGTGATATTTCTAACCCAGTATTGTAATATAATTCCGCATCATCATACTTTCCCAATTTCCTGCTTGTAAAACCAATGAAATTCCATGCATGAGCATTTTCGGGATTCTCATAAACATAAACCTCTAGTTCTTTTAGAGCGCCATTATAGTTTTTTTCTTTTTCAATCTGAAAAATTATTTCTTTAAGTACCTTATCTACACCTTGATAACCTGCGTACCCACTACCACCAGAACCTGATCCTGAACTACCAGAGCTGCCTCCTGATCCTCCAGAGCTGCCTCCTGATCCTCCAGAGTTGCCTCCTGAGCCTCCAGAGTTGCCTCCTGAGCCTCCAGAATTGCCTCCTGAGCCGCTACCAGCTGCAAAAGCTGAAAAAACAAGGACAAATGAAACCAAAATAGTAAATAATATATTTTTCATACTTTTTTCATTTAATTCTGATGTTATATATTTCAATAGAAATTGTTATGAATGAATTAGATATATATTTATATGGAATTCCTATAGTTCTCTCGCTTATCGTAGCTGAAATAGCTTACTCGACCATCAATAATCTAAATTACTATAAACTAAAAGACTCGCTTGCAGGTTTAGGGCTATTGTTTGGTAATGTTGTAATTTCACTTTTAACCAAAGGTTCAATCTTTCTTTTCTCTCTTTATCTTTACCAATATAAATTGTTAACAATAAATGAAATCTTACCCACCTGGTCTGTTTGGGTCTTAACATTTATCATGATCGACTTTGTATATTATTGGTATCACCGCTGCTCACATAGAATTAGATTTTTATGGGCTGTACATATGAATCATCATTCAAGTGAAGAAATGAATTTCACAGTAGCTTTAAGACAGCCATGGTTTGGCTCTTTAACCAAAGTTCCATTTTTTGCTGTAATGCCATTAATAGGTTTTGATCCAGTTGTAACTGCCATAGCAGGCTCAGTATCTACATTATATGGCTTGTTAACACATACTAAGTGGGTCAATAAACTTGGAGCTCTCGAATATATATTCGTCACTCCTTCGCATCACCGGGTGCACCATGGGAGTAATGAAATTTATATTGATAAGAATTATGGTAATCTTCTAATTATCTGGGACAAAATATTTGGTACCTATGCAGAAGAAAAAGAGAAAGTTACTTATGGTATTCGAGAGAATGTTAATACTTTCAACCCCTTAAAAATTACCTTTATGTTATGGTATTCAATGTATAAAGATTTCAAAAAAACAAAGGTTTTAAAAAATAAACTATTATCTTTCTTTGGGACTCCAGAATGGAAACTATAGTAGTAATTACTCACTCAGGATTTTCCCTCAAATGATTTAAATATTTTATTATCTCATTAATCTTATCATCAGGAATATCTTTATAAGTCATCCCAAAATGATTTTTAACCATCAAAGCCACATGCGCATAAGGGTTTCTTCCTCTGGGGTGATTGGGGTGTGCAGGCAATCTACCTTTTAAATTTTCACCAGTTTGTTGAATAAGCTTCCAAATTGTGGATGAGTTTTCTTTATTCATATATTAAAGAAAAAATTAATAGGTTTTTAATATATATTAGCCACGTTCAAGTAAAAGACGCCAATATGGCAACCAATTATACTTAATTATTATCTATAAAAAATAATATGATTATCACATAATTAAAAGTAAATAATGAAACCAGAAACGATATTTAAAGGCGTAAACCAGCAGATTAAGGTATTTGACTCAGCTGGAGATAAAAAGATTTTTGGAAGACTGAGTCATTTTAGACGCTCTGTTTATGGCATTAGAATTTGTTTTGAAATCATGAAATTTCATTTCGATGAAGATGTGAATAAAATTGAATGTACGAAAGAATACTTAACAAAAAATATGGCTGATTTAGCGTCAAGAGCCACAATAATAAATTTTATCAATGATGAGATAAGTAAAGGATCCTTGACTACTCAAGTTAGTACAAAGGATAAAAGAGTAAAAATCATCCAGCCTTCAAGTGAATTGATAGACGAATTCACTATGTGGCTAGATATGATTTATAAAGCTGCTTAGATTTATTCTGAGATCTGCAAATTAACTGCAGATACTTTTCCATTTTTTTCTTCAGCTTCGTAGCTTATTTTTTGGCCTTCATCCAATCTGTTGATACCAGCTGCTTGAACAGCTGTGATATGAACAAAAATGTCTTTATCGCCCTCATCAGGTGCAACAAAACCATAACCTTTTTTTGGATTGAACCATTTAACAGTACCAGTAGCCATATTATTCTTATTCCTTTTTTTAAATTTAGACTTCGTTCAAGTCCAATTAGGAACAAGCACTCAATCTTTAAGTCGATCTTATAGTGATATCTAATAAAAAAGCAAATTTTATTTACTTATGAATTTGTGATAATTTGCAACAATTTTTATCTATGTTCCGCAGAAAGTTTTATAAGGTTCAGCCTTAATTTGAGGGGTTTTATAATATTTATCATCAATGTCGGATTGCTCATATGGATTTGATAAAACTGCAAGTAGTTCATTAAATTTTGTAAATTTACCTTCTGTTTCAGCTTCATTTAAAGCTTCTTCAACTAAATGATTTCTAGGAATTAAGATAGGATTGGTTTTTTTCATGATATTTAGACAATCATTGTTATTAACTCTTTCTTTCCAATTTTTTTTCCATAATACGAAATCACTATCTTCAAACTCCTCATCATTAGCATGATTGATGTCCATTAAGTTGCAAAAAGTATTGGTAAAGTCTGGTTTTTTTGATTGCATCCAAGTTAACAAATCCCTAATTAAAGCATCATTCTCTTCACTTCTATCAGTAAGTCCAAGTTTTGATCTCATCATATTTTTCCATGTTTCGTTAAATATTTCATTAAAAGAATCAATTGTTTTTTGTGCAATTTCTATTGATTTCGTCTCATCCTTATCGATTAAAGGAACCAAGCTTTCAACAAGTCTGATTAAATTCCAATGAATAGTCGCAGGTTGATTGCCATAAGCGTATCTTCCTTGAAAATCGATTGAACTGAAAACTGCTTTATGATCATACTGATCCATGAATGCGCATGGACCATAGTCTATAGTTTCGCCACAAATAGTTGAATTATCAGTATTCATAACACCATGAATAAATCCAACCCGCATCCAGTTTACAATAAGATCAATTTGTTTTGACATCACTAACTCAATAAATTTAATTACTTTATTTGGACTATCTATAATTTCTGGAAAATGTCTTTTGATGCAATAGTCAAGTAACTTTGACATAGCGTCGATGTCTTTATGAGCTGCCAAGAATTGAAATGTACCAAACCTAATATGACTAGCTGCAACTCTAGTTAAGATTGCTCCTTTCAAAGGTGTCTCTCTGAAAACTTTTTCTCCAGTCTCAACAACAGCAAGACTCCTTGTGGTAGGAATATTTAAATAGAACATGGCTTCACTAATTAAATATTCACGAAGCATAGGGCCAAGAGCCGCTCTACCATCACCTCCCCTTGAGTATGGGGTTCTTCCTGATCCCTTAAACTGAATATCATAGAGTTCGCCTTTAGGTGTGCTTTGCTCCCCTATAGTTAAAGCCCTTCCATCACCAAGTATTGTGAAATTTCCAAATTGATGACCGGCGTATGCTTGTGCAAAAGGACCAATTCCACTGGGTATTATATTACCAGATAAAAAATAAGAGAGATCTTCACTAGACAGTTTTGAAAAATCAATTCCCAATTCGGTGGATAATGCTTCATTGAGAGCTACAGTTTTGGGGTCTTTAACACTTATTGGCATTAGTTTAGAGAAAAGAATCTCAGGCAATTGGGTATAAGTTGCCTTAAGCTTTAATCCAATATTTGAAAATGACTCATTATGATTTATCATTATTTTATATTTAAATTAATTTCCTAATTATTGATATCTAAAATGTTAATCCAAAAAGAACTCGAAATAACCATTGATGGCAAAGGGCTTTATAATATCACTGAAATAATAAATCAGGCTATCGCAAAACACAGAATCGCAAAAGGTTTGTGTACATTATTTATTAAGCACACTTCAGCATCACTTATTATTCAAGAAAATGCGGATCCAAATGTTCTAAAGGACATATTAGATTTTTTTGATCGTGTAGTTCCTGAATCAGAAATTTATGCGCACAGGGAAGAAGGACCTGACGATATGCCAGCCCATATTAAGTCAGCTTTAACAAATACAAGCATTAATATACCTATCAAAGAGAAAAAGCTTGATTTGGGAATATGGCAAGGAGTTTTTATTTTTGAGCATCGTTATAAAAATAATGATCCTGGCATAAGAAGAATAATTAGCATGACAATTGTAGCTTAAGTTTAATGAGGCATTCTAAACTTATCGTGACAAGTCTTACAACTTGACCAGATTAGTTTCTTTTGGGCATCTTTCAACTCATTGCCAGTTAGTTCAGATGCAAGAACTGTAAACTCTTTAACTTTATTTGAAGTCTCTATCATTAGAGTATTAAACTCTTCTTTTTGTAGCCATATCGTTGGCAAAGCCTCTGTATCGTAGCCTGTTTTGGTGTTATCTGGGAATAAATCTAAAAGCCTGTCATAATTTGTGCTCATCTTTTGTGATAGCTCAATCACTTTCTCATTATTCCCTTTAGTAATTTCAGCACTCATTCTCTTAGCATGGCTATAATTCTGCTTAAATAGTGATTTTCTCTCCTTAATAATATTTCCATGATCGTCTGCAAAAGCAATTACAATTAAGAGCAATATCGATAGAATTGTGGAGACAACAAATTGAAAAAAGTTAATCATGTAATTAATTATATAATATGAAAATTACAAATGACATTAATTCTTATGGATTTCTTGCACGTTTTTTTCACTGGATTACTTTTGTTATATTGTTGCTACAACTCCCTTTAGGAATATATTTAGATAATCTTGAATTTTCAGAATTTAAACTTTCTATTGAAAATATTCATACAATAATTGGAATGACTATTTTTTACGTAACTCTTCTAAGATTAATATGGAAATCAATTAATACTAAGCCCATTGATAGTATTTCGATGAGCAGTATCCAGATTATTGCCTCTCGAATTGTGCATGGACTTTTCTATATGACTTTATTAGTCATCACTATAAGTGGCATAGGTAAACATTTATTATCCGGTGAGGAAGTCAATTTTATCATTATGAAAGCATCAATTGATTACTACAACTTTGATCTCGCTGATAGATTTTATGCGATTCACGCGTTGTCAGCTTATTTTCTTTTAATTCTTTTCTCTATCCATTTGAGTGCCGTCATATATCATCATGCTTTTCAAAAGGATAAGATTTTGAGAAAAATGCTTTAGAGCTAAATATGGAAGAAAAAAAACACTTTACTGAATTTATTGAACGGCTCAATAAAACAACTGATAATTTTAGAGAAAAGGCAAAACACAAACGACATAAACTCAATCTAAGAACTGCAAGAGAAAATCTTTTTGATCTTGTCGATAAAGATAGCTTTCTTGAGTATGGAGCATTTGCTGTAGCGGCTCAAAAAAGTCGTAAAAACAAAGAAGAGCTTTTGATGGAAACTTCTGGTGATGGCGTTATCACTGGGTTCTGTAAAATTAATAGTAAAATAATAGATAATGAGTCAACTGATGCTGTTGCTATTGTATATGATTATTCTGTCTTAGCGGGGACACAAGGTTATTTTCATCATATGAAGCTTGATCGGATTTGCGAGAAAGCAAAAAAATATAAACTACCTATAGTTATATTTACTGAGGGTGGAGGTGGTAGACCGGGTGATACTGACATCACTACAAGCATTGCCGGATTGCATGTCCCTACTTTTGCTTTATGGGGAGGTCTTACTGGAAAATGCTTACGAATTGCCATAAATAATGGTTTCTGTTTTGCAGGCAATGCTGCTCTATTTGGATGTGCAGATATTAGAATAGCCACTAAAAATTCCTGGATCGGTATGGCAGGTCCTGCAATGATTGAAGGAGGGGGTCTCGGATCATATAGCCCAAAAGAAATAGGTCCATCAGAGGTTAATGAAAAGAATGGTGTCATTGATTTAGTAGCAAAAGATGAAGCTGAAGCGACAGACTTTGCAAAGAAAATACTTTCTTACTTTCAAGGTGATTTAGTTGATTGGGAAGTTGAAGATCAGACTCAATTAAAAGATATCATGCCAAAAAATAGAAAGTGGTCTTATCCAGTCAGAAATATTATTAATATCATTTCTGATAAAGATACTTTTATAGAACTCAAAAGGATGTATGGGAAAAGCATTGTAGTAGGGCTTATACGCATTGAAGGAAAAGCTTTTGGATTGATGGCGAGCGATAGCCAATATTTAGGTGGAGCAATCGATTCAGAGTCCGCTGATAAGGCGTATAGTTTTATTGAGCTTTGCAATCTTCAAAATCTTCCTATCATTTCTTTAGTCGATACCCCTGGTTTTATGGTTGGACCCAATAGTGAAGAAGAAGGGGCAGTTAGAAGAATGTCCGCTCTTTTTAAAGTTGGTTCGCAAATAAATATACCTTTAATCACAATTTTTTTGAGAAAAGGTTACGGACTGGGTGCACAAGCATTAGCTGGAGGAAGCTTTCATCAACCAGTATACTCAGCTGCATGGCCTACTGGAGAATTTGGAGCGATGGGATTAGAAGGTGCCATCAAGCTTGGATTCAAAAAAGAACTTGTTGAAATAAAAGACGAAAAAAAGAAAGAAGAACTGTTTAATAGGTTAGTCGATCAATTGTACGAAAAAGGGAAAGCAATTGAAGCCGCAGCTCACCTTGAGATTGATGCAGTTATTGATCCTGCAGAAACTAGAAGTGTAATATTAAAAGCAGCGAGATAAGTTTTATGGAGACGAATTTTGAGCTAGATGATCCAAACTATTACAGCATGAAATTTGGATTAATCGTACTGCAAAGTGATGAGACAATTGAGCAAGAAATTAGAAGCACGCTTGATGAAAGTATGGCCATTTATCACTCAAGGATCCCGTGTGACCAATCTGTCAATAATGAAAATCTTGCAAAAATGGAAAATGATTTACCAATTGCAGTGCATCTACTCCCAAAAATTGACTTTAACAGTATTGGATATGCATGTACCTCTGGTGCAACAGTAATTGGCTCTGAAAAAATAAATAAATTAATTAAAGAGCAACATAAAAATGCTTTTATAACAGATCCAATAAGAGCGGTTAAGGAAGCGCTTAATAGCTTTGGATGCAAGAATATTGCATTTGTTTCACCCTATGAACAATCTATAACTCAAAAACTCAAACAAAATCTTCAGAGTGATAATTTTAATATATCAAACGAGAAATCATTTAATGAGTCTAATGACACAGTAGTGGCAAGAATATCTGAAAAAGATAGTTTGAGAGAAATATTAGAAATTGGAAAAAATAATTGTGATGCAGTATTTATTTCATGCACAAATTTGAAAACATTTAAAATAATAGATGAAGCAGAACGCTTACTGAATAAACCTGTTGTATCTTCAAACCAGGCAATGATATGGCATATGTTTCGTGGTTCTGGAAATGACTCAACAAAAGGGCCTGGGATGCTTTTTAAACAGAGTCTAACTAAGAGCTAACCAAATTCCAACGCCTACCATTAGTAAACCAGCTAAACGATTTATTGATTGAATATTTTTTTGTTTCTTCAAGATAATACCAAGGATCTGTCCGCCAGTTGCATAAATCATTAAAGATATGAATTCTATTATTAAAATGATGACGACTAATGCTGACATCTGAGGCATGAGCGCTAAGTCATAATTGATAAATGCGGGTACCATAGCAATAAAAAAAGCCCATCCCTTAGGGTTGGCAACTGCAGTAATAAAGCCCTGACTTGCTAGCTTTAAAAAATTAATTTCAAAAGAATGTGTTCCATCTATGTTTAATGCTAATGACCCTCTTGAATTGAACATTTGATAGCCAACAAACATCAAATAAATTCCTCCCCCATATTTAAAAAAGAGAAATGTCATTGGATATGATGAAATAATTGCACCACCACCAATAACTGCACTTCCAGCAACAATTAAGACACCCAAAAGTTCCCCTACCATCATCTTCATCGTATTTTTAAGGCCAATGGTAATTCCCATAGTTAAAGCAAGAGTCATGCAAAGACCTGGAGTTATTGAAATAACAAAAAACAAAGGAATAAAAAAATAGAGAAGAGTGAAGTCTAAAAACATATGAAATTTGTATCCGATTTTTAGATACTAAGCACAAAAAAAACGGGGCGCTACAAATACCCCGAAAGGTTTCTGTATCGCCCCGAAATTCCGGACAAACTCTGAACAAACTCCCCAAAAGGCTTTCGATCTTCGTTGTTCCGATAAATAAACTTTATTATTTTTAAAAAAAATTTTAAAGCAAAAAAAAATTATTTCCATTTCTTAACTTGTGGATAAGTGGAAAACTTATTTTGTAATAGAATCAATAAAATAATAAATAAATTTAATCTATACTTAAGCAATTTTTCTTTTGATTGGTTTTTCAGTAATTGGAAAATGCATTAATGCGGAAACAAAACCAAGAATTACACATACCCACCACATGATATCGTATGAACCATAAAAATCATAAAAACGGCCTCCAAACCAAGAGCCCATAAATGAACCAACTTGATGTGAGAGGAATGTAAAGCCATATAACATAGACATATATTTTGTGCCAAAAATTACGGAAATAATTCCGCTAGTTAGAGGAACAGTTGATAGCCAAAGAATGCCTAACAATGCAGCAAAAATTAGTACAGTGATCTCAGTTTTAGGAAGAAAAATAAATACTAAGAATAAAACTGCACGAAGTGTGTATAAAATAACTAGAAGATTTTTTTTAGAATTTTGATCACCTAAATGGCCGAAATATAATGTTCCAAAAACATTGAATAAACCAATCAAAGCGAGCGACCAAGAACTAATCCACAAAGGTAATGAGAGGTCGGTCAAATAAGCTGGTAAATGAGTTGCTACAAATGAAACATGAAAGCCGCATACAAAAAAACCAACTGTTAACAACACATAGCTTT
>CABZEU010000009.1 GCA_902524795.1 uncultured Pelagibacteraceae bacterium
GTAGACAAAGATAAATACAAAATTCTCTCAGATAATAATAGAATCACCCATCGATTATTAGAACCTCAAAGAGGCATTATCTATGACCTACAAGGCAAGCCATTAGCTGTCAACCGTGAAAAATATGAAGTGGTGATCATTAGAGAGGAAACCTCAGACTTTATAAAATCAATTGAAAATTTAAAAAAAATACTACCAGACGTTCAAATAGATACCGAAAAATTATATTCAGAAATAAATAAAACAAAAAAATTTATACCTATTAAAGTACTAGATGATTTATCTTGGGAGCAATTTTCTATGCTCAATGCAAACATACATAAAGTAGATGGAATTTATCCTCAAATTGGTTTTAAGAGATATTATACTAGCGGACCATCACATTCTCATATTATCGGGTACACGGCTCCTCTTGATAAAAAAGAAAAAAATACCAATACATTGGCTGATTTAAGCACAGCAAAATCAGGTAAACTTGGCATTGAAAAGTCCGAGGACACTGATTTAAGAGGTAGATTAGGGAATAAAAACATTGAAGTCAATGCAAATGGAAGAGAAATAAGAGAATTAGACAGATACGAAAGCACTCGAGGTGAAAATATTCAACTTACAATTGATTCAGAACTACAAGATTATTGCTACAAAAGCCTGAATGGTCAAAGTGGATGTGTGGCAGTTACGAATATTAAAACTGGAGAATTTTATGCATTAGTTTCATCACCATCTTATGATCCAAACTTATTTTCTAAGAATATATCATTAGAAAAATGGAATTCTCTTACAGACAATATTTATAAACCGCTGATAAATAAGTCAATTTCAAGTCAATATCCTCCCGGTTCAACAATTAAGCCTTTTGTAGCATTAGCAGCATTAGAAAATGGAGTCAGTGAAAAAAGAGAGGTTTATTGTAATGGTAAGCATGAGATTAAAGATACAAGTCTTGAGTCAGGAATCAAAACCTTTCACTGTTGGAAGGAAGAAGGTCACGGCAAGGTCAACATGAATGAAGCGCTTAAAGTTTCATGTGATGTATATTTTTATCAAATATCAAGAGAAATTGGCATCAACAAAATTGCTGAGGTATGCAAAAGGTTTGGGTTTGGGCAAAATGTTTTTGAATCATTTTATGAAGAAAAAAAGGGAATTGTTCCTTCAAAGAAATGGAAGTTAGAGTCTATTGGCACACCTTGGATGGTTGGAGAAACTCTTTCAGCAGGAATTGGACAGGGATATTTTCTTACAACTTCTGCACAATTAAGTCTCGCTTTAGGTCAATTAATTAATGGAGGAGAGAAAATAAATCCAACAATTGTCTTGAATAAAAAGAAAGACGCTCAAAAAAAGCAAAAAATATCATTAAATCCGAAATATTTAGCTATCATTAAAAAGGGCCTAGAGGATGCGACCAATACACAAGGGGGAACCTCATATAGATCACGTATTTTAGGTAATCTTAAGATGGCTGGTAAAACTGGCACTTCTCAAGTTAGAGTTATTAGTTCGCAAGAACGAGAAGAGGGATTAAAAAAGAATAATGAGTTACCTTGGGATAAGCGTGATCATGGTTTGTTTATAGGATATGGACCAATAAATAATCCTCAATATGCAATGTCAGTAATAATAGAACATGGTGGAAGTGGCTCTGGAGCTGCAGCACCAGTTGCTTCGAAAATATTCAAATATTTATTTGATAAAAAGTTAACTTTAAAAAGTAAGAGCATCTCCAATGTTTAGTTACAGTAAAGCTGAAGCGACAATCTCTGATAAACTTAGATCCATAAATTATTTTTTACTATTTCTTATATTTACTATTTTTTTTATAGGAATTCTTGCGCTTTACAGCATTTCTGATGGTAATTTTAGTGAATGGCCTATAAGGCATGTGCAAAGATTCATCCTAGGCCTAATTATTTTTTTTATTGTAGCCTTGTTAGATTTAAAAATAATTTTCAGATTTGCATATCTAATTTTTGTTGCCAGTCTTGTCATCCTAATGATTCTGCCACTAGTTGGAGATGAAATTAATGGTGCAAAAAGATGGATAAGTTTTGCAGGATTTAGTTTACAGCCATCTGAATTTGTAAAATATACTTTAATTTTAGCATTGGCTAAATATTTTCATTCCATGGAAGATTATCACGACAATTTTTTTTCTAAATTAATTATACCCGGTTTTATAGTAATTATACCAGTTGGATTTGTTGTAATTCAGCCCGATTTGGGAACTGCCTTAGTGATCTTTCTTGGTGGAGTGAGCGTTATATGGATCTCAGGTCTTAATTATAAATACTTTATATCTGGGATTTTAGGGCTTGTTCTATCTCTACCAATCCTGTGGCAGTATTTAAAGGGATACCAAAAAGAGAGAGTTTTCACTTTTTTTAATCCAGAGAGAGACCCCCTTGGAAATGGCTATCATATAACTCAATCTAAGATTGCCTTAGGCTCTGGAGGTATTTTTGGCAAAGGCTATATGGAGGGCACCCAAAGCCATCTTAATTTTCTCCCCGAGATGCAAACAGACTTTATTTTCACAATGTTTGGAGAAGAGTTTGGATTTATTGGTTCAATAGTTTTAATTTTACTATACATGGCATTAATTGGTATTTCTATTAGAATGGCACTAACCTCAAAAAGTTTATTCAGTAAATTCTTATCTTTAGGAGTTTGCTCTGTATTTTTTATCTACGTTTTTGTAAATATTGGAATGGTTACAGGAATTCTACCTGTAGTTGGAGTACCTTTACCATTCATTTCATATGGAGGAAGCTCAATGTTAGCTGTGATGTTTGGATTTGGGTTACTAACGAATTGTTATGTGAATTATAATACAACTTTAACGAAGAGCAGTATTATATAAAATTTATTGTTTGGGAAAGTAATCTTCTTTTTGACCTTCACGATATACATCTGTGGTTGCGCAGTGAAGTGCGCCACCAAATGGATAAGCATCTCTAAAAGGAACAGGAATAACTTCAAAACCTAATTTACTAATTTGTTCACATTGATAGACCTCACTTTCTTCTACGCACACAGTTTTTGGATCTATGACCAAAACATTCATACTTAACCAAATACTAGAATAGCATAAAGGAGGTGGCTCATTATGGGCAGGCTGAGCTGCATCTATAATTTGCCAATCATTACGCTCAAATATTTTTCTCTGCTCGTCAGGTAAACGCCTTGTTGGGTTATTAATTATGAGACCTGGTTTTAAAGGAGTGAATGTTGCATCTATATGTATAGGATAAGGGTCACCTGGAAAATTCAAGGTATGAACTCTATGGTCTTTGAAATGTCTCGTGAGCCAATTGCTACCTTTTAAATTCGTTGTAAAACCATGTTGTACAAATAAATCTTTTCCCATTCTTAAAATATCTGCAGCATCAAATAAAATTTCTTTTTCGGTAGTTACAAATTCTTTTTTTGCAACCATTTCTAATCGTTCATCTATTGATATTTCATCATTCAAATAATTTTCTCGATAACTACTATCCGTTAATCTTGGTTTGGGTGCAGTTTCCATTCTCATTTCTGGATCTTCATCGTAATATTTCTCTAATAATGGCCTGTAACAAAGATATTCAAACCACCTCGACCTATAGGACATCGTTGCTTCAAGCATTTCATTTCCTAGAGTAAGAATAACGTCTCTTGGTGGCATACAGCCAAACATTGATCCATTTTCCCAGTCAGGAGTGGAAATTTTTTGATTAAATTCAAGTGGAGTGGGTCGATCAACTTTCACCCCTCTCGTTTCTAAAATATTTGAAAAATTATCCAGTTGAAGATTAGCTTTATGAATAGACTCTTCACTGCGGGGCCCATGCATTTCTTTCATATCACTATCTTCAGGTATTTTTGGATCAGTTGCTGGTTCAGATGGTGGTATGCAACAGTTATCTGCTTTTCCAACTATTATGTGCTTGAGAGGATCCCACTCATTCCAGGAATTCACAATTTTTACCATAGATTTATATTGGCTAATTTGAAAAATATTGCCTTGAATTCAAACTAAATTGAAAGTAAGAGTCAAGCAATTTTCATTAAACAGGGAGTTGAACTTGCTAAATAATAATGAGAGTTACGATGTAGTCGTTGTTGGCTCGGGTTTATTGGGCCAGGTATGTGCGATGCTGTGTGGAAGATATAAACTAAAAACATTATTACTTTCAACGAACTTCATGAATGAAAATGTTTTAAATGAGGTATCTTTTGATGATGAGACAGCAAGAATATTGGACAGTATTGGAGTCTATTCTAAGATTAATGATCTAGTTAATACACCTTCATTCACTGATTTAGTCACTACTAATTCAAAAATTGTACAACGAAGTCCAGTTATTAAGGCTAAGAATAGTTTTCCTTCTTTGATAACATTTACCCCAGGAAATCTTGAAAAAAAGATGCTGCAAGCTTGCAATGATGATCTAAATATAGATATCTTAGATAATTTTTGCATCTCCCACTTTGAGAGCAGCACAAATACTTATTCTCTCAAAAAAGATAACAGTACAATTAAAGTAGAAGCATCATATTTAATTTATACAGATGGAATTAATGAGTTAATAAATAAAAAATTAAATATTAGTTACGATGATCTTGGTTACTCAAGAGAGTGGCTAATAGTGGATATTTTCCTTAAAAGTGGGAGTAATCTTGAAAATGTTTTTAGACAGATTTGTGACCCAATAAGACCAACATCATATGTTGCACTTTCTGGATCACGATATCGATTTCAATTTCAATTATTAACGGGAGAAAAAAAAGAGGAAATGGCTTCAATTAGCAAAGCTCATGATTTAATTTCTAATTGGCTCACTCCCAATCAATACAACATTGAATATTTATCAACCTTTGAATTTAAAGGAAGATGCGCAAATAATTTTCAGATAGAAAATATTTTTCTAATTGGTAAGGCTGCCTATCAGATTCCACCCTATGCGGCACAAAGCTTGAATAGCGGAATAAGAGACGCAGCAAATCTAATTTGGAAAATTAATTTAATAAAAAAATATAAAGCTAAAAATAAGATTATCCGCTCTTACAATACTGAAAGAAATGCAAAAATTAGACAAACAATTAAATCTTCCATTGTGCTCGGTCAGTTAATTGACTCTATTTCTGTCGCTCTTCAAAATAGTACTCCCCTTGAAGAAGCGATTGCGCCTGAAGCAAGAGAACAAGCATTTGGCAGGAAGGGTAAATTAAGTGATAAAACTAATGAGCCAGGTATTTACAATTCTTTAGCTTACGATATCTATTCAGGTCAACGTTTTGCAAAAAACATAAGAGATAAAAATAATACTCTTTTAGATGTGGATAAAATTATAGGGTTTAATTTTGCGATAATCTCGAAAGATAATAATTTTGATCATTTAGGAGATGGCACCTTGAGAAGGTTAAAGGAACTAAATTGTAAATTTTTAACTAATATTCAAGAAATTCACTTAGACCCAAATCTTACTGAGGCTTTGACATCAGGAGACATTATAGTAAGACCTGATATGAAAATATTTGGAATATCTAATGACAACTTAACAATTGATCAAATGTGCCAAGATTTATTGAGCCAAATCACTTAGAATCAAATGAGAAAAATATGCCAAAAAATAAGTGATAAAAATATCACAATTTTTAGTTGCACATAAATAATCTATTAGAATCAATATTTTAAAAGATTAGAAGAGCCTTGTTTAGCTATATTTTGAAGTTAAAGTCCTTATAAATACTATATGTAGTATTTAATAACATAACATAAGGGGGGAGTTATGATTAGAAACGCACAAAACGCAATAAAAGCTCTAACAAGCCTTGGACTTTCGTTATTGGCACTGGGAATAGTGATAGGCCTATTAAGTGGCGGTAGTTTGCCATTTGTAGGAAATATCGCTGGCAATATAGTTTCTCTTGTGAGCCAATTAGGTAATGCAGGTGTAGTCGGATTGATTGCAGTCGGTGTTATTCTCTGGTTGTTTCGAGACTAATTAAATTTTCACTTCCTTGCATTAGCAGGGAAGTGAATTTATGGTAAGTAATGATATCCAGAATTAAGCAAATATTGAGAGAAATCATAGACTTTGGTCTTTTGCTGGTAGCTATAGCAATAATTTTGGAAGTTCTTTTTGGACCATCATCACCATTTTTAGGTAAAGGCATTACTGACAACCTTGTTGGATTATTTAATCGACTTGGCAGTGAAGGTGTTGTTGGCATCATATCTGTTGCAATAATAATTTATCTTTGGAACAGACTACAGAAATAATATTGAAAAACTAACATTTTTCTTGCCCATTTCATTTTTTTATTAGAACCTAGCTATCTATTTATTACAATTTGGAGGTATTTAAGTGAGAAATTTAAAATCAATAATAGTAGGACTAATGATGTCAGCACTTTCTACTGTTGCGTTTGCTGATGGCCACTGGTCAACGATAAAAATAGGTACAGAAGGCGCCTATGAGCCATGGAACTTTACAGACTCAGACGGCAACCTTGTTGGAGCAGAATTAGACCTTGCAAGAGACTTGTGTGCTCGAATGAACGCTGAATGTGAATTTGTACAACAAGACTGGGACGGAATTATTCCTGCATTAGTGAATGGAAAGTATGATGTAATTATGGCTGGGATGTCTGTTACCGAAGAGCGAAAAAAAACAATAAGCTTTTCTAAAGCTTACATGACTGAACCGGCGAGATTTTTTTCATTAAATAGCTCGCCATTAAGTACATTCTCATCAGCCAAAAATTTAAATTTGGATGACGATGGAGATGCAACTGCTGGAACTATTAGCGCCCTAAATAATGCAATGAAAGGCATGAACGTTGGTGTCACAGTTGCAACAATACATGAGGATTTTGCAAACAAATACCTTGATTCAAATCTGAAGGTGTATCCAACTCAAGATGAGATGAATCTTGATCTTGCAGCTGGAAGAATTGATGCAATGTTATGTGACGTTGGTACCGCTGAGGCATTTATGGAAACAGCAGGAGGATCAGATGTAGTAACTTTTGGTCCAAATGTGTTTGGAGGCTTACTCGGTGAAGGTGTAGGAGCTGGAATCAGACAAGGTGATGCAGATTTAAAAGCAATGTTTGATAAAGCTATTGCTGATGCAGCTGCCGATGGAACTATTTCTAAAATTTCTATGCAATGGTTTGGAAAAGACTTGGCTCCATAATTTTGTTAACAACAATATAAAAAGACGGCTGTTTTCTTAAAGCAGCCGTTTTTTTTTATCTAAATATATGTTTGATGTTTTTGCATTAGGTCCAACGGGATGGGGAGATGAAATGCTTATGGGTGCCGTAATGACGGTTCTTGTCAGTTCATCATCATTATTACTTGGGATAACAATAGGTATAATATTTGCAGCATGTAAATTATCTAATTTTTTTATTCTCAGAGCTATTGCAGAAGTTTATACGACAATTATTAGAGGCATACCTGAGCTTTTAGTAATCTATTTACTATTCTTCGGAGGCAGCAGTGCTGTTATGTATTTAGCTAAAATATTTGGATACATGGGTTATATAGAACTTAATGCTTTTACAATTGGTACTATTGCTGTTGGAGCAATATCAGGTGCATATTCGACAGAGGTTATAAGAGGCGCAGTCAACTCAGTGCCTAAAGGACAGTTTGAGGTGGGTAAAACGCTAGGACTAAGTGGATATAGTTTATATGGAAAAGTAATTTTTCCTCAAGTTGCGCGTATTGCATTACCAGGTATAGGAAATGTATGGCAAATCACATTAAAAGACACAGCACTGATAAGTGTGACAGGTCTTGTAGAAATTATGAGACAGTCACGTATTGCTGCAGGTTCTACTCATGAACCATTTATATTTTATACTGCAGCGATTATTTTGTACTTACTAATAACGCGTCTCTCAAATATTTTTTTCGATATTGCTGAAAAAAAATATTCAAAAGGCTACGTTTCTAAGGAGGCTATATGAGATTTGATTTAATGTATGAGTCATTCTTTAAAATAGTTGAAGGGATCCCTCTTACTTTGCAGGTAGTCTCAATCTCTACGATATTAGGCATTTTTCTTGCTGTAGCCGTTGCATTAATGAGAATTTCTGGAAGCAAATTTATGTCTTTGCCCGCTTACTATTTTGTTTATCTCATAAGAGGCACACCTCTGCTATTGCAACTATACTTTGTTTATTATGGTCTAAGCCAATTCGAATTCATTAGAGAAAGTATACTATGGCCATTACTAAAAGAACCATACTGGTGTGGAATAATAACTCTCACCATAAGTACAGGGGCATATTCATCAGAAATTATTCGAGGAGGAATATTATCTGTTTCAAAGAATTATATTGAAGCTTCGGACGCACTAGGATTATCGCAGGTAAAGACTTTTATGTTAGTTACATTACCAATTACAGTAAGACAGGCGCTTCCAGCATACGGAAATGAACTTATATTAATGGTTAAGGCAAGTTCTCTCATTTCTATTGTTACTCTGATGGAAATAACGGGGATAGCTAGAACAATTATATCAAAAACTTACGCTCCTGTTGAAATATTTCTGGTAGCTGGTTCAATTTATTTAGCTATAAATTTCATAATTGTTATATTTGTTAATCTTGCAGAAAGAAGGCTTGGAATAGAAAAAGCTACCCAAGGTCTTTGACAAAATTATATTCTACAGTATCACTGATATCATTTAATCTTCTGGTATTTTTTGATTTTTTATAATTCATTTTTGAATACATTTTGTGAGCCTCCTTAAATCTAGTATCTGTCCACAAGAAAACTTTAGATTTATTCTCTTTCAAAGCAATATCCTCAACCTTTTTAACTAAACGTTTTGCCAATCCTTTTTTTCTAAATTTTTGGTCTATGTATAGTTTATGAATTTCAATTTCATTTTTTTTACTCGGAAGATATCCCATGCATCCAATAATTTTTTTTTTATCCTCTAAAACCCAAAACTTCCCTTTTTGTCCATGGAAATAAGAGTAAACGTATTTTAGTTCTGGTGAGTCATTTTCTACATCAAGAAAACAGTTTTGATAGTCCTTAAAACACTTTCTGATTAATTTAATAATCTGCTCTGAGTCTTTATTTCTTGCTAGTCTTAGATTCATGAGATTAAATTATACTTTAAATGAGCTATTTTAATAATAAAACGATATGGATTACGGGAGCTTCTTCTGGAATAGGAGAGGCATTGGCTGTTCATCTTTCAAAACTAAATGCGAACCTCATTCTTACTGCTAGACGAAAAGATGAACTAGAAAGGGTCAAAAATAGGTGTGGTAATAGCAATGTGCATATATTCCCCTGTGATCTTGAGAATATAGATAATATAGATGAACTATCAAATAAAGTTCATGCTCAGTTTGATCAAATCGACATTTTGATAAATAACGCAGGTGTATCAGCGTGGTCATCTATAAAGGATACAAATTTTGAAGTATTTGAAAAAGTTATGAAGCTAAATTATTTGTCAGTAGTAAAACTAACTCAATCCGTATTACCAAAAATGATTGAACGTAAGTCTGGGCAAGTAGTTGCAAACACAAGTTTATTAGGTGTTTTAGCAATTAAAAAAAGAGGAGTTTACGCATCTTCTAAGCATGCAATGCATGGCTTTATGAATGTTTTGCGGGCAGAAATGCACGAACATAACATCAAAGTGAATACTGTTGCCCCAGGTTTAGTGGATACAGAAGTAGGCGTTAAGGCCTTGACTGAAGATGGATCTGCATATGGAAAAAATGATAGAGGACATGCTACTAAGGGAATGTCAGCTGAAGAAGCTGCTAAAATGATCATGGATGCAATTAAAAAAAATAAAAGAGAAACTTATATCATTCCAATATTTAGTATTTCAAAAATTGCAATTTATTTGAATAGGTTTCTGCCGGGCATAGCTTCAATATGGTCAAGAAACTATAATGAAGTAGAAGATTAAAATTGTAAGCCTTATTTTTGAATATCTTCAATTAAAAACTTCATACTATCTACGCCCCAAAACATTTCATTTTCAAGATAGAACGTAGGAACGCCAAATGATCCTTTTCCAATGGCAAATTCAGTATTTTCCCTTAATTTATTTTTTGTTTCATCACTTGATATACCCTCAGAAAATGCATTAGCATCAATTCCAGATTGATTTGCAACTTGAGTTAATATTTCTTGATCATTTAAATTCATTGCTTTCACCCAAATAGACTCAAACATTGTTTCCATGTATTTTTCAAGAAGCCCTTCTTTTTGAGATAATACTGCACCCCGCATATGAGGAACAGTAAGAATTGGAAAGTAAGGATTCATTTTGAATGGAATATCTAATTTCTTTGACCAACGAGTGATATCCTTAAACATGTATTCACCTTTTTTTGGCACAGAAGCAGGTGGTTGATTTCCTGTAGCCTTGAAAATACCACCAAGTAAAACAGGCAATATTTCTACTGATGCTCCAGCATCTCTAAGAGCACCTAAGTTATTATAGGCTAAGTAAGAGTATGGACTTCCAAAATCAAAGCAAAATGTTACGTTTTTAGACATATTTAATGGTATATATATAAAGAAAAAAAATAAATAGTAAAATGAAGATTGCAGTAATTACAGGAGAAGAGTCAGGAGATAAACTAGCAGCCTCCGCCATTCAAGAACTTAAACTTCAATACAAAAAAAATATTCATCTTTTTGGCATTGGAGGCAATGCCTTAAAAAAACAAGGAATAGATAATTTATTTGATATCTCAGAAATAAATGTGATGGGCCTTATAGAAGTTTTGCCCAAGGTGCTAAAGATTAATACAATTATAAATAAAACGGTTGATAAAATTATTGAGATGAAACCGGATATAGTTTTTACGGTCGACAGCCCGGACTTTACACTTAGAGTAGCTAGGCGAATAAAAAGTAAAAAAAGAGAACTTAAAATTTTACATTATGTTGCTCCAAGTGTATGGGCATGGAGACCTGGAAGAATTAAAACAGTAAAAAAATCAGTCGATCATTTACTAACAATACTTCCATTTGAAAAAAAAATCTTTGACTCTCATAATATAAAAACAACCTTTGTAGGCCATCCAATAACAGAGGTAGATTTGAGCGAATACAAGAGTGATACAATAAATAAGCCAGAATCATCACAAAAAGAAATATTTTTAATACTGCCAGGTAGTCGCAGAAAAGAGATTGAAATGCTTCTTCCAACATATCTAAGTGCGGTCGATGAAATGAAATTAAAGACTAGGTTTCGACTTGTAATTCCAACAACAAAAAATATGACAAAAACAGTAAAAAGTATAATTGAAGATTATTCATCTAATATACCAATAGAGGTTATTGATGATGAAAAAGAAAAATATTTATGCTTTTTCAATGCTAATTTTGCTATTGTTACATCAGGAACAGCTGCATTAGAACTAAGTTACTTTAATACATTATACGTTACAGCTTATCGCTTTAATCCATTAACTTACTTCTTACTTAACTTAATGATTAGGTCAAAAATTGGAAATCTGATTAATATCATTCTTGGCAAAATGGTAATTCCAGAATTGCTACAAAATGAATGCAACAAAAAAAATATTATAAAATTTATCAATAAGTATTTAGAGGATGAAAATTATAGGAGCGATGTAATAAATCAAACCAAAGAAGCGATTAAACAATTAAGTACTGCACAAACACCCAGCCGTTTAGCGGCGACAGCTATTCTAGATGCCTGCAATGAGAAATAGATCTAGCTATACCGAGATTGAAGGTAAAGCTCTATGGTATTTACAGAGATACGCAACAAGCTCAGAAAACTTAAGAAGTTATTTAAAAAGAAAGGTTAAAGATACACATTTAAATGTTGGTTCTGACGAAATAATAAATACAATAATTTCTTCATTAGAGGATCAAAAAATATTAGATGATAAGGTATTTTCTGAGAGTAAAATTAGAAACTTTCTTAACAGAGGTTGGTCATTAAAGAAAATTCAGTTTAGACTTCGTGAACTTAAAGTTAAAAATAACATAGTTGAAGATTGTATCGCTGAAGCAAAGGAAGTAAATAAAAATTTTGATTTAGTTGCTGCGGCAAAATTAGCAAGAAAAAAATCAATAGGGCCCTTTAGAAAAAAAGAATTAAATGAAAAAACAAAAAATAAAGAGTTAGGAATTTTGTCAAGAGCTGGTTTTTCTTATAACATTGTTAAACAAGTTTTATTTGAGTCAGACATTGAGGAACTAGAGGAATTATATGATTAAAGGTAAAGTGGTTATTGTAACGGGAGCAGCGAGAGGTTTGGGTCAGAAGTACATTATTGAAATGGCAAAGGAGGGAGCTCAAGTTGTCTTTGCTGATATCAATGATTGTAGTGAGACTGAAGCTAAAGTGTCTGAAATTACAAATGATTACCTTTGCCTTAATCTCAACGTTACTGAATTCGATTCTTGTGGCAAGCTGGTCAGTAGTGCTGTTGAAAAATTCGGGAAAGTGGATGTTCTTGTGAACAATGCAGCATTATATGGAGCGCTTAAAAGCTCTAGGTTTGAAGATATTGATCCTGAGCAATGGGATAGAGCGATGAATGTAAATGTGAAAGGCTTATGGAATTGTTGCCGCGCAGTTTCTCCAGTTATGAGAGAAAATAAAAATGGATCAATAATCAATATAGCCTCACTTGCTGCAAAATACGGAATGCCTTATGCAGCAGACTATGCAACTTCAAAAGCAGCGGTAATAGGACTTACTCGTGTAATGGCAAGGGAAATGGGCAAAGACAATATTCGAGTGAATGCAGTTGCTCCTTCAATGGTAAAGACAGAATCAGCAAAAGAGTTTTTAGGAGAAAAAGCCGAAAGAGGATTTGAAGTTATTTCAAAAGGCCAAATACTTCAAAAAACATTAGAAGTAGATGATATTTATGGGACAATTTTATATTTGGCTAGTGATCATAGTAAGTTTGTTACTGGACAGACAATAATGGTGGATGGGGGTAGTATACTATCATAGGTATGGTTGAAAAAAGAAGACTCAAAAGCAATCCAATAGCAAGAGAGTTGAGGACCACAAAATATAAACCGCATAAAATCCAGAATAAAAAAAAATTACAGGAACGCAAGCGAGTAAAAATTAAAATATGATTAGTGTTTCAGAGGCTGTTGAAAAACGAAAATCGATAAGATCATTTATTGATAAGCCCGTAAGCGATGAAATCATTAAAAAAATTTTGGAAAAAGCAAGCCGATCACCTTCCGGAGGTAATTTGCAGCCTTGGAAAATCTATATTCTAAATGGGCAATCAATGAATGAATTTCTTTTATTTCAAAAAGATTGGAAGGGTACAGATCATCCTGAATACCCGATCTATCCATCAAAGCTTAAAGAACCATATAGGACATCAAGATTTGAGGTGGGTGAACAGCTTTACGGCTCAATAGGTATTGAACGCGAAGACAAAGAAGCAAGATATAATCAGATGCTTGAGAATTTTAACTTTTTTGGTGCTCCCGCAGCACTCTTTTGTTTTATAGATCGACAAATGAACCAACCTCAATGGTCAGATTTAGGCATGTTTTTACAAACATTTATGTTACTAGCGCAAGAGGAGGGAATTGATACTTGCGCTCAAGAGTCATGGTCGTTGAAGCAAAAATTAGTTTCAGAGTTTGTAAGCGCTGAGGCTGATCTTATGTTGTTCTGTGGTATGGCAATTGGATATAAAGAAATGTCTGCACCAATAAATAATTATCAGACCAAGAGAAGAAACATTGATGAATGGGTGACGTTCGTTTCTAAAAAGTAAATTACTTATAAAGATTAATTACAGCTTCAGCTAACTCTTCTGGCTGATCTTCTTGGATAAAATGACCACCATGAATTAACTTATGATCCATTCCTTCACAACCAGGAATTAATTTTTGAAATAGTTTTTCGCCTCCAGCAGAGACTTTGTCTTCAGTTCCGAATATTGTAACTGTTGGCTTTTTGAACTGCTTTAAAATTTTCCAAGCTTCTATATTTTCAGGGACACTTGGAGCATCTGGATCCATGGGCACAAGAGTTGGAAACTGTCTTGCACATGCTAAATAGTCCTCGCCTGGAAAGGGAGCATTGTATGCCTCAACTGCTTTATCTGATATTTTGTTTACTGTTCCTCCATATACAATTCTTCCAGAATTAAACTTTTCAACAGTTTGACTATATTTTTTCCAAGCATCAAACCCCTCTGAAGACCCTTTGCCAATAGGAAGCCAAGTATTTGACAGTACAAGGCCATCAAATAGTTCAGGATGATTGGCAACCATTCTTAAACCAATAAGTCCTCCCCAATCTTGGGCAAAAAGAGTTATATTTTTTAAACCTAACTGGCTGATAATTTCAGATGTCCAAACTACATGTCTTTCATAAGTATATTCTTCTTTTTCTTTGATCTTATCTGATTTACCAAAACCAATTAAATCAGGGGCAATTATACGTTTTCCACTTTTTTCCAAAATGGGAATCATTTTTCTGTAAAGATATGACCATGTTGGCTCACCATGAAGAAGCAATATTGTTTCATCACTATTGCTGTTAACATCAACATAATGCATTCTGGCACTAAGATTATCAGCTATTTTAATCGTAATATAATTTTCACTAAAATTGTAATCTTCAAGATTATTGAAGTATTCTTTTGGTGTCCTTAGAATTTCCATAAACGAATAATACAATAAGATTAAAATAAAAAAATGCTAATTATCATCAATAATTAATCTTCAAGGTATTCTTCTGCATCAGGATAAAGCTCCATGGAAGTAGGGGCTGCACGACTACTGATTAAAACAGTATTTCCTTGCTCATCAAGTGGTACAGCTGTTCGAACTGACATTCTGTATAAACCAAATAAACCTAAGCTAGAATGAGTCATAAATAGATAAATCCAGAAACCATTTGCTCCTACTAAGTTAATGGCTAACCCAGCTAAAATTGGTCCTAGCGTAAGGCCAATACCCCCGGCCAATTGAAGACCTGAGCTTGCGGCAACCATTTCTTTTTTAGAAAGAAAGTCATTAGTATGTGCAATAGCAAGTGGATAAAGAGGGACAGTCAACCCACCAAAAATAAAAGTGATAGATATTAAAAAGAAAAAACTGTTTCCAAAAATTACTGCAAGTACAGCCAACAGTCCCGCTAACAATGAAACAATTACTATAATAGTTCTTCTATCGTATTTATCTGAGAGGTATCCAACAAGATACTGATTGATTGCGCCACCAATGATAAAGGTAAACATAAATATCGATACTTGTTGAACTGTCAAACCACTTGTAATTCCATAAATAGTCCCGATTCCCCATAATGCTCCATGAGCGAGGCCAGTAAGCATTGCAGCCACCACTCCTAAAGGTGAAGTTTTATACAATTCTTTAATTGATAAGAACTCAATTACACTAAAGTCTGGCTGCTTACTAACAACCACCAAAATGGGTACCAATGAAATTGAAATAAGTATTGAAACCAACATAAATAGTGAAGCTGTTTCTGGATCAGCAATATTTAAAAAAAGTTGTCCCAAAGCACTACCCGCCATACTTACCATCATGTAAACAGATAAGGCTTGACCTCGATTTTCATTTTCAGACAAGTCATTAATCCAACTTTCCGCCACTGTGTACATACCCACAAAACACATTCCAGAAATGAATCTCATTAAAAACCATCCAAGAAAACTTATGTGAATTGAATGAAACAGAATTGATATTGATGCAATTGAAGCTAAAGCAGCAAACATTCTTACATGTCCAACTTTTCTTATGCGATGTGGAATAATTAAAGCACCGCTTAAAAAACCTGCATAATAGCCGGTTAAGATTATACCAGCAGAAAGGGCAGAGTATCCTTCAATTGATGCTCTTACTCCAATAAGGCTTCCCTGAAGTCCATTCGCAAGCATCATCATGCCAACTCCGAAAAACAGAGCCCATGTCCCCTTGAGCAAATTATACATAGTAATTTTAGAAATTAATTCAAAGCCATCTTCTGACTGACTTCTTATAGTCTAAATAAACTTTTCCAAATTCTTTTTCAAGATATTTTTCCTCAGGTACTATGACCCCATAAGTGAGAAGTGGAATAGATATAGCAGCAGCAAAAATGTACCACAAAGAATTAAATGCAACTCCACAGCTTGCTAAAATAATTACCATTGCAAGATAAATTGGATTTCTAGAAAATCTGAAACTACCCCCCACAAATAATTGATGTTGAATTGACTTTGGATGTGGATTTTCTTCATTATCAGAGAATATTTTCAGAGTATAGATCGCGAGTAAGAATGACAAAACTGCAACAGTTAATCCAATAATTAAAAACGCTATATTGCCTTTGAAAATTGGTAAATGAATAAAAAAACTATCGAGTACGCTGGATACCAGCAATCCTATCATCAACGCATAAGGGGGAAAAAAAGTTGTTCGGGCCCCTTGGGCTCTATTAGGCTTTATAGGGTCATTTTCACTACTCATACATTTAATTTTTCTTTAATTTATTGAACATTTAATTTTTTTAAGTTAAACCCACGATAATTTATTTTACAAGTAAAATGATGTTTAAAAAACGAAATTCAGTAGAGCAGGTAGAAGAGAGCGAAGATCTTGCTCCAAAATTTGATGAGAATGGTCTCATTGTAGTTACTACTGTAGATCATCAAACAAAAGAGATCTTGATGACAGGGTACATGAATGAAGAATCCCTAACCAAATCAATTGAAACTAAAGAGGCTCACTATTACAGTAGGAGTCGAAAGACCATATGGCACAAGGGAGCGAAAAGTGGCTATGTTCAAAAAATCAAAGAAATTTTAATAGATGATGACCAAGACTCCCTCTGTATGATGGTTGACATTGGTGAAAATGGTGCAAGCTGCCATGTTGGTTATAAGTCTTGTTTTTATCGAGAAATTGACTTAGAAGATACAAAAAATAAACCGGGTTTAAGGTTTAAAACAACTAAGAAAGTTTTTGATCCTAACGCAGTTTATGGAGAAGAGCCTAACCCAACTAAACTATAAGGAACTTATTAGAAATGGCCGTACCTAAGAGTAAGATATCAAATTCAAGAAGAGGAATGAGAAGATCTCATCTAAGATTAAAAGGCAAAAATTTTATTGAAGATAAAGAGTCAGGTGAAATGCGTTTACCACATCATGTTGACATGACTACAGGCACATATAACGGAAAAAAAATCTTTACCCCTAAAGTTGAAAAGTAATTTTTAACCCCAACAAAGTTCTTCACCTATTTGCATCATCCCATTGGAATAAATTATTCCATTTTTTCTATCCTCATTTAGAAAACAGGGGCCATCAAGATCTATAAAATCTGCATTCTTGTATAAAGGCAGTATTTGCATCATTGAAACCGAGCTAGACACCATGCAGCCAAGCATAACCTTCAATCCTTTTTCTTTTGCTTTTTTTTGAATTTTTAAGGCCTCAGTCAAACCACCTGTTTTGTCTAACTTGATATTTATTGTATCATATTTTGCAGAGATCTCATCTAAATCAGAACTGTCGTGAAAAGACTCATCTGCACATATAGATATAGGATAATTCATATTCAACAATTTATCATCGTTAGTTGATATCAGAGGCTGTTCTAACAGATCAATCTTTGTTCTTACAAAAAGATCAATATTTTTATTTAAGTCATCCGCTTCAAAAGACTCATTAGCGTCAACTATAATTGTTGTATTGGGTAAACGCTCCCTTGCGTTAATAAGAATTCTGTCTAAATTTTGATTATCTACTTTAATTTTTATTGTAGGGAATTCTCTATGGTCATAAATATCTTCAATCATTTTGACTGGGTCATCCAATACAACTGTGTAACTGCTTGGAATTTCTTGAGGCTTTTGAATACCAAGCATTGACCATACAGACTTTTTCTTTTTTTTACTTTCTAAATCCCAGAGAGCGCAATCAACAGCATTTCTTGCAGCCCCATTATTAATAAATTGATCAAGATTTTCTCTGTTAATTTCTAAATTTTCAATACCATCTTTCAACTCTAATATTTCTTTTTGAACACTTTCCAAAGTTTCAGCGTATCGTCCATAGGGAACGCATTCTCCTATTCCAGTAAATTTATTGTCAGTAAGCTTTACTTCAATTGTTTCGGCGGTATTTTTTGATCCCCTAGAAATATTAAAAGACTTATTTAATTGCCAAGATAAATGAGAAATATCAAGTTTAATCATTTATATTTTTTTTAAAAGATCAATGAAGGGATCCAAGCTGTCAGTTATTGGATCTATACAAGGTAGCTGATATTGGGATGAAATTTCCTTTTTTATGTCACTCGTATTGTCTTTCATATTAGAAGTATTAAGAGCAATACCAATGCAGTGAATATTTTTATTAGTTAATTTACCGCACTGAATTGTTTGTTCTATTACATCACCTATACTAGGCAGAGCAGCTTCGACACCTCTCATCTGAGTTCTAGTTGGCTCATGACAAACTATAAAAGCGTCTGGCTGACTTCCATGAAGCAGTCCAAGCGAAACGCCAGCAAATGAAGGGTGAAACAATGAACCTTGTCCCTCAATTATATCCCAATGATCTCTATCATTGTCAGGAGATAACCATTCTACTGCACCAGATATAAAATCAGATACTATCGCATCTATGGCAATGCCATTTTCAGCAATCAATACGCCTGTTTGACCAGTTGCCTTAAAAGATACTTTTATGTTTTTTTCAAGCATTGCTTTCTCTACGGCAAGTGCTGTATATTTTTTCCCAACCGAGCAATCAGTACCTACTGTCAGTAATCGCTTTCCAGTTCGTTTAAGTCCTTTTCCTGTGTCGAATTCAATGTTGTTATACCTAAGGTCGTGCAATTTAACACCATGCTTAATCGCAGCTTTAGATATTTCATCAAAAGAAGATAATCGTGAATGCATACCGCTAGCGATATCTAAACCAAGTGATATTGCCTTTACAATTATATCGATCCAACCTTCAGGCATTTTCCCTCCGGCGTTTACAACCCCAAGTACAAAAGTTTTAGCTCCTTGCTTTACTGCTTCTTCTAGGGAGATCTCATTAATACCAAGACTTGATTTTGCATTTGGTAGGCTCATTTGGCCAATACACCATTCTGGGCGCCAATAGTTAATCCCAGCCGCAGTTTTAATCGCTAATTCATCTTTTGCGTCACCTAAAAATAATAAGTATGGCTTGGATATCATGTGATTAAGTCAGGATCTGCTGTGGAAAGAGTGGTTAGTAAAATGTGGATAACTTTTAATCATAATATTATTCTTGTAGCATAAAATATCATTTTCTAAAATTACGGTTCGCAATTGAACGTTCATGCGTTTTGGGGTTCGACCGGCCCCCGAAAAGCATCAAAGTTAGAAAATTCTTGCTTTGGTGCTTTTTTGATGTATTTGAACCATAAAATAACACTATTTATTAATCTTCTGAGAAGCGCAATGGCTAAGATCAAATATATTGAATTCGATGGCAAAGAGCATGAAATCGAAGTTAGTAACGGCCTCACTGTTATGGAAGGGGCAATAAAAAATAAAATTCCAGGCATTGACGCTGATTGTGGAGGAGCTTGTGCTTGTGCAACTTGCCACGTGTATGTAGCAGATGAGTGGATTAATAAACTTCCTAATAAAGATGACTCAGAAGAAGACATGCTTGATTTTGCTTTTGAAGTAAAAGAAAGCAGCAGATTAAGTTGTCAAATTACAGTTTCTGATGAATTAGATGGGCTGATCGTTAAAATGCCTGAAAAGCAATTTTAAGAGTCTTTAAGTTTACAATTTAGGTTACTTTGTATTTCGTTTAATTTTTCAACATTTGAACCATTTCCAATAAACTGTCTCATTAGCATAAGACCTTTATTTGAAGGCGAAACTACTATAAATCCATCAGTGACTTTTGTTGGCGTAGATCCTGGACCAAACAAATACATCTTAAGTTTACCAAAGTTATGTGAATTTTCATTTACTGTAGAAAAATTGTCAGTAATTTCTGAAAAAAATGAAATTGACCAATAAGTTTCGGGAACTTCAGTTTCGATAATTAATGGAAAATACGTAACATCGTAAACACATCCTCCATAGAGAATATCTGCACTAGGTCTAATGACCTCAGTAAAATCTGATGTTGGCAAATCACGAGCGAATGAATTATTAATCATATTTTGCTCTTCCCAGTTTCGTCCAACGTACTTCATCATTAACGTGGGTGCGTAATAAATAATTATCAAATGTAATAGAAATCCTATTATTGCAAGCAAAGATAGTTTTTTTAAAAAGCTATTCATCTTTACACCTCAATTTCTCTATTTTTGGCAAATCCACTCTTTTTAACTTTGAAAAATATTCTTCTCCAGGTAAATATATTCTTAGCGTAACTGAAAAGTGCTCGTCATTAGGAACTCTTATCCAGTTTTTTTCAGAAATTTCAGAAATAAAATTATCTTCACTTGTTAAAAAAATCTCAAAACCGCCCTCAAAATTAAAGTCAACCGTTTCACTGTTTAAGGCATAGATTTTTTCATCGTTCTCAACTAAATAGCCATCTTCATTGTAGACAGTAATGCTCCACCATCTAGACTCAATGTCATCCCCAATAATATTGTAAGTGCAATTTCCTATTAATTTTACATCTTCAATATCGTTAAATGCATGAAAATAAGCTACCTCAGGCTTTGAAAGGGCAAATGTTCCTCGCATTGCAACAGCAGCTCTTGTGTACATATCTCTATCTTTGTCACCCGGGGATGGCAAAATCTGCCAATTATCATTTTTTATAAATGCAAATTCCTCATAAAGCTTGGCTGAAGCGTAAGTAAAAGCAACGGCAATTAGTATCACAGCAATTAAATATAAGAGGTATCTGCGTAATAAAATCATTGTATAATCAATAAGTAATATTATTTATTATCATATAACAAGGAATAAATATATGTCTGAAACTATCAAAACTGATTGCTTAATAATTGGAGGCGGTCCTGTAGGTTTATTTGCAGTTTTTGAATTGGGAATATTGGGACTTGATAGTCATGTTGTAGATAACCTCGATAAAATTGGTGGACAATGTGCTGAATTATATCCAGACAAACCTATTTATGATATTCCTGCTTTGCCTGAATGTACTGGTTTATCATTAATTGAAAATCTTCAAAAACAAATCAAACCTTTTAATACACCCTTTCATTTAAACGAAAGAATTAATGAAATATCAAATCATGAGAACGTTTGGATATTAAAAACTTCAAGTGACAAAGTGTTTGAAACCCCAAATATATTTATAGCTGGTGGAGTTGGATCGTTTGAACCACGTAAACCTCCGATTGAAAATGTTTCTAAGTTTGAAAATAAAGGTATTCAATACTCTATTCCGGACAAAAATTATTATACTAATAAAAAAATTATAATCTTTGGTGGAGGCGATAGTGCTCTAGATTGGACAGTTGAACTTTCTAAAATAGCTTCACATATCACATTGGTCCACAGACGAGACGAATTTAAAGCTGCAAATCATACCGTTAGTTTAATGAAAGAACTGGTCAAAGAAGGAAAAGTTGACTTAATAACTAAAAATCAGATTAGTGATGTTCAAGGCAGTGGTAGAGTCGAAAGAGCAATTATTAAAGATAATGATGGGAATGAAAAATCATTAGATTGTGATGAGATTTTAATTTTCTATGGATTGAAGATGGAGCTTGGACCTATTAATGATTGGGGTCTTAACTTGAATGCAAAACAAATCGAAGTAAATACTGAGAATTTTGAGACAAATCTAGCGGGTGTATTTGCAATGGGAGATATTTCTTATTATCCAGGTAAACTAAAGTTAATTCTATCAGGATTCCATGAAGCTGCATTAGCAGCTCAAAAAGCTTTTGTAAGAGCTAGGCCCGATGAAACATTAACTTTTCGATATACGACTTCATCAAGCGATATTCAAAAGAAATTAGGTGTAAAATAATTGCTTCAAAAACTTTACGATAAATATGTCTGCCCTCATCTCATAAATTATGCGATGCAAATGAAACCGTTCAAAAAGCAGAGAGAAAAAGTAATACCCTCTGCATCAGGCAGGGTCTTAGAAATAGGAATAGGTTCAGGGTTAAATTTTAGTTATTACAAAAAAGAAAATGTAGCAGAGGTATTTGCAGTTGAGCCGGATGGAATATTATTAGAAAAAGCAAAACAAAATGCAAAAATAAACAATATAAATTTGAATGTTCAGCAACTAAAAGCTGAAGAATTGCCTTTTGATAATAACTCATTTGATACAATAATTAGTACATACACCATGTGTTCTATACCTGGCCTCAGCAGTGCAATGTCTGAAATCAATAGAGTTATGAAGCCAAATGGTAAATTTCTTTTCTCAGAGCATGGAAAATCTCCTGACATAAATGTTTTTAAGTTGCAAAAAAGAATGAATGCGATCCAAAAAAGAATAGCCGGTGGCTGTCATTTAGATGTAGATATTCCAAATGAAATAACAAAAGCAAAATTTAAATTGAATAAAATTGATAGCATGTATGTTCCTGGGCCAAAATTTTTAAGTTATCATTATTGGGGCGTTGCTAGTCCGCTAAAATAGAATATGTTGATGCGACAAACTTTAGATTATGTTTTCTCAAATGCAGAAAAAAGTAATCCAAAATCAATTCTACAAACGATTGATAATTTTGTTCTTGAAAGTGGTCAATTCCTTATGAATGTAGGTCCAGAAAAAGGAGAAATTCTAAGAGAACAGCTTTTAAAATCTAAGCCAAATAATGTAATAGAGTTGGGAACTTTTATCGGATATTCTGCTGTATTAATTTCATCTACTATTGAAGAAAAAAGTAAATTAACTTCAATTGACTCAGATATTCATTCTGTAGAAATTGCAAAAGAACTAATCAACTTTGCGGGGTTAGGTAATAAAGTTAATTTGTTGCATGGAAGTGCTGAGGAAATAATACCTGAATTAAATTTTAATGCAGATTTTGTGTTCATTGATCATGCAAAGAAAAAGTACCTTTCAGATTTAAAGCTTTTGGAGACTGAGGGAATAATTAATAAAAATTGTACAGTATTCGCAGATAATGTTGGAATTTTTAAAGATGAAATGTCCGAATACTTTAATCATGTTAGAAATTCTGGGAAATATCAGTCTCAAAATTTTAGTTCGAAATTAGAGTATAGAAATAATATCTATGATGAAGTGGAAATATCGATTAAGAATTAATTATTATGGATAATAGCAATCATTTTAATGTTATTGTAATTGGTGCTGGAATTTCTGGCATTGGTGCTGGATATTATTTAAAAAAGAATTGTCCAAACAAATCATTTTGTATAATCGAGGGAAGAGATAACATTGGCGGCACATGGGATTTATTTAAGTATCCAGGAATAAGATCAGATTCTGATATGTTTACACTTGGCTACGCTTTCAAACCTTGGAAAGAACAAAAAACAATTGCAAACGGACCTTCAATTTTAAGTTATTTAGAAGAAACAGTTGAAGAAAACAATCTACGCGAGAAAATAAAGTTTAGTCACAAAGTCTTAAGCGCTAATTGGAATTCAGATAGCCAAAAATGGGAGGTAAAAGCTGCTCATAATCAACAAGAAGTGCTATTAACAGCTAATTTTCTTTTCATGGGAACAGGATATTATAATTATGACGAAGGATATACACCTGAATTTAATGACCTTGATAAGTATGAAGGTAAATTAATACATCCTCAGAAGTGGCCTGAAGATTTTGATTACACAGATAAGAAAATGGTTGTGATTGGCAGTGGTGCAACAGCAGCTACAATAATTCCTGAATTATCTAAAAAAGCGAAACATGTCACGATGTTGCAACGCTCACCAACATATTATTTCCCAAGTCCTGACGAAGATAGATTCGCAAATTTTTTAAAAAAAGTACTACCATCAAAAATGTCTTATACAGTTGTTCGGTTGAGGAATGTATTTTTTCAGCAACTTCTATATAGAATTTGTCGATCATATCCCAAATACGTAAAACGTAAACTCATAGATGGAGTGAAAAAATTATTACCTAATCATGATATTTCAAAAAATTTTACTCCACGATACTATCCGTGGGAACAGCGAATGTGCCTAATTCCAAATGGTGATTTATTTGAATCTATTAGAGAAAATAGGGCATCCGTAGTTACAGAACATATTGACCGGTTTACATCAAAGGGTATTACACTTAAATCAGGGCAAAATATTGAAGCTGATGTTGTAGTAACTGCAACAGGTTTAAACTTACAATCTTTTGGTGGCGTACAAGTGCATATTGACGGAAAATTGGTTGAACCCTCTGAAACCATGACTTACAAAAGTATGATGTTCAGTGGAATCCCAAATTTTGTAAATTCTTTTGGTTATATTAATGCTTCATGGACGTTGAAAGCAGATTTAACCTGCGAATATGCATGTCGCTTAATAAATTATCTCGATAAAAATAACTACAGTCATTGTGTGCCAAGGGTTCCTGTAGATGTAAAAGCTGAAAAAGATTGGCTAGCAACCGAGTTTTCATCAGGATACATTCATAGGGCTATTCATTTATTTCCCCAACAAGGCAGCAGATCACCATGGGTAAACACACAAAATTATTTTAGAGATTTTTTCGGTATTAAATTTGGTCGTCTAAATGATGATTCGATCCATTTTTCCTAAGCGTCTGCAGCTTTAGCCATTTCTCTGAGTTCATACTTTAATATTTTTCCAGTTGAAGTTTTAGGTAGCTCAGTAAAAATAACTTTTTTAGGACACTTAAAACCAGCAAGAGTTTCTTTGCAAAAAGATATTACATCCTTTTCTGAAATATTATCGTCTTGACTTTTCAATTCAATAAATGCACAAGGCGTTTCTCCCCATTTTTCATCAGGCTTTGCAACAACTGCTGCAAATAGAACTGATGGATGCTTATACAAAGTATTTTCTATCTCAACTGAAGACACATTTTCACCCCCAGAAATAATAATATCTTTGCTTCTATCCTTAATTTGGACATAGCCATTCGGGTGCATCACTGCTAAATCTCCAGAATGAAACCAACCCCCTGACATAGACTTATCGGTTTCTTCTTTATTTTTGAGGTAGCCTTTCATAACGCAATTACCTTTAATCATGATTTCACCAATTTCTTCACCGTCATTTTTGACTTCTTTCATGGTTTCTGGATTCATAACCGTAAGACCTTCCATCATTGGAAATTTTACTCCTTGCATTGATCGCAACTTTGATTGTTCCTCTACTGATAATTCATTCCATTCATCTTGCCATGCACACATAGATACATGACCATAAGTTTCAGTTAATCCATATACATGTGTTACATCAAAACCCATCTGTTGGACTGCTTCAAGAGTTGCAGCGGGAGGAGGTGCTCCTGCGGTAACGACATTAACTTTGTGAGAATAGTCCCTTTTTTCTTCTTCAGTTGCTTGAGCGATGAAATTTAACACAATAGGTGCCCCTCCAAAGTGTGTTACTTTATGATCAGCTATTGCATCAAAAAGATTTTTTGCTGAAACGTATCTTAAGCATACACTTGTTCCTGCCAAGGCAGTTAGTGTGTATGGATTGCCCCAGCCATTACAATGAAACATCGGGACTACCCACATGTAAGTTGGATGCATGGCCATGCTAAATGCTGTAACTGAACCCAATGCCATTAAATATGAACCTCGATGATGGTAAACTACACCTTTAGGTAGGCCTGTAGTTCCTGATGTATAGTTAAGAGCAAGTGAGTCCCATTCATCTTCTGGCAAAAGCCATTTAAAATTTTCGTCACCAGTTTTAAGGAACTCTTCATAATTTAGATTCCCGAGATTTTCTCCAGCACCTTCTGGATGATTAGCGAGTTCATCATCAATATCTATAACTAAAGGTTTAGTTTTTATTTTGTTTAATACTTCCTTCATGGTAGGTGAAAGTTCATTATCGGTGATTACCACTTTTGCTTCTCCGTGCTCAAGAATATAAGAAATGGTATCTACATCTAATCTAATATTTATTGTATTAATTATTGCTCCAATCATCGGAATTCCATAATGAGCTTCGTAAATTTCTGGAGTATTAAAGCACAAGACTGCAACTGTATCACCTTTGCCAACACCTTTCTTTGTAAGTGCGCTAGCTAGCTGCTTACTTCGCTTAAAAGTATCTGACCATGTATAGCTTTTAGAACCATGAACAATTGATAGTCTATTGGGATAAACTTCAGCTGATCTTTGCAAAAAACTTAAGGGAGAAAGAGGCGTGAAGTTTGCGTGATTCTTATCTAAGTTAGTATTATACTTATCAGTCATTAGAATAATCCTTCAATTTCACCATCATCATTTAAGTGTATCGCATTTGCTGCAGGAATTCTAGGCAGACCGGGCATGGTCATGATTTTATCGCATACGACTACAAGAAATTCAGCTCCAGCAGCTAATCGTATTTCTCTAATTGGAACAATGTGATCCTTAGGCGCCCCACGCAAATTCGGATCTGTTGAAAAACTGTATTGAGTTTTTGCAATACAAATAGGGTAATGGCCATAGTTTTCCTGCAACTCTTCAAATTGTGCTCTTATGTTTTGATCTGCGATAATATCTTTGGCTCCATAAATATCTTGTGCAATTTTCTTAACTTTATCCCACAGTTTCATTTCATCAGGATAAAGGTGGTTAATTTTTGGATTTTCTTCAGTTGTTACATCTACAAGGTGTTGAGCTAAGGTTTCCGCCCCAGCTCCGCCATTGCTCCAATGAGTACAATTAAACGATTTAATGCCGAGGTCATCACAGCATTCACTAATTATTGAGAGTTCATTATCTGTATCGGTAATAAAATGATTAATCGCTACTGACACAGGAACTCCATATTTTTTCATGTTTGAAATATGTTGTTGTAGGTTTGATAAGCCTTTCTTCAGAGCATCTAGATTTTCATTTTTCAGTTCCTTTTGATCCATGCCACCATGCATTTTTAATGCTCTAACAGTAGCCACAATAACTATTGCAGAAGGATTTAAATTTCCTTTTCGGCATTTTATATCTAGAAATTTTTCTGCGCCAAGATCTGCTCCAAATCCAGCTTCAGTTACTACATAATCACTTAGTTTAAGTGCTGTTTGAGTTGCTATAAGTGAATTGCAACCATGCGCAATGTTAGCAAAAGGACCGCCATGAATGATTGCAGGATTTTCCTCTAATGTTTGAACAAGGTTTGGGAGAAAAGCATCTTTAAGTAGAGTTGTCATTGCTCCATCTGCATTTACGTCACGCGCTTTGATTTCTTTTTTGTCTCGTGTGTAACCAATGATAATATTACCGAGTCTTTTTTGCAGATCACTTAGACTTGTTGATAAGCAAAAGATCGCCATAACCTCTGAAGCAACCGTAATGTCAAATTTATCTTCTCTAGGAAAACCATTTGCAATACCTCCAAGATTTATATTTGTATTTCTCAATGCTCGGTCATTTAAATCTACAACTCGACCCCATACTATACGTCTTGTATCTATGTTTAGATCATTTCCCCAATAAATGTGATTATCGATCATAGAAGCAAGTAGATTATGGGCAGACGTGATTGCATGGAAATCACCAGTAAAATGAAGATTAATTTTATCCATTGGAACTACTTGCGCATAACCACCCCCAGCTGCCCCTCCTTTAACACCAAAACATGGACCTAAGCTTGGCTCTCTAAGGCAAACCAATGACTGCTTTCCTATTTTATTGAGAGCGTCATTTAATCCTACTGAGGTAGTAGTTTTACCTTCACCTGCAGGAGTTGGTGAAATAGCAGTAACCAAGATCAATTTTCCATTTTTATTATGATTTTTCAATACGTTGGTATCAATCTTTGCAATGTGATGCCCAAATTTTTGAAGACTGTCTTCCCCAAGATTAAGCTTTGAGGCCACCTTCTCAATTGGCACCATATGATTTTTTCTTGCTATTTCAATGTCTGATAAAACATCCATTTCTTCACCTCTTAAATTCAGCCTAGACAACTTAGGAATTTTAATTCGTGGAGTCTACAAAAATGTATTGTAATACGCCTAAATTTTAAATAGATTTCTTACTAAGGAGACTCAAAGAGCGTTGCAAAATTAAGCCAAGCAACGTTACTTAATAATCGCGTGGCTTAAGCGTAAACACTTAAAATTTAATTATGGGAAATGTGAATTTTTCATTAGAGGTGACTACGCGGACCAATTTGTCTGAGCTACCTAAGCTTAATGATATATATGTAACATTCTTACCGGGTACGAATTACAAGGACGTAATTGAGCAGACAAAAGCTTTATCAAAATCAGGTTTCAACGCAATTCCTCACTTTCCAGCTAGATCAATAACTGACTTAGACATGTTAAAAGATTATGTAGGCCAAGTTAAAGAAGCTGGCGTAAAGCAGGTTTTAATAATAGGAGGTGATAGGGATATTCTCGGTAACTATCATTGTTCGCTTCAATTAATTGAAACAGGCTTATTCGATGGAATGAAAATTGGTATAGCAGGTCATCCCGAGGGATCTCCTAATATGAGCGACCAAGCAATAGATGAAGCAATGAAGTCTAAATCTTCATTTGCTGATTATATTGTTACACAATGGACCCAAGATACAAATGCGTTATCTGAATTTGTTAAAGACGCCCCATTACCAGTTCACGTCGGCCTCGCAGGACCAGCCTCAATGAAAACATTAATAAAATTTGCTGGTTTTGTCGGTCTAAAGAATACACTTAGCTTTGCTAAAAAAAATGCATCCAAAATTTTTGATTTACTGACGGTACAAACCCCTCATGATGTAATTCAGGATTTAAAAGGTAATGTAGATAATTTTCACATTTATGCGTTTGGTGGAATAAAAAAAACAAGCGAATGGTTACAAAAGGAGAACTACTATGTCTAAAAAATTAGAACACAATACTACGGTCGATCAAAGCGATCGACATGTGCCTTACAATTTACGTCAAAGTGGGCCAACAAAAGTTGAAATGTTGATCTCTACAAGAGTCAGAAAATCACCTTATTGGCATAAATCAATGGAAGCTGGCTGCTGGAGAGCAACAGTTTACAATCGTATTTACCATCCTCGAGGATATGTAAAACCAGAAGATGGTGGAGCAATGGTTGAATACGAAGCAATTAAAAACCATGTAACTATGTGGAATGTTGCCGTTGAAAGACAGATCTGTGTTAAAGGACCTGATGCAGAGAAATTTACAGACTATGTAATCACCAGAGATGCAACTAAAATTTCTCCATTAAGAGCAAGATATGTAATCTTATGCAATTATAAGGGTGGTGTATTAAATGATCCAATTCTTCTAAGAATTGCTAAGGATGAATTCTGGTTTAGTCTTTCTGACTCAGACATCGGTCTTTATTTGCAAGGTGTAAATGCAGATAAAAGGTTTGATGTTGAAATTGACGAAATTGACGCATGTCCTGTTCAAATTCAGGGTCCAAAAGCTATTGCATTAATGAAAGACCTTGTTGGAGATCAAGTTGATCTTGATAACATTCCATTCTATGGACTAGCTGAAGTTACTGTTGGAGGTAGAAGTTGTGTAATTTCACAAACAGGTTTCTCAGGCGAGTCTGGTTATGAAATTTATTTAAGAAACGCAACTCTATATGCAGATGATATGTGGGATGCAGTCCTTGAAGCAGGAAAAAAACATAACTTGATGGTTATTGCACCTGCGCACCACAGAAGAATCCAAGCTGGCATACTATCTTGGGGTCAAGATTTAGATCATGAGCATAACCCATTTCAGTGTAACCTTGGCTACCAAGTTTCTTTATCTGGTAAAGGCGAATGGGAGAAGAAAGGTGATTATGTTGGAAAACAAGCACTAGAAAAGATGAAGTCTGACTTGAAGGATGGGCATAAGCCTTACAAATTACAATTAGTTGGTTTTGAAATCGGAGGAAAGCCAATTGATGAGTATGCTCCAGATTTCTGGCTTGTATCTCCCGGAGAAGGAGGGGACCCATGTGGGTTCATTACCTCTCCTTGGTACCATCCAGAAAAAGGAAAAAATATTGCTATGGGATATATTCCATTTGACGGAGCACTCAATGCCAATGGATTTCCTAAATGGGAGTTAGGTAGAAAGTTTAAAGTTCATTTGCCAGATATTTATGCTGATGAACCTGGAGTACCTGTAGATGCAGTAACTGTAGATATACCATTTACTCAGTCTTTCAACGCAAACACCAGAGAAGTAGTCAAAGGTTAATTCTATTTCGTTTCAGTACCTGAACAATCAGGCGCTGAAGCTTCAGGATTTATGTTGAACATAAAGTTGGTGATAACAAACTTTGCCGTTCTTTTCGATAAAGTCCTGGTGATATTCTTCTGCAGCATAGAACTTAACAGCTTCTCTTAATTCCGTTACGACTTTTCCTTGATGTTCACCTGACTCATCGATTTGTTTTATTTTTTCTTCAGCTATAGTTTTTTCATTTTCTGAATTGTAGAATATTACGGATTTATACTGTTCACCAATATCCGGACCTTGTCGATTAAATTGAGTGGGATCATGTATAAAGAAAAATTTATCTAGAAGTACTTCATATGTAGTTTCTGAGTTGTCATATTCAATTTCGACAACCTCAATATGACCTGTGGTTCCAGTACAAATGCTTTCATACGTAGGATTATCCGTATGCCCGCCCGCATAACCTGATATTACTTTTTTGACGCCTGGAATTTCTTCAAAGAGCACTTCAACTCCCCAAAAACACCCAGCTCCTAACACTAATTTCGTATTCATTACTTAACATAAAAGTTTTTTTATATATGTTAAAGGTCAAAATTAAATATATTCCAAATAAAATTAATACTTGTAATGGATACAGAGATAAGCATTGGCAAACTTTCTAGTGTGAAGATTTGGATTACCAAGAATCACAAAAGCAAAGATGATTGGTCAAGGAGCAAAAAATTTGTCATTATTAAAATAACAACACACGACGGAGTTGAAGGGTGGGGGGAAGCTTTTTCTATTCATCTCAGAGAAAAGGCAATTTCAACAATAATAATCGAGTTGTTTAAAGAAATATCAAAAATCAAAAACTTATCAATAAACTCATTATATAATAAAATATCTTTACTCAGTGATGATCATAAAGGACTAGATTTCAGTTCTGCCACAAGCGCAATTGAAATTGCAGCATGGGATATAGCTGGTAAATTAAAAAATCTACCTCTGAATTGTTTATTAACAGATAATCCTAAACCCGTTGTATCTACCTATGTTACCTGTTGGAGTGATCTAAGAAAAGATGAAGAAGATTACTTAGATCGAGTAGAAAAATATTTTGAAAAAAAATATGGAGGCATTAAAATTTACCCATTATTTGAAAACACTTCAAACTCAGTTAAGTTTGTCGAGAGGGTAAGAAAAATAGTGGGAATGGAATACCCTCTTATGCTAGACTTAGCCATACCTAAAGATTTAGATCAAACAAAGACCTTCTTAAAAGAAGTGTCCTATTTGAAGCCTTATTGGATTGAAGAACCGGCTGATGGAGAAAATATAAGCTTGCTAAATGAAATTAAAAATGGATTTGATATGAAAGTTGTGACTGGTGAAAAACAGAGTGGCTTCCCTCATTTCAAAGAAATTATTAAAAGAGATGCAGCAGATATACTTAATCCTGACATTTCAGGAATAGGCGGAATTATAGATATGATCAAAGTTTCAAAAGAGGCTTTGAATAATAATATTTCTATTTCTCCCCACTGTTGGAATTCTATGTCAGTGTCTGCATCTGCTATGCTTCATGTCTGTTCAAGCATACCCAATTCTGAAAGGGCAGAATTATTTCCAGATTACATTGAATTCTCAAAAGAATTTAGTGAATTATCTTTTAACATTATAGGAGATAAGGCAATTCTTAATCAGTCTGCTGGACTTGGCATGGTAATTCATGAAGAGATTTTATCAAAGTTAAGTAGCTATACAATGGATGAAAAAAATTAATGACTGAAGCAAACTATCTTTTTGATAAAATCTTTAAATCTAATGAAACTAAAGAAAAAATTTTTTTAATAAATGAGAGTAAAAAGTTAACCTACATAGAGTTTCATGAAGTAGTTAATAAAATCTCTAATTATCTAATAGAGATTGATTTATCTCCAGGTGACCGCGTTGCTGTTCAAGCAGAAAAAAACATTATTCAATTAGCATTATATGTCGCTACCATCAAAGCTGGTGGTGTATATCTACCGCTCAATACAGGATATACTCTCAATGAGTTAGAATATTTTTTTGATGATGCAAAACCTAAGGTGATTGTTGTTGATGATAAAATCCAAAGCAAAATAGATAGCATTGCAAGCACTTCATCAGCTTCAATCCTAACATTAAATTTAGATGAAAGTGGCTCTCTTACCGAAAGAATTAAAAACTACTCAACAAAGTTTCACGCAATTGCTCGAAGTGAAAATGACTTAGCGGCTATTTTGTATACATCTGGAACTACTGGAAAATCAAAAGGGGCAATGTTGTCTCATAGAAATCTAGTTTCAAATTCAGAAGTCCTGAGAGATGTCTGGAAATTCTCTGAAAATGATGTGCTTTTACATATGCTACCTATTTACCATACTCACGGACTTTTTGTCGCTTGCAATCTTCTTGCAATTGTTGGCGGTTCTATGATTTTTTTGGAAAAATTCGATGTTAAGGAAGCTTTATTCTGGATGAAAGGTGCAACATCTATGATGGGGGTACCTACTTTTTATACCAGGTTACTTGCAAGTGATGAGTTAAATACTGATACAACACAACACATTCGACTATTCATATCTGGCTCTGCGCCTTTATTATCCGAAACTCACATTGAATTTGAAAGACGAACTGGTAAGAAAATTCTTGAGAGATATGGAATGACTGAAACCAATATGAATACGTCAAATCCATATGATGGAGAGAGAAAAGCTGGAACAGTAGGCATCCCTCTGCCTGGAGTAGAAATTAGAGTGGTTAATGAGGAGGGGCATTTAGTAGAACATGGCAAAATAGGAACTATTGAACTAAAGGGCGAAAACGTCTTCAGCGGATATTGGGGAATGAAAGAAAAAACAAAAGAAGCATTTAAGAAGGATGGTTTTTTTATAACAGGAGATTTAGCTCAAAGGGATGAAGATGGTTATTTAATTATTGTCGGTAGAGATAAGGATATGATAATAAGTGGTGGATTAAATGTTTACCCCAAGGAAATCGAGGATGCAATAAACGAAATGCCAAATATATTAGAATCGGCAGTTGTTGGAATACCACACCATGATTTTGGAGAGGCAGTTATTGCTGTGGTAGTATCAAGTGATAAAACTTTAGCAGAGATTAAAGTATTGGATTTCCTGAAAGATAAGATAGCAAAATATAAACAGCCCAAAAGAATTTTATTTCTGGATGAGTTACCAAGAAATACAATGGGTAAAGTACAAAAAAAAGTACTGAGAGAAAACTATTCGGATTTATTTAAGAATTAACTGAAATCCATTTATAAATTTCGTTTACAAACAAATCATCTTGGGTTGCATTTAATACACCAATTAGATTATGCTTATTTCTACCTCCGTTTATAGCTTTAACATCTATAATTTTTTTTGGACCGGACCATTCGTTGAAGATTTTCTCAACTCGTTCAAAGTTTACAACACGATCTCTCTTGTCATAAAAAATAAGCATTGGAACTTGTGCTAAATCATTTCTTATCTTAACAGCAGATAAGACTTTCCAGAATGCTCTTGGAAGTGAACTATCAAACTTATTAACCCAATAAGGACCCCATTCCTCATAAGATAAGCCATTGAATTTTGGAAAATTGAACTCGTGAGTTTGTTTAAATAGAAGTCCAACCGATGCTAAAACAATTATTGGCCTTATTGTAAGTGTCGGTGGCGCTATTAAAATTAAACTATGGATCATATTTTTAAGCTTTTCTTCTTGAGAAGCGAGCATTGCCAATCCACTTCCTGCAGAAAATCCCATTAATATTACTTTATCGCCAATTTTGTTTCCAACTGCAATTGCTTCAGCAGTATCTTTTAAAAAGTCGTTTGCTGATATTCCTTTTGTTTCCTCATACCCTGCGCCATGTCCAGATAGCCTTGATATGAAAAGATTGGCATTTAGTTTGTCAGCAATTTTTATTAATGTCACTTTTTGTTGAAAGCCTGTAGCGAAACTTCCATGAATAAATACTATTGAGTACTCTGTTTTTTTATTAGATGTTGAATGCCAAATAATTTGTTTTTTGGCATTTTGTTCGAGTGATATAATTTTTTTTTCTTCATTATTTAAATATGTAACAATTTCACTGTCAATTTTAATATCTGGAAATGTAATGTTCATTTTGATAAAAAGTTGAGGAAGTATGAAAATAAGTACAACACTGATAATAAAAGCAATGAATAAGAAAAAGTACATCATGATATGTTTAACCATGAAAAAAATTTCTAATCATTTAATAGAATCTATCCACTTATTTATTTCCCGTATATAAGTATCATCGAGATTAGGATTAAAAATTCCAATTAAATTATGATTTGGGGGCCCCTCCTCAGTTGTATTTAGATCATATATTTTTTTTGGACCCTTCCATTTTTTATAATTTTTCTTAATACCTTCTTCAAGAACAACTGCATCATGATTATTGTAGAATAGAAGTAAGGGAACTTTATTGTTCTGAAAACCCATTTGGTCAGACAAGTTGAAAATTTTCCATAGCTCATGCAATTCTTCACGATCTACTTTTGTTGACCAATATTGATTCCATTCATTATCTAATCCATAAAACTCAGCATAATCCGCTTCTATACCTCCTGTGAGAAAAGATATAAGAGCAATCATAAAATAAGTTGAAGTAAATTTACTATGAGCAGGGGCTAATAATATTAAGTAATCTAATTTTTCTGAACTAATCTGATCTGAAGCAACAATTGACATTAGTGCTCCACCAAGTGAGAAGCCCATTACAATCACTTTATCTCCAATTTTTGATCCTACTTCAATTGCTTCAACGGCGTCTTTAAGTAAATTTTCTGCTTTCATTAGTTTAGTCCCCTCATAAGGAACTCCATGGCCAGATAGTCTTGTAATAAATAAGTTCGCACCAAGGCTATCCGCAATTTTTCTTACAGATAATTCATGCTGATGACCAGTTGCAAATCCGCCATGAAGAAATACAAATGCATATTCAGTTTTCTTTTTTGTATCAGTATTATTCCAGACAATCTTCTTCTTTGCATTTGGCCCGATATTACTTATCTTTGATTCCTCAATTCTTAAATATTCTTCAATATCATTTTCTATGGATACCTTTGGTATTTCTATATCTTGATGATTTAAAGATAAAAAAGGAAATGTAGCAAAAAAAATAATCGCTAATAAAAAAACAATGCTTATTCCTAATAAAAGTAAGATGTATTTTTTTATAGTCATACTATGTAAATTTTAGTTATTGATGCGCGTAAACGCAGATTTTATTCCCATCTGGATCCCTAATATAAGCATAATAAGCATTGCTATCATTCGGTCTAAATCCAGGATTACCCTCGTTCTTTACACCAAGAGTAAGAGCAATTTCGTGAAACCTATCCACTTTTTCAGTTGTTTCAGTTAAAAAAGATATTTGTGTGCCGTTTCCAAATGTAACGGGCTCGCCATTAGCTGGTTTTGTAATATAGAATTCTACATCTTCATTTCCTTCATGGGCGTAACCTATACAAACTTCATCTTCATATATTGAACTCATTCCTAAGACAGCCAGTATTTCATCATAGAAGGCTTTAGAAGTATTTAAATTACTTGATCCAACCATTACGTACCCTTTCATGTTAAGTCCTTTCTATGAATATTTTTTAGAGGTTACTTCTTCAAGCATGAGTATCATTTTAGTTTTATACTCTTCATCTGTAGCCGAGTCAGTTTCTAAAACAGAAAAAAAACCTGCTACATTATTAGTTTCTAAATTAATCATCAAAAACTGTCCACCATACCCAGAATGCCCAATCCAATTATTCGATTTCATTGTTTGATTTACATAGTAGACATATTTTTCATCTTTTAAGTGCATATATTTTGGACCTTTATTTGATAAAGTTTCGTTAATGAATTTCTCTGAACCGATAATTCTATTTCTGATTCCTTTACCTCTTCTTGAGAACAAGAGGCCCATTCGCAAGAAATCTCTTGTCACAAGGCAACCTCCACCGGATAACCATGGCATTCCACTTCTATCAGTTGCCATATACAAGCCATCTTCAAAACCCATGGCTTCGACGGTAGTAAGAAGCCAATCACGCAATTTCCGATCACTTATTTTTTCGATTAATAGTGCAATGACATCACTGTTTGCTGACTTATAATATGCGATATCTGTATTATTTGTCACAGAACCACTCACATCTGTTTCAATTTGATTAAGAAAATCTTCTTGTAAGACTTCATTTGTACCTTCATCTGGTATTCGCCACCCACCCACAGTTTCATGCATAAATGATGATGAATAAGGATTAGTATAATCTTCAGTAAAAGCATTAACTATGTTCATGTTTAAAACACTTTGAACAGTTGCCTCGGCGTAACCACTTCCAATACTGGGTAAATAATATGAAATAGGTTTTTCTAATTGCAATTTGCCTTTTTCTAAAAGCTCACCAACAAATAAATTAAGAAACATTTTTGAGATTGACATGATTGTTTGTGGCTGCGAAGAAGTGAAATCATTTGCGTATTTCTCATAAAATATTTCTTGTTTTTTTCCAACAATTAGAGAGCAAAATGATTTATGACCAATCATTTCCTTTACTGATGGTATTTCTTCAATCTCATTTTTGGGATTTTCATTCAGTGCCAAAACATAATCAGACCTTAATAAAATTCCGTATCTATTAATTTTGTGAAGGTTTCTATAGCCTGTCCTTCTGTACTCAGGCAGATTCCATTTGGCCTTATTATCACGCAAAGTAACAAGAGTTGGGTTCGGGATATCAGTTAGCTTGTAATTCATTTATTATATTAGGTTGTATTTTTGAACGATTAAAAATTTCTTCGTAGTATTTGCCAATGTGAATTACTTTTTCATCCGATTTATTTTTACCAATTAATTGCATTCCCATCGGAAGTCCCTTTTCATTAAAGCCAACAGGTACCGAAATAGTAGGTAGCTGGAACATGCTCGCAAATATTGTGACTTCCATCCATCGATGATATGTGTCCATTTGAGTTTTTTGGATACTTTTGGGAAAATCTATTTCTTTATCAAATGGAAATAGTTGGGCAGAAGGCAAAGCCAGAAAGTCGTATTTATCAAAGAGACCGTGAACATAAGAACGATCTTTTAAATAATGATTTATAGCATTGGAAATATCAGCCTCTTTTATTTTTTCCCCTTGTTCATATTCCCATTTGACAGGAAACCCTAACTCTTCAAAATTTTGAATTTGCATAGAAGACAGATCATCAAATGTTATTTTTGATCTAAGATTACACCATACTTCCCATAATTTATCAGGATCTATTTTTATATTGCATTGTTCTATAGATATTTTCTTTTCTGCAGCAGCGAATTGATTTAATGCAATCTCACACAATTCTATAATCCCTTTTTCAAAAGTATACTTTTCAATAAAGTTACTCAACCAGCCAATTCTTATATTGCTATTTAAATATGTTTCAATTGATCGAAACGAGCCTTCAAAGCTATAGGAGTAATGATCTTCATCATCTATACCTGATGCTGAGTCCAAAAAAATACTCAAGTCTTCCGGAGTTCGAGCAATGCCACCAGGGGTTGTTAATACAGGATATTTGCTTTCTCCTCTTTTATCGGGAATGAGCCCAGGACTCGGTCTAAAACCATATAAATTTGTATAAGCCGCAGGGTTTCTGCAAGATCCCATCATATCAGTCCCATCTGAAAATGGAATAAGGCAACTGGCTACAGCGGCCGATCCTCCACCGCTGGAGCCGCCTGGTGATAGACTGAGGTTATATGGATTAGAAGTTGTTTTAAATAACTTATTCTTTGTATGCGATCCTATTGCTAACTCTGCCATATTTGATTTCCCAATAATAGTAGCACCCTGTTGCTTTAGATTTTTTATAATTAATGAGTCAGTCTGTGGAAATTCATTTTGATACTCAGGAATTCCATAAGTAGTTGGCAGTTCTTTGACATCAAACAATTCTTTAGTAGCAAATGGAAGTCCAAATAGAATTTGTTTAAATTTTATATCTTGTTTTAAGGAGTCTTGTTTTTGAGCTTTTTTTATAATCCAATCTCGATCTCTTAATGATATAATGGCGTTGAGTTGGGGATTGAGTTTGTCAATATTTGACAAGTATTCTCGAAAAAGCTCCTCTATTTTTATTTCTTTATTATGAATTAAATCAATTTGCTCCTGTAAAGATAATCGAGTAATCATTTTTGAGGATTTTTATCGAGCTCCAAAAATGCTTGTCTTAACAAGTTCTCTTACATCATCCAATGTAGCAGCTCTCGGATTTGTGCCAAAAGCTGTATCTATCATTGACTTTTCAGATATTCTCTCAATGCAATCTTCTGGAACTCCAATTTCATTTAAGCCTCTTGGGATTTTAATCCTATCAAGTATTTTTTCCATATTCTCAATGAACTGACTTGATGAATGGTCAGTATATTGCATAGCCTGCGACATTCTTATTACTTTCTCCTCCATATCAGGAAGATTAAATCTAAGAACTGCAGGTAAAATAATTGCGTTAGTTAATCCGTGGTGAGTGTTAAATTCAGCACCTACCATGTGGGCAATCGCATGCACAAGTCCAAGTCCCTTTATGAATGAAATGCCTCCTAAACATGAAGCTACCAGCATTGCACCTCGTGCTTCTAGATTATTTGGTTCTTCGACAACAGTAACAAGTGATTTGGAGATTAAATATAAGCTCTCCAGTGCAGCGCCATCACATAAAGGATGAAAACCTGGTACGCAATAACCTTCAATAGAGTGTATCATCGCGTCTGCACCAGTCCATGCAGTAAGATTTGACGGTAAACCCAAAGTTAGTTCAGGATCAAGTATGGCTATAGAGGGTTTGAGGTCTGGATGCATTATACAAAGTTTAATTCCTTGTTTCGTATCAGTAACCATTGCCGTGCTCTCAGTTTCTGCTCCAGTGCCCGCGGTTGTGGGTATTGTTATAAGCGGAGGAAATTTATTATCAGGGCCAATTTTCTGAGGGGTTTTTTCCCATTCAAAATCAAATAACTCAATTTCATTATTGGCAGTTAGACAAATTGACTTTCCGCCATCCATTGCACTACCACCACCAATGGCAATTATCGCATCATGATTATTATTTCTAAATAATTGTTTACCCTCTGAAATTTCGTCATCTCTTGGGTTTGGAGAAATCTTTGAATATATACCTGAACTTACTTTTACTTTTTTTAAAATTTCAACCAGCTTATCTATAAACGGAAGATTAACGCTTCCACTATCTGTAACAATTAGAGGATTTCTTATTTGATTTTCATAACAATAATTGCCGATTTCAGCAACTCTACCCGGACCATAAGAAATCGGTACTGGAAAACCCCAATCTTGAGGGTTTAAAATTTCCTCTCTGTCTAAATTAAAGAGTGGCATAATTTAATTTTATATTTTCTTAAGACGATGTCATTGATTTTAAAACAATTGAGCGATCTATTTCACCGACAAGCTCACCACTGTTTGTATCAATTACTGGATAAGTTTTATCAGAGTCAGCAATCTGATTAATTAAATTATCAATTTTTGTGTCGCTTGCAATGCAGTCATTACCTTCTGCAAACATAGTCTTAGTCTCTTCACAGCATTCAGTTCTCGCACATTTTCCTGCGCTTAAAACTTTATATTTCGGTACATCTTCTGTAAAATCTTTTACATACTGATCAATGGGATTTGCAACAATTTCTTCAGGTGTTCCAACTTGTGAAATCTCCCCATCTTTCATTATAGCAATATGATCTCCCATTTTAATTGCTTCTGAAAAATCATGTGTAATAAAAACCATTGTTTTTTGAACCAATTTTTGAATGCTTAACAACTCGTCCTGCATTTCTCTTCTTATTAGAGGATCGAGCGCTGAGAATGGTTCATCGAAAATTAATATTTCAGGATCAACCGCAAGAGCCCTTGCTAAACCTACTCGTTGCTGCATGCCACCAGATAATTCTCTTGGATAATGTTGATCCCACCCATCTAAACCAACTAAGTTTAGTGTTTCCATAGATTTTTCTAATCTATCTTTTTTCTTTACGCCTCTGATTTCAAGACCGTAACCAATATTTTCAATTACTCTTCGGTGAGGAAAAAGCCCGAAGTGCTGAAATACCATACTCATTCTATTTCTTCTTAATTCTGTTAAATCTCTGTTGCTCATTGTGGTAACATCTTGCCCGTCAATACTAACTTGCCCCGCTGTTGGCTCAATTAATCTAGATAAACACCTAACCAGAGTTGATTTGCCGCTTCCAGAAAGTCCCATGACAACAAATGTCTCACCTTTTTGAACTGAAAAAGTTACATCTTTTACAGCGACGACGTGACCAGTTTTCTCCTGTACTTCGCTTCTTGATAGAGTTTTGTCCAGATTAGAAAGGACATTTTTTTCGTTAGGTCCAAATACCTTCCAAATATCAGTGCATACTATTTTATCGTTTTTTTCCATTATTTATGAGTGATATATCTGCTGAATGTTATACTATGTTGAGGATTTTTGAATAACTTATTTTAATTTTAAATTCTAAATTTATTATGGCTTTTACTCAAGATACTTCAGCTTTCTCCTCAAAAAACAATTATCAGAATTTAATTATTCCAGGAATAATATTTGCTACTTTACTATTTTCTATATGGCTAGTATTTCAAAGTGAAGACGTTTCTGAATTTCCTGTTTTTGTCACAGACTCTTTTACTTTTACAGCTTGGGTTAATCAGGGAGAGGATTTTCTTAAAGATAATATTAAAGTATATACAAGAGCGGTTGCTGCTTATGTAAAAGAACTTTATTGGATGCTTGAAGATTTTCTTTTAGACTCGTCTTGGGTATTTATTGTAGCATTACTTCTAATACCTTCTCTTGCATTTGGTGGAATTAAACTTGGCTTCCTCGTTCTATTTGGGACTATGTATTGGGGAATGGTTGGACTATGGGATTCTGCAATGGAAACTCTAGCTCTTATGGGGTTATCAGTATTTTTGTCAGTTGTAGTAGGAGTTATACTTGGTATTTTTTGCGCCTTAAGTGATCGATTTGAACGAAACATGAAACCGGCACTTGATGTGATGCAAGTGATGCCAGCTTTTGTGTATCTTATTCCAGCAATGTTTTTCTTTGGTATTGGTGGTGCTCCAGCAATACTTGCAACAATGATTTACTCAATGCCGCCAATTATTCGTTTGACAAACTTGGGAATACGTCAAGTTCCAAATGAAACAATAGAGACTGCAACTGCATTTGGTTCAACAAGAAGCCAAGTTCTCTTTAAAGTGCAAATTCCACTCGCATTGCCCAGCATAATGATGGGCGTTAACCAGACAATTATGATGGCTTTAGCTTTAGTTGTTTTAGCAACTTTTATTGGTGCTCAAGGATTAGGCTCAGATATTTGGGTTTCAATCAAAAAACTTGAGGTAGGCGCTGCATTAGAGGGCGGATTTTGTGTTTTATTAATGGCCATTATGTTTGATAGATTTGGGAAAGCAGCCAGCCGAGAGACTGTAACACTTCCAGTTGATAGTCAGAAGTTCTATTTACTTCCTCAGACATGGGATATTTACCCTTTAGCAAGACAATTTGAGAAGCCGTTACAGTATATTCATTTTGCTGTAGCTTTTATATTTTCAAGTATTATTAAAATTTTCTCTTTTGTAATTAATTTAGTAGTTTCATTATTTAATAAAGACTATGGAAAATTAATTGAACAATTTATAAATGCTCATTATTTCATGTTCTCAGGAATTTTTATCTTACTGGGAATCATTTATTATGACTCAAATATCGCCACCATTGGAAGTTTTCCTGATTCATGGAACTTATCAATCAGAGATGAAATAGCAGCAGGGGTTAAGTCATTAACAGTTAACCCAACATTTATTGAAATAACTCGTTCTATCCGAGCTACGGTTGTGATTTATCTTTTAAGACCTCTTGATACCTATCTAACTTATCTCCCTTATTGGTTCACAATCGGCGCATTAGTTTTAATGAGTTGGAAGGCTGTTGGTTTGAGATTTGCAATTGTGACAGCTTTTTTATTAGCCTTTATTGGTGCATGCAATATTTGGACCGAAGCGATGATTACTTTATCTTCAGTTCTAATCTCAGTTCTTTTATGTTTTGTGATTGGGGTTCCAATTGGCATTATGGCCTCGTACAGTAAAAGATTTCAAAATATCAATGAGGTCATTTTAGATGCAATGCAAACGCTTCCTTATTTCTGCTATCTTGTTCCTGTTTTGATGTTCTTTGGCGGAGGATCATTTTCAGCATTACTTGCAACAATAATTTATGCGATACCTCCAATTATTCGACTTACGGTCTTAGGCTTATCACAGGTATCAACAACATATTCTGAGGTATCAAGATCATTTGGAGGCTCAACGTTACAAACATTGAGTAAAATTAAATTCCCACTCGCGGTACCCAGTTTAGTAATGGGTTTCAATCAAACAGTTATGATGGCTTTTGCAATGCAAATTGTCACACCCTTAATTGGAGGAAAAGGTCTTGGCCTTGAAGTTTTTAATGGCTTAGCTCGCTCTGATACGGGTAGAGCGCTTGCAGCTGGTATTGGAATTTGCCTATTAGCAATGATAATTGACCGAATAAGCCTTGCTTACACAAAAAAACAAAGAGATGCCTTAGGTTTATAGATATAATTTTTATATATTTTTCTTTATTTAAATTTTCAAATAAACTTCATAAACCGGTTTACTAATTGATCTTTTTCAGGCTAAAATTAATCATTAATTAATTAATAAAGGGGAAATTTAATGAACAAATCATTATTTTTAAAAACTTTTACTGCCCTTATATTGTCGTCTTTTCTCGTATTTTCAGCGGGTACAGCGCACGCTAAACGCTTAACTGCTGCTGTTGCTGACTGGACTGGAGGAGAAATTACATGTCAAGTTGCAGTAAGCATGTTGGAGCAAGAACTAGGATATCGTGTAGATAGAATAGAATTTGCATCAGGAACCGGTCTTTGGGAAGCAATCGCTGCAGGTGATATTGACTTTGCATGTGAGAGCTGGCCAAGCTATGCAGAAGCTGATGATGTAATGCTCAATGAGCCGTTATATTATGATGGTGCAGTTGTCCAAGAGTACTCAGGAACTGGTGAAGTGATGGCGTTTACAACTGGCATTATTGGTGCATCAGATTATTATGTACCGAAGTATTTTGTTGATGCTAATCCTGACTTTAATGGTTGGGAAGATCTTAATAAGTTCAAAGATCAATTTGCAACAGTTGAAACTGGTTCTAAAGGACGACTTATAGGATGTCCAGTAGCTGGTTGGAACTGTCATGATCAAAAAAGACTTGATATCATGGGAATTGACTTTGAAGCAGTTGAACTTGGAACTGAGGTTGCACTTCTCGCAGAGGCACAAGGTTCTTACGATAGACAAGAACCATTCTTAATGTACCTTTGGGAGCCACACTTTTTCTTTGGTAAAAATGAAATGGTAGGAATTGGTCTTCCTCCTCACCAAGCTTGTGATTCTTTCACTGAGGCAAACAACTGGCAAGATTGTGGTATGGGATCTTGGCCTGCAAGTAACTGGGCTAAAGATTACACTATGAACTACATGAACCCAGCAACAATGCAGAAGCCAGAAAATGCTGAAGCACTTGCATTCTTTAAGAAAATGAAGTTTGCGAACGTCGACCAAGCAAAAATGCTTGTTAGAGTAGGCGATGATGGCTTATCTGTTGAAGAAGCAGTTCAAGAATGGAAAGACAGTACTAACGATTGGCAAGCTTGGCTTCCATAAGTCTGTACTAATAAAATAAAAATTAAGGCCTTGTATAATTATACAAGGCCTTTTTTTTATTCTATTATTGAGCAATGAATGTTCGCCATCCATATCATTACAGTATTAGCTTTGCATTATTGATTGCAGCTGGATTATGGGGATTATTTTGGATACCCCAAAGAGCGCTCGAGTCAGGCGGTTTAACTGGTGGTTGGGCCACTATTTCACAAATGGTCATCCCTTTTTTAATTCTGCTTCCAGTTGCTTTCTGGAGAAAATATAAAGGCAGTTCATTTGGCCTTGATTATCCTGTTATTGGCCTGTTGTTTGGCGCTGGCATCGCATGTTACGCAAATAGCTTCCTATTAACGGACGTAGTGAGAGCTTTAATACTATTTTATATTACTCCGGTTTGGACAACTATTTTTGAAATGATATTTCTTAGGCAGCTACCCCGCTACTATAGATACATCACTCTTATTCTGGCTTTGTCTGGAGTTTGGATTGTATTTGGACAAGATGGATTTATTCCAATACCTCAAAATTCTGGTGATTGGGTAGCGCTATTAGGCGGTATATTTATAGCGGCTTCAGCGGTTCGAATGGAAGTTAAAAAACCAGAGGGCATCTTCCCAATTCTTTTTTCATTCTTTTTTTATGGGGGTATATTTACTTTAGTACAAGCCTACTTTCTCCGGGATGTAATGGGCTCTGCGCCATCCTTAGATTCTTGGATTACAATGATGCCGTGGCTCTTATTAATAGCCATCTTATTCCATCTACCAACTAATGTCGTTATACTAGGAGCACCCAGTAGAATTGGGGCGGGATTATTTTCCATAATTATTCTTTTTGAAATTGTAGTTGGCACGTTTAGCGCTGCAATACTAACAGATGAACTTTTCGGTTGGAGAGAGGTATTAGGAAGTTCATTTATAATCCTAGCTGGATTGACAGAAATATTTTTAACCTCGAAAGAATCAACCAAACTCAGTAACTAGCTTTTATGAAGAATATTTTTATAATCTCTTTTTTGATCTTAATTACGAATTTAAATTTACATGCTGAGGATATAAAAATTAATAAAACTAAAAATCATCATTTAACAGCAAAACCAATTAATGAACATTTTATGACATCGCAAGAAATTGTTCGAGCGGGAGTGCAATCTCAGAAATTTTATTTACCGCATGGCTCCTGCAATGGTCAGGATTGCAAATGGTCAGCTCAAAGAACAGAAAGAGAATTAAAGTCTCTTCATAAATCGAAAAAAAAACTTGGTAATCCTGTTTATTATGCTTGGAGCATATTCTTTCCTGATGAATTTGATATTAACTGGACTGGCAGTAAAATGATTGTGGGGCAAGTGAAGATGAAAGGCGTCGGTATGCCGATTTGGGAAATACATACAAGAGGTGCAGGTTTTAATATAATTGCGCATCATAGTATCAATAAAGCAAAATTCTATTGCGGCAAAATAAATAAAGGAGAATGGACCGATATAATAATTAAAGCAGATTATGCAAAAGAAAAAGCTTTAGACAATAATTATAAATTCTTCGAGACATGGATTAATGGAGAATACAAAGAATCCTGTTCTCACAATTATCCTATAGTTAAAGAAAAAACTTTTAAGGAGTCAAATTCTAATGCCGGCAACTCGGCTGGAAAGGTTAACTTTAGATATGGAATTTATCGACCTAATGTTGGCAGATGGCTCGAGAGAAAAAATACAAATAAGCCAGAAAAAATCAATTATTTTGTTGATCCAGATGGTGGTGAACGAGTTATAATGCATCCTTTTAAGCTTAACTGGGAAGTTAAAATACCTGCAGCATTAATTTATTATGATGAGATTAGATTAGGTAATAGCAAAGATCAGGTTGATATTTCAAAGGCTAATAAACCAGTAGATTAGGTAAATTTTCGAAAACTAAAAAATCTATAAAAATAATTTATAAATTATTTAGTACTTTTATATGCTCAACAGTTGTGCCACAGCACCCTCCGATAATCTGCGCACCTGCGTCTTTCCATTTTTTGGCTTCGACTAAATAATCATTTGGCCGAATTACATTGCTCATGTCATAGTGTGGAAAATTAAATACAGCTACTTCTGGGTAAGCCATTATAGGAAGATCGTATATTTCCTTGAGTTCTTTTATACTTTCTTCTATTACACTAATATCACAATGCATTATACCAACTGCATCCAATTTATGGTGTTTAACATTGCTGATCATTTTTTTAAAACTATACTCATAGTCAGTGGTAAGAGCTATCAAGCCATCTTTGTTTCTAGAAGAAAACCCAGCCCATACAGGTAAACCAACTTTGCTTGCTGAGTCAAAAATTATATCAATTCGATCTGGCCTATACATCAGCTCCAATAAAATAAAATCACATCCGTTATCCGCTAAAAAAGATGCCAGCTCATCAAAAGATTTTTTAAAGTATTCCGGGGTAAGTTTCTTGATATATTTATCTTTTTCTTCTTGCGATCTAAAAGCATCTTCGTACGGTATTTGGTGAGATAAGGATCCTGCCACAAGTACATCATCTCGACCACATTCTTCTCTTGCCTGGATCGCTGCATTTATTGCAGTTAGATTAATTTCTTCAAATTTATCTTCAACTCCAGCCACTTCTAGTATCATTCGATTTGAAGCATAGGTATTTGTTGTAATTATTTTTGCTCCAGCATTGATGTAGTCTTTATGTATTTGTTTTAGAATATCAAACTCAAGTGAGGCAGTTGCGCACCAAGAATTATCCATTTTAATACCTCTGTTTTCAAGTTCAGATCCAGTGGCTCCATCAAGCAATATAGTTTCCCCTGAACGGAGAACCTCTAAGAATTTTTTATACCTCTGATTCATAACTTGTTAATTATCAATTAAAGATTAATTAAGTAAATATATTATTGAAAATGATTTACTTTTTCTCATTTTTTAGTTTATAAGGTCGGATCAATTTGGAGATTGCTTATGTCAAAAGGGATTATTTACACACCCAGAGTTAGAAAGTCACCCTTCTTTGAGGAAACTATAAAAGCTGGAGCAACTAATTTTACTACTTACAATCATATGACGATGCCTGTGGGATACACAACACCTGAACAGGAATATCATTCATTAATTAATGATGTGACGTTATGGGATGTTGCAGCAGAAAGACAAGTTGAGGTTGTTGGAGAAGATGCAGCTAAATTTGTCCAATATATGACACCGAGAAACTTATCTACATTTAAAGATGGTTTTTGTAGATACGCATTTATGACAGATGAAAATGGTGGAATTATCAATGATCCATTAATATTAAAATTCAATGATAATAAATTTTGGTTAAGTATTGCTGACTCCGATGCAATCCTTTGGTGCAAAGGTGCAGCTCTATCTGGAAAATTTAACGTGAAAATTTCAGAACCTGAAGCATGTCCTTTATCTTTACAAGGGCCAAGATCAAAAGAACTTATTAGAAAAGTAACAAATGATGATCCGATGATAATGGGACTGAAATACTATCAATTTATCGAGACTAATCTTTTTGGAATAGATATTATTATTGCTAGAAGTGGCTGGAGTAATCAGTTTGGTTATGAGATATACATCACTCGAGAAATTGATGCACCAACACTTTGGAATTCTTTAATGGATGCTGGTAAAGAATTTAGGATTGTGCCTAGTTGCCCTAATCAAATAGATAGAATTGAAGCAGGTATGATTTCTCATCAAGGTGACACATCCCTAGAGGAAAACCCTTTAGAGCTCAATCTCCCTAAGTTTTATGATCTTGATCAGGAGGCTGATTTTGTAGGTAAAGAAGCCCTTTTAAAAATAAGAGAGGAAGGCATTAAGAAACAATTCACTGGATTTAAAATTTCGGGAAAAAAAATCGGCTATAATATGGCTAGAATTCCTCTATTTAATAAAAATGGGGAACAACAAGGATTTGTGACTAGTACAATCTATAGCCCTAATTTTGGATGTAATATTGCCCTTGGATACATTGATATTAATTTAATCAACTCTGAAGATGTGTTTAATATTAATCATGATGGTGAAGAAAGAGAAGTTGAGGTTGTACCGTTACCATTTAGTTCAAGACTAGAAAAAATGGAATAATGTTTTCAAAGAATATAATTAATAAATTTTTATTTATATCAATTATATTACTTGCAATTGTTGCAGGCTGGGCAGTTTCAGAATTATTTAACAAAGACCGTACGTCTCCCTCTAACAATATTCTTTTAAATTTTCAAGCAGTCGACCATATGGGAAATAATGTATCTACAACAAGTTACGATGGCTTCAGTAAAGTTTTCTTTTTTGGCTTCACGCACTGTCCAGATATTTGCCCTATAAGTGCAAACCTGATGAGCAATGCCATTGAGCAATTAAATAGAGAAAACTTTTCAACTGAGAAAATAAAATTTTTCTTTGTTACTGTTGATCCAGCAAGAGATAGTCCAGAAAGATTAAGTGAATTTTTGATCAATTTTGGCAATGATTTCATTGGTCTAACAGGAAGTCATGAATCACTAATGCCAATCTGGAAGGATTTTTTCGTTCATGTAGAGCCAGCGACAACGTCAGAGCATCAAAATCACTTAAGTGCCTCCAAACAAACTGAAGCTGGAGAAGAAAATTCGAACTATATGGTACAGCATACTGCTTTTTATTATATTTTTGATGACACAAATACACTCCAAAGCATTTTACCTTTTGGATCAAGTATTGATAAAATGGTTGAAGATATTAAGAAATTGTAAAAATGAAAAAAATAATATTTATATTATTTCCTATAATCATTTTTTCTTGTTCTGAAAGTAATAAACAATTGTATGAAAATTTAGCTATTGAAAAAGCTAATGAGAAAAATTGTGACCCACATGTTGAATTACTTTTAACCTATGAAAAAACAGAACTATGGTCATCTTATCATAATAAAGATCAAAAACTTTTATGTGTGTTTACTTGTGTAAATGAAGTATGTATGTTCTCAACTGAAAGAGATTAGTATGACTAGAAAATTTTTAGTCATGATAATATTTTTAAGTCTATTAAAAGTTTCACATGCACATCAGTTTCAAGAAAAGCATATAAATATTAATCATCCTCATATTAAATTTACAATCCCAGCTGGACCAGCAGCTGGATATATGAAAATTGTTAATATGGGGTATGAAATTGACCGCTTGGTAGGTATAGAGGTAACTTTTGCAGACGCGGAATTACATTTCACCGAAGTCAAAGATGGTATCGCAAAGATGACTAAAGTTGATCATATCGAGCTTCCGGCTCAAAAAGCTAAATCACTAAAGCCAGGAAACCATCATATTATGTTCTCAAACTTTAAAATAGATCTAATTGAAGGGATGAATTTAGAGGGAATTTTGATATTTGAATTTGCGGGTCAAATCAGTGTATTATTTGAAGTTGAGAAGCAAAATAGCAATTTAGATTTTACCGAGCATTAAATATGAAATCATTAAGGTTTGAATATATCGTTACACTTATTTCGTTGTCATTTTTAGTAGTGCTTGCTTGGTATTACTTATTTCTGATGTCTGCGCAGCCTTCAATGGACATGATGATGCAAAATGAAAATTCAATGAATATGTCAATGGAAGCGATGCCAGATAAAGAAATGGAAATGGGGTCTATGTCAGGTGAAGTAACGGGAATGGAAAGTATGCTAGATCATGAAATGCAGATGGACATTGATACAGAAGGAGTTATGTCAATGAATTCCATGAAAATGAATGAGTCTATATCATCTATTAACTTTTTGATGATGCCGATGACTGGTCAATGGACAGTCAATGATTTTATTGTGATGTTTGTAATGTGGAGCATAATGATGTTTGCTATGATGCTGCCTTCCACATTTATATTTTTAAATGTCTTTAGACTTATGAGATCAAATATGCAATTGACCTCAAGTCCATTTTTAGAAATGATAGTTATATCATCTACATATTTTTTAATTTGGATTATCTTTTCACTTTTGGCTTGTTCACTTCAATACATACTGCACAATAATGGAATTGTAGACATGATGGGCACTCTTCAAAACAAATTTCTGGCCGGAATGGTTTTAATCGGCGCAGGAGCCTTTCAATTTACGAATCTGAAAGATGCTTGCTTAGAAAAGTGCAGGAACCCCCTTTCGTTTATAATGTCAGGACCAATCAAAGGGTATGCAAGTGTAGCATATGTTGGTTTGCAGCATGGAGTTTTTTGCCTCGGATGTTGCTGGGTATTGATGTTATTATTGTTTGTGAACGGCGTGATGAATCTACTGTGGGTTGCTGTATTAACAATAGTTGTTTTAATTGAAAAAATGCTCCCATATGAGAAACTTAGCGCTAGATTTCTGGGCCTTCTTCTAGTAGGTTGGGGTGCATACTTAATATTTATTTAATTTTATGACTGTAAATCCATTAAACTTACACTGGGAAATAAAAGGAAACTTTTTACTTAATTGCAATTGTGATGTTTTTTGTAATTGCCCCATGTCGCTCGGAAAGGCTGTTCCTAATTCACCTAACGGTAAATGTTTTTCATGGTGGGGCATTAATATTGAGGAAGGTTATGCGGAAGAAAAATGGTCTGGGTTTAACCCTATAAAGAGAGAAGTCAAAGGCATAATGGACCTGAGTGGATTGAATGTTGCTATACTTTTAGAGGTTCCGGGTCCTCTGGGTTCAGGCGGTTGGACTGCAGGTCTATATATTGATGAAAAAGCTTCCGATGATGCAGCAGATGCCTTAGCAGTTATATTTTCAGGTCAAGCAGGCGGACAGACAGGTTGGTTTAGACATATGATAGCAAATTTTCTTGGAGTTAAAAGATGTTCTATTTCTTACAAAGAAACTGATGAAGGCTGGTCATTTACGATACCTGAAATTCTTGATGGGCGCATTGAGCATGAAGCGGGTAAAGAACGTGGCGAGGTTGTGAAAGTTTCAAATTTAA
>CABZEU010000010.1 GCA_902524795.1 uncultured Pelagibacteraceae bacterium
TGTGAAAGCTTCGTTTTAATTTCAACTGATAAAGCTGTTAGACCTAAAAATATTATGGGGGCAACTAAAAGAATTGCTGAGTTATTTGTCAAATCTTATTCATTAGATTCTAATGGAAAAACACTTTATTCCTCAGTTAGATTTGGGAACGTTCTTGATTCTTCCGGATCAGTGGTTCCTCTTTTTAGAAAGCAGATTTCAAGAGGTGGACCAGTCACTGTAACGCATAGAGAAGTTACAAGGTATTTTATGACTATACCCGAAGCAGTTGGGTTAATCTTACAATCTTTAAGCATTGCTAAAGGAGGGGAGGTCTTCTTTTTGAATATGGGCGATCCTAAAAAAATTGCTGATTTAGCTAGAAAAATGATTCTTTTATCTGGTCAGACTGAAAAAAATGATGAGTATCCAAATGGCGAGATTGAAATTAAATATATCGGCTTGAGACCAGGTGAAAAGTTGTATGAAGAATTAAATATTAGCAAAAATATCGAAAAATCATCGCATAAAGATATTTTTATTGTACATGAAGATTTTATCGAATTTGATAAAATGATAGAAATTCAGGAAAAACTAGAATATTTAGTATCAATTAACAATACTGATGATATTTTAAATTTGTTAAGTAAGTATGTAGAAGGCTTTAAGAAAGATTAACTTTAGAATTAATTAAAATGGACATCAAGAGTGAAAACAATGAAACAAAAGCTGATATAGATATTGTCACTATATTTAAGATTCTTTTTAGAAATTATATTAATATTTCATTTATTACGACTCTCTTCCTCATTTTAGGCATTTTTATTACCTACGTATTTCCTTTTCAATATACTTCAAAAATGAGTATTTCTATAAATGATAATTTGGACATCTTTGAAAATCATAATGCATTTATTGAAAGTATTAGTATGCGAAATGTAAGTAATGCAAATCAATTATATTTAGATATTTCAACAATTTATAGTGATGATGCTAATATTAACTTTGAATATATTAAGAAAACAATTAAAGCATTATTAAATAAAAACTTAACACTAAATAGATACTTGGATGATACTTCTATTGAGCCAGAAGGTGATAAGAAAAAATTAATTATTAACCTTACTGAATCAATGTCCTTTGAATTTGAAAATGATACTCTAGAAATATATCTCAGTTCTATTGATCCCATAGTTGATAAGAAAATATCACAAGCTATTTATTCAGGTTTAAATCATGATTTAGTATCAGATATAAAGAATCAAATAAATTTTATAAGATCACTTATCACTTATAGGACTACAAATCAAATTGAACAAAAAAAAATTATAATAGCAGCTGAGGAAAAGCTTTATTTAAATGCAAATCAAATAGCTATTCAAAATTTAGAGGATCAGATGAGCATAGCGAAGTCCCTAAATATAGTTGGCTCTGACATTAATTCACTTGAAAGTGAAATAAGGATTTATATTGAAAATAATGTTCCTGATTATATGAGAGGCTATACAAACCTTGCTGCAGAGATAAGATCCTTGAAGGAGAGAAATAATGATATATCAAAGTATAGTGAAAAAATTGGACAACTCGAAACTGAAATTTATGCGTTAAAGAACATTTTAGATCTAAGCTTAACAAGGCTTGATGATTCTCTCAATATGACAGAATTAGAAAAATTTGATTTTATTGTAACAAGAAATGATCTTGATTTAGAATATACCTATAGCCCAAGCAAAACTTTATTAGTGATGGCAATAACATTTATGGGATTTGTATTTTCATCATTATTTTATCTTATAAGACAATATGAAGATTAAAAAGAAAACTATAAGATTTATAGGAATAAATTTATTTCTATTTAAATATTTTATTGTCTAAATATTCATTTTCTTCACATGGTATATATTGACAAAATTTCTACATATTTAGTATACCTGTTGCCATTTGCCTTATTAACTGGCCCTTTTATTCCTGATCTAATAGTAACTATTACTTCAGTTCTATTCTTATTTACACTAAATAATCCAAAAAAAAGTCAGTATTTAAATTCAAATTTTTTTAAGTTTTTCATTATTTTATATTTATATTTAATATTATCCTCAGTTCTTTCAGAATATATATATTCCTCCCTTTCAAATAGCCTTGTTTATGTAAGGTTTATCATATTTGCTTTAGTAATATGGTATATAATAGATCATGAAGAAAATTTTTTAAAAAATTTTACTTTTTCCCTAATGTTTGGTTTTTTTATTGCGATTATTGCTGGATCTTATCAGTATTACAATGGCTACACAATTACTGGTGAAATTTCAAGATTTGATAGATTAAATTTATTATTTTCTGATGAACAGTTACTGGGACATTATATGTCTAGACTGTTCCCTCTCTTAACTGCATTACTTATAATCAATTTTAAACATAGCTATAAATTGTTTATTTTTGTAATTACTTTATTTGTAATGATTGATGTCCTTGTTTACTTGAGTGGCGAGAGAACTTCTCTTGGTATTATGATTTTAGGTAGTATTATTATCATTCTATTTGCTTCAAAATTTAGAGTCGTGAGAATTGTTTCTGTTATTGTGTCAATTGGCGTTATTATTTTTATTAGTAGTGTGAATTCACCTATAAAAGAAAGGAACATAGATAAAACAATTGAGGAAATGGGCTTCAAAAGCGACAGCGAGCGAGTTTATTTATTTTCAAAGGTTCATGAAGGTTACATTTTTACTTCATGGAATATGTTTAAAGATAATAAACTTTTAGGCATAGGGCCAAGTAATTTTAGAAAATTGTGCTCTGAAAATGATTATGGGTACAATGAAAATTCTTGTTCTACTCATCCTCATAACATTCCTGCCCAGGTCTTATCAGAGACAGGTATAATTGGCATGATATTTTTGTTAAGTATTACGATTTATATCTTAAGTCATTTATTCATGCATATAAAAAGTAAATTAACATCTCGTGATAAAATATTGTCAGATTATCAAATTTCACTTATAGCATGCATAATATGTAGCTTATGGCCATTTCTCCCTTCTCTGAATTTATTTAATAATTGGATAAATGTTATTTTTTTTCTTCCTGTAGGTTTCCTCTTACAATCTTTTAGAAATTCATATAAAAAATAATTAAATATGTGGAGAGTAAAAAAATCTAAAATCCATGGCCATGGTATTATTGCAACAAAAAATATTAAAAAGAATACTAAAGTTATAGAATATATAGGTGAAAAGGTTTTAAAATCTGAGGGTGACAAAAGGTCTGCACAAAGAATTGGCATGTATCTAAATTCTAAAACTACAGGATCTGTTTATATTTTTGAATTAAATAAGAAATATGACATTGATGGATCTCCAAAATATAATAAAGCTAGATATATAAATCACTCTTGTGACCCCAATTGTGAAGTTGAAATAGTAAAAGGACATATTTGGATCTCTTCAATAAAAAACATAAAAGAAGGAGAAGAACTGAGTTATGATTATGGTTATGAATTTGATAAAGATGATTATAAAGACCACATATGTAAATGTGCCTCTAAAAATTGCTTAGGTTTTATTATCTCCTCAGATGATTGGGGGAAATATCTTAAGTTTGTAAGTAAGATTGTAAAAAGAAAAAATTCTTGCAAAAATTAAGAAAAAATAAAATTTGTTAGGCTTGTAATTAAAGAATATCTTAAAAATATAGAGATTATTCAGTTAAAGTGTTATCAATTTGTTTTTTTGTCTATCTTCTGAGCTCTTTTTTTGCTTTTCAGTTCTTTTATTAAAGCAAAATGGGCAATATACACCTTTTTTGTATTCATTAGATTTTATATCTTTTTTTGTAATTGGATGCCTACACCCAAAGCATTGCTCATACTTACCTCTCTTTAGACTCTGATCTACAGTTACTCTATTATCGAATACAAAACATTCGCCTTGCCAATATGACTCTTCTTTTTTTTGCTCGATATGAGCAAAATAATTTAATATACCCCCATCTAGCTGAAATATATTTTTAAAACCTTTTAATTTTAAGTATGCTGATGCTTTTTCACATCTAATTCCTCCAGTGCAGTACATTACAATATTATCATTTTTTTTTATTCCGAGCTGATCAATTTTATTTGGAAAATCACGGAAAGACTTAGTTTGAGGATTAATTGCATATTTAAAATGCCCAATATTAAATTCATATTGATTTCTGGTATCTATTAATTTTATATTTTTCTTTTTTATTAAGTCATTCCAGTATTCTGGTGCAACTGATTTGCCAGTGTATTTAGGAACACCAATATCATTTTTTCCAAGTGAGATTATTTCTTTTTTTACCCTTACTTTCATCTTATTGAACGGCAAAAATTCAACTATATTTTTTTTTATATAAAAATCTTTATTATTAAGCAAAATCTTTATTTGTCTTAGTAGATATTCTAAATCATTTTCACTTCCAGAAATTGAAGCATTTATCCCTTCATTTGCTAATAGGATCGTTCCTCTAAGCATCTTATCTTCAATAAAATTGTCTAAAAATGATTTTATTTTTTTAGGTTGGCTTATTTGAATGAATTTATAAAAAGAAATTATATAAAATTTATTTGTACTCATAAAATCAGTCTTAACTTTAACAAAGAAATGAAAAATATTATATCTGTCATATTAACAGGATTATAAATTGGTAGCGTTATTTTTTTAATTTTTATCTTTTAAACTATACGTTATATTTTTTAAAAAATTTGTTAATTCAACTCTATCCTTTATTTTTTCAATTTCTCCATAACTTATTGTATTTCCTGAATAAATACAGATTTCTTTGCCAATTTTTTTTCTAGTTTCATGTATATATGATGAATACTTGAGTGTTTGATTTTTCATTTTTGCAGCAAAAAAATGAAATAAGAGACCATTTTTTCCGTCAAAATAGATTGGTAAAATATTTGCTTTAGTTTGGTGAATAAGTTTTGCAGGAAATAATTTCCATTCATCGTCAATAGCATCAGATTTTAGGTTTTTAGCGACCGATACTCCTCCTGATGGAAAAATTATAACAACTCCCTCATTACAAAGGTATTCTTTTGCAGCCTTTGCTGTTTCAATATTCTGAATTTTTGATTCTTTAGTCTTGCCACTGAAATCAACAGGCAAAATAAACCGTTCCAATTGAGGTAAAAATTGCAGTGTTTCATGTGTCATAATTTTGAAATCATCCCTGACTTGGGATATTAAGGAGCATAAAATTAAGCCATCAATAATACCAAAAGGGTGATTAGCTATAACTAATAGAGAGGATTTTTGAGGTATAATAAGTTTGTCATTTGATTTATTTACAATTTTAATCTGCATTTCATCAAGTATATCTGTCCAAAAACTTTTTGGGTTTTGTTTATTTATAGAATAGTTTCGGTATAAGTTCTCTAGTTTTTTTTTACCAGTAAGTGACTCAATTGTTTTTATTATTAGACGTTGAGCGAAATTGTGTTCTGATTTTGATGCATAGGAAAAATTTACTTTACTCATACTAATACTCCACTGGTATAGGGTCTAGACTTCTCCAAAAATACCACGTTGCAACAGATCTGTACGGTTTCCATTTGTTAGACATCATTATAGCAGTATCTTTATCTATAGGATATTTTAAATTATAGCAGTTACATATTCCTTTAATAACTCCCAGGTCATCACCAGGAAAAACATCTGGGCGGCAAAGGTTAAAAATAAGAAACATTTCGGCAGTCCACCTACCCACGCCTTTGATTTTAACTAATTCACTAATAATTTCTTCGTCTGTAAATTTTACCCACTTTTTGGGATTTACTTTCTTGCTTAAAAATGCATTAGCAAGTGACTTTAAATAAGAAATCTTTTGTTTGGATAACCCACACGATTTCATACTCATAAAATGCATATTAGAAGCATTTTTTGGATTAACTTTTTTTATTTTACTTTCGAATCTATCCCAAACTGCTTGGGCAGCCTTTACCGAAATTTGTTGACCGATTATTGACCTTGCCAAAGTATAAAATGGATCAGACTTCGAAAATAAAAAATCTTTGGGATAACTTTTGATGATACTTCCTAATTGTTTATCTTTTTTGATTAAATCTTTTTTTGCTTTTTCCCAGAAAATAGGTTTTTTCATAATCAATTTATAAATTTGATGTTGACATATATAAAGTAAATTGTTTTTATTGCCATTCTTAATTAATGAATGGAGTATTATTATGGCTGACGTAGCAAGTATTTTAAAGGAATTCCAAAAAGGTATTGAAGGTAAAGATACTGGTCTGGGCGCAACGGTTAAGTTTGATTTTGAGGGAGCTGGGTGTATTTTTCTTGATGGAAAATCAAATCCGAATACTGTTTCAGATCAAGATCAGGATGCGGACTGTACACTTTCAATGTCGATGGAGACATTTGAGCAAATGAGATCAGGTGAAGTTGACGGAACATCTGCTTTCATGCAGGGAAAATTAAAGGTTTCTGGTGATATGTCTATTGCAATGAAATTACAATCAGTAATGGATGCTCTAGGTTAATACATTGTGCTAATTATCCTAATTTAAACCCAGTTATGTTTAACTGGGTTTTTTATTTATTTTATTTTTTATTTTTTTAAATAATTTGTCATTAGTAGCTGCAATTATTCTTCCTCCATTTAAAATTTTATTTCCCTCCCAAGTTTTTAGCACTCCTTTCGCATTTATAATTATTGGCTCTAAAGCTCTGATATCCCACGGCTTAAGACCACTTTCTATTACTAAATCAATATGACCGTCTGCGAGTAGACAATAGCTATAGCAATCTCCACCAAGTCTCACAGTCTTTACCTCTTTTGCCACTCGCTCAAAAATTTTTTGATCTTGTTTATTAGCAAAAACATATGGAGAAGTTGTATTCAAAATACAATCTTCAATTTTGTCAGTATTTCTTACCTTGAGCCTTGTCTTTATGCCATTTTTAATCTTATAAGATAATCGTGAGTAACCTATATAACGCTCATCAAGTACAGGTATATCTGCTACGCCCAGAATAATATCTTTTTTTCGTGATAATGAAATTAAAGTTCCCCAGATAGGAAATCCTTGAATGAAAGACTTAGTTCCATCTATTGGATCAATGCACCATTGATAATCGCTTACATTCTCGATACTCTCCTCTTCACCTAAAATTGAATGTGTAGGAAAATATTTTTTTATGATTTGATTAATTTTTCTTTGAACTTTAATATCTGCAATGGTGACTGGATTAAAGCTCTTTTTATCTTTTGATTTAACATGCAACTTTTTCTTGAAATAATTTAAGGAAATTTTTCTAGCATCGTCAGCTATATAGTTTGCAACTTTAGCAAAATTATGAATACTATTCCTCATATATTAAATATTATTATTGATAAGCATTTTTTGAAATTTATCATGAATATGATGACAAGAAAAATTATTATTTTGATTATAATGTTTTTTACACCTTTTTATGTAATTGCAGACCCAGTTTTATCTATCGAGAGTATTGGAGAAAGAGTCCCAATCACAAGTCCCTTTTTAGAATTTAACCCTGAAATAGATTCTTATCCCGATCCATTTCAATCAGACCAAATTATTCTTACTATAGACGCAGAAAACTACATAAAGTTCAAAGAAACTCTTCTGACTTCTGGTCAAATTAAAATGTTTGAGACTTATCCAAAGACATTCAAAATGAATATTTATCCTTCACGGCGAAGTTGTGCAGTACCACCTGAAGTTTTGGAATTGACAAAAGAAAATGCATTGTTGATTGATGATGGAGAAGGGGTTGAAGGTGAAGTAGGAAGTATACCTTTCCCTTTTCCATCTGAAGCTCTTCATCATGTCTGGAACCATATTTTAAGATATAGAGGTGTTGAAATATATGGTGCATCACCATTCTATATAGTTAATCCAGATGGAACCCAAACTTATGGAGCAGGTGAGGCAATAGCTAAAAATTTTTGGAATCCATTTATAAGAAATGAAGAGGCAGGTTTACAAGGAATGCTAATGACAAAAGTAACTCATCCACCGCGACTAGCGGATGCCACAACTTTAGTGATTGAATCACTTAATGCATTTCAGACTCCACGCAAATCATGGGTTTATAATCCAGGGACAAGAAGAGTGCGGAGAGCTCCAGATATCAGCTACGACTATATGCCAAGTGCTGCACAGGGATTGACAACTGTAGATCAGGTTGATGGTTTTAACGGAGCTAAGGACAGGTATAATTGGTTAGATATTGGTGAGCAATTAAGACTGATGCCATACAATGCTTACAAGTTTCACGAAACGAAACTTGAAGAAATATTAACTCCTTATCATGTAAATCAGGATTTCTTAAGATACGAGCTAGTAAAAGTAAATGTCATTGAAGCAAAACTCAAAGAAGATAAACGTCACATAATTCCAAAAAGAAGAATGTATTTTGATATCGATAGTCATAATATGCTATCTGAAGAAACATTTGATGACATGGGTGTTATAACAGCTTATCGAGAGTTTCCTATTATTAATTTTTATGACCAGCCCATGTGTTTATCCATTCATTCTGCTACTTACGATTTTGCGACCAGGCGTTATCAATTACAAAGTGTTAGATCAAAAGATATACCCAAAGTTCAGTGGAGATTAAAAGAACCTCATGACATCAAAATGTTTACCCCTGAAGGTTTAAAAAGATTTGCTCGATAAGTATGGATAGCTATTAGATAATGGTGTATTTTTATCATCTTGGGGCACGTAGCTCAGTGGTAGAGCATCACGTTGACATCGTGGGGGTTGTTGGTTCGATCCCAACCGTGCCCACCATATAAATAATATGTTGTTTTTTTTGACTTTTTATATAAAAGATCCCATTGGATATGAAAAAACCAAACAAAATCAGGGAAGCAAGACTAAATAAAAAGCGTTCCAAGAAGAATAATATTCGTAAAGTTAAGGTTAGACTTAAAAGAATAGAGGAGGCTAATGCACCTCAGGTTGAGCAGCAATCATGAAAGTAAGAAGTTCACTTAAAAATCTCAAAGCCAGAGATAGAAATAATAAACTCATAAAGCGTAAGGGCCGCCTTTACGTAATTAATAAGAAAAATCCAAGAATGAAAGCTCGCCAAGGTTAATTAACTTTTGGTTACATACTTAGAAAATCAAGTTCTTATAATTGCGGATCACGCGTCTAACTACTTACCTAAAGAAAATAATAATTTAGGCCTACCAATTTCTTTTTTAAGACAACATATAGCCTTTGATATTGGCGTAAAAGAACTAAGTTTGGATTTGTCAAACCGTTTAAAATGTAAGGTTATTCAAGGTGAATACTCAAGACTGCTTATTGATTTAAATAGAGATTTAGATGACCCGACTATTATTCCAGAAATAGTAGATAGAAAAATAATTCCTGGGAATATTAAGCTTAATAAAAGTGAGATAAAATTAAGAATTAAAAAAATTTATAATAAATATCATAATGAAATAGATCGAACTATAAAAACTAAAAGTGTAACAGTCATCTTGTCTCTACATTCCTTTAATCCGATATTCAAGAAGAAAAAAAGATTTATTGAATTTGGCATACTTTCAAATGAGGATAAAAATTTAAGCAGCATAATAATTGGTCAACTTAGATTGCAGAAACTAAATGTTGGAGACAACAAGCCCTATAAAGGAAATTTGTTTGGAGACAGTATGTATAGGCATGGGTTAAGCAATAAGCTTCCACATGCGCTAATAGAAGTCAGAAATGATTTACTTTCAAACCCAACTAAGATAAAAAGGGTTTCACGGCTATTACATAAAACAATAGTTAATTCATTAAAAAAACTTGAATCATGAATACAAATGCGCCTCAATGGTTTAAAGACTCGATAGCTAATAGTCCAGAAATATGTTCTGTCAAAGTGAAGGGTACAAAAATTGTCTATAATACTTGGGGTGACAAAAAAAATCCTGGACTAATATTTGTTCACGGTGGAATGGCTCACGCCGAATGGTGGAATTTTATTGGACCATATTTCGCAAAAACACATAGAGTAATTGCCATGAATTTAGGAGGTATGGGTGAGAGTGATTGGAAAAAAAGGTATTCCATAGAGTCATGGGGAGATGAAATTATTGGAGTTTGCAAAAAAGAAAAACTTAAGAAGCCAATTTTAGTTGGTCACAGTTTAGGAGGTATGTGTAGTGTGATTGCTGCTTCATCTATGAATAAAACTCTCTATGGTCTTGTCATCGTAGATACTGCGATAATGCCTCCTTCAGAAAAGCCTCCTAAATTTGACCTAAAAATAAGAGCCAATAAAATTTATAAAAAACAATCAGATATTAGAAAAAGGTTTAGACTTGTCCCATCACAAAGTGATGCACTTGATTATGTAATGGATTATATTGCAGAAAAATCTATTAAAAAAGTTAGAGGTGGATGGACATGGAAGTTTGATCCAAACTATATGAAAATTTTTAATAGTGACAGTTTTGCTGAAAGGCAAGCAATGTATCGCAATAAGCTTAAGGGTTTGAAGTGCAGGGTTGCGATATTCAGAGGTGAGAAGTCACTTCTTTTTCCTGGTCGAAGTGCAAAATATATGCACGAGCTCATGGACAAAAAATCTCCAATAATAAATATTCCGGAAGCTCATCATCATATTATGGTAGACCAACCTTTAGCATTAGTAGCAGCTTTAAGATCTCTCGTCATAGACTGGGATCATTCGAAGCCCTCTAAAGCATTGTAAAAATTAAATAAAATAAATTTTTATACTAAAAGTTATATAAAAATAATGCTGTTAAATTGTAAATTAAGAAATATATTAATTTGAATATTATGGACATATCAGAACAAAAAAAAACCTACTCGTTTTTTGGAAAATTGATTATATGGGGATCAGCGGGCGTGGTTTTAGTCCTAGTATTTATGGCAATTTTCTTATTATAAATTCTATTCATTATGCAAGTTTATATTCTTAAAGAAAGCAATTCTGACTCTAGAGTGGCAGCCTCTCCAGACACTGTTAAGAAGATGAAGGACTGGGGTCTTAATGTAGTAATACAGGACAATGCTGGATTAAACTCAAATTTTTCTAATGAAGAATATATTAAAAGTGGAGCAATAATATCGAATGAAATTACTGACATTAGTAAATCTGATATGATACTCAAGATTAATAAACCAAATGACGATGAAATTGCGCTTATGAATGAGGGATCAGTGCTAATTGCATCGCTTGATCCATATAATAATAGTGAAACACTATATAAGTTAAAAGATAAAGGTGTAACATCTTTTGCAATGGAATTAATGCCTAGAATAACTAGAGCTCAATCTATGGATATTTTGTCGTCACAATCAAATTTAGCAGGATACAAAGCTGTCATTGATGCTACTTATCTTTTTAATAAAGCAATGCCCATGATGATGACAGCTGCAGGAACAATAGCCCCCGCAAAAGTCATGGTATTTGGGGCTGGTGTTGCAGGACTGCAAGCTATTGCTACAGCAAAAAGATTAGGAGCAATTGTTTCGGCAACTGACGTTAGAATAGCTGCAAAAGAGCAGGTTGAGAGCTTGGGTGGTAAATTTGTAATGGTTGAAGACGATGAAACTCAAGATGCTGAAACTTCAGGAGGATATGCAAAAGAAATGAGTGAAGAATTCAAGATAAAGCAGGCAAATCTAATTTCCGAAACTTTAGCATCTCAAGACATTGCTGTATGTACAGCTTTAATACCAGGCAAGAAAGCTCCATTACTAATTTCAAAAGAGCAAGTTAATTCAATGAAGCCAGGATCAATTATTATTGATTTAGCAGCAGAAAGTGGTGGCAATTGTGAATGCTCAACCGCTGGTGAAATAAATAATGTAAACGGGGTAACAGTCGTAGGTGTAAAAAATATTACTTCAACTATTTCTCAAGATGCTTCATCCCTTTTTTCTAAAAATGTTTTAAATTTTTTAGATTTGTTGATTGATAGTGAGACAAAGGAATTAAGCATTGATTGGGAAGATGAGATTGTAAAAGGTATACTTGTTACTAAGAATAAAGAAATTACTAATGAGGAGTTTATATAATGGAATTAGTTGATCCAAATATTTTCAGACTAACAATATTTGTTTTATCGATTTTTATTGGATATTATGTCGTATGGAGCGTTACACCAGCCTTACACACTCCTTTGATGGCGGTCACTAACGCAATATCATCAGTTATAATTGTTGGTGGGTTGTTTGCTCTAGTTCTCAGCAGCGATCTATCACTTTTAGGAAATCTCTCTAAAGGGTTCGGCTTTCTTGCCGTGCTTTTAGCGGCTGTGAATATATTTGGTGGGTTTCTAGTAACACAGAGAATGCTTGCTATGTATAAGAAAAAACCAAAAAAAGAGGACAAAGAATAAATGCTTACAAACCTAGTCGCTATTGCATATGTTGTATCTGGTGTATTTTTTATTATTGCTTTAAGAGGACTCTCATCCCCAGAAAGTTCTAGAAGAGGAAATATTTTTGGTGTCTTAGGAATGGTAATTGCTATTTTAGCAACTTTGTTCTCCGTTAATTTTTTTACTTCGGATATCCAAACAATCGCATTTGTTATATTTGCAATTACTATTGGTGGAATAGTTGGTGCTATTATTGCGCAACGAATTGCCATGACAGATATGCCGCAGTTAGTTGCAGGTTTCCATAGTCTTGTTGGTTTAGCTGCTGTATTTGTTGCACTAGCTGCATTTTATGCACCTGAAGCATTTAAAATTGGGACCTTGGGAAATATAAAAACTTTAAGTTTAGTTGAAATGTCTTTAGGGGCAGTGATAGGTGCAATCACGTTCTCAGGCTCTGTAATCGCGTTTGGTAAGCTTCAAGGAATAATGTCAGGTTCTCCTATAGTATTTAGAGGACAACATATGCTCAATTTACTTATTGGGATTATAATAATTGCTGGCATCGTATATTTTTGCTTCAATCAAGACCAAAAGATATATTTAACAATTATCGCACTATCATTTTTAATAGGTTTTCTTATTATTATTCCGATTGGTGGAGCAGATATGCCAGTGGTTGTATCTATGCTTAACTCATATTCAGGATGGGCTGCAGCAGGCATTGGATTTACACTTGGAAATACAGCACTAATAATTACTGGTGCGTTAGTTGGATCATCTGGAGCCATACTATCATATATAATGTGTGCCGCAATGAATAGATCATTCATAAGTGTAATATTAGGTGGTTTTGGGGGTGATGATATTGCAGTTAATAAAGATGTAGAACAACGACCTGTAAAAGAGGGCGGCTTTGATGATGCAGCATTTATAATGAAAAATGCTGGGTCAGTGATTATCGTACCTGGTTATGGAATGGCAGTAGCTCAAGCTCAACACGTATTAAAAGAAATGACTGATGCCTTAAAAAAAAATGGAGTTAAAGTAACTTTTGCAATTCACCCAGTTGCAGGAAGAATGCCTGGCCATATGAATGTTTTGTTAGCAGAAGCTAATGTTCCATATGATGATGTTTTTGAATTGGAAGACATCAACTCAGAATTTTCTCAAGCAGACGTAGCATTTGTAATAGGAGCGAATGACGTAACTAATCCTATAGCTAAAACTGATCCTTCTTCACCAATTTATGGAATGCCAATCCTTGATGTGGAAAATGCAAACACAGTTTTATTTGTCAAGAGGGGTAGAGGCTTAGGTTATGCCGGGGTAGATAATGAGTTATTTTACAGAGACAATACAATGATGCTCTTCTCTGATGCTAAAAAAATGGTTGAGGGTATTGTAAAGGCTTTATAGTTAGCCTTAGCTGTATAATTTTCTTCTAGCCATTTTTCGAGAACGACGTATATTTTCCGCTTTTTCTCTTAATTTTTTCTGGCTAGGTTTTTCGAAGTAAGTTCGCATTTTCATTTCTTTAAAAATGCCTTCTCTTTGCATTTTTTTCTTGAGGATACGCAAAGCTCCTTCGACGTTATTATCTTTTACACTTACCTCAACTATCGTACTGCCCTCCTTAAGAGCGTTTTAAATTTGTGGATTTTTACCATCTTGGAATTCCTTTGTCTAGCCAAATAAAATTATATTCAATTATGAGATAAAATTAATGTGACCCATTTTTCGGCCACCTTTTATAATCTTTTTGCCATAGTCATACTTAATGTTTTTTTTATAGCTTTTATACTTCCACATAGATTTTATTTTATTTATCCTTTTTATTTCATTGCCGATAAGATTTCTCATGAGTCCTTTTGTAAGTATTTTGGGTTTACGAATTTTTTTTCCTGTTATGGCTTTTATATGCAAATCAAATTGACTTATATTGGCATTATCAAGTGTTATATGTCCGGAATTATGAACCCTTGGAGCAATTTCATTAACAAAAATATTATTTTCTTTATCAATGAAAAATTCAATCGTTAATAATCCAATATAATTAAGCTTTGTAATAATTTTTTTTGATATTTTTAATAATTTATCTTCAATTTCTGCATCTATACTACTGGGAGATGTTGTTTCACAAAGTATATGGTTTTTGTGTACATTTGCGAATGTAGGATAAAAATAAAAATTTCGTTTAATGTCTCTGGCACATATAACTGAAACCTCTTTTTTAAGATTAATCTTCCTTTCAATAATACATTTGCGATATCCATTGTCTTTCCATTGTTTTTCTAAATTTTTAGCATTTTTTACTAATGCTTGCCCTTTACCATCGTACCCAAATCTTATTGTTTTTAGTATTACAGGATACTGAATTGAGTTTTTTAGTTTCTTCAAACTATTCTTATTATTTAGAAGACCAATCCCTGCGTGGTTAATTTTATTTTTTGAGAAGAATTGTTTCTCTTTTTTTCTATCCTGACTAATAGTTAGTGCAGAAATAGGTGGATATATTTTCTTTCTTTTTAATTTATTTAGAGCTCTAGTTGATACATTTTCAAATTCGTAGGTTATAAGATCTACTTCACTACTAAAAATTTTTAAACTTTCAACATCTTCAAATGAACCATAGAACATCTTGTCAGCATATTTTTCTGCGGGAACTCTTTTGCTGTCTGAGTAAACGAATACTTTAAGCCCTAACTTATTACATGAATGAGCTAAGAACATGCCCAGTTGCCCACCCCCAATGATGCCAACAGTGGAAACTTTTAAACTCATTTTTTAGGTTTGGTATTTACTGACTGGGTTTGCTTTATACGCCAACTCTTATATTTGTTTTTAAGAATTTTATCTTCACCACTTAATATTGATATTGCTAATAAGGCAGCATTTTTTGCTCCTGACTCGCCCACTGCTAGCGATCCTACAGGAACACCTGCAGGCATTTGAGCGATTGATAACAAGCTATCCAACCCTTTTAATTTTTTAGACTCAACTGGAACACCCAGCACAGGCAAATTACTTATTGATGCAGTCATGCCAGGAAGATGAGCAGCTCCTCCAGCTCCTGCAATTATTACTTTTATTCCTCTTTTGTCAGCTTCCTCAGCATATATGAATAATCTTTTAGGAGTGCGGTGGGCTGAAATAATCTTTACTTCATGTTTAATTTTAAAAGTAGTTAGAATTTTTGATGCATGTTTCATTGTTGGCCAATCAGATTGGCTTCCCATTATTATGCTAACGAGTGGCAAACTTTTCATCAATATAACTTATTCGTCTATAGTTGTATTTGTAGAGGGGAGACCCTCTTTATTTTGAATATTTATCTCCTCTAATTTAAGCTTTTCTTCTTTTGCTTTTTTCTTTTCAGCACGCTTAATTGAGCGCTCGGCTTTTTCAAGAGCTTCATCTAATTCTATTTGCCTACATAGACCAAGACCGATTGGGTCTTGAGGTCTTATATTTGCCATATTCCAATGAGTTCTCTTTCGTATACCATCTATAGTATTTTTTGTACTTCCTACTAAACGAGCTACCTGAGAATCTTTTAATTCAGGATGATTTCTAATCAACCAATAGACAGCATCTGGTCGATCTTGTCTTTTAGATAGGGGTGTGTATTTCTTTTTTTTCTTTGATTGTTCTGTTTTTTCAGAGATTTCATTTTCAATGATTTGAAGCTCTTCTTCTTCGGATGCAACACATCTATCAATTTCTTCTTTAGTTAATTGGCCACTAGTAATTGGATTTAACCCTTTTATTCCTGCACCTACTTCGCCGTCAGCTATACCTTTGATTTCTAGTTCGTGCATGCCACAGAAGTCTCCAATCTGCCTGAAAGAGAGAGAAGTGTTATCTACAAGCCAAATTGCAGTAGCTTTTGGCATAAGTGGTAATTTTATTGTTTTCATAATCTGTAATTAAAAAAGTCCTTATATGTTAGTTTATCATTTTTTAAAAGCTTTACTCAAAATTTAGCAGCAATTTTCCTATATTTTTATTGTTTTCCATGTATTGATGAGCTTTTGAGACATCACTCATATCAAATTTTTTATCAATATGAAGTTTAATATTGTTATTTTCTATCAGAGGCCAAATATTCTCTATAAGATTCTCAGCTATTTCAGCCTTTTCTTTATTTGCTCTTGTTCTTAAAGTAGATCCCGAAATGATTAATCTCTTCAGCATAATTGGAAGAAGATTAGCTTCAATCTTTGAGCCTTGAAGATAAGCAATATTAATTAGTCTTCCAAAACGATTCATTAAATTTAGATTTTTTTGGAAGTAATTTCCTCCTACTATATCCAGAATTACATCAACTCCTTTATACTCATTGAGTATAATTTTTTCAAAATCATCAGTCTTATAATTAATTACTCGTTCTATATTAAGAGAATTTAAATACTTTTCTTTTTCATCAGATCCTACTGTAACAATGCATTTCACTCCAAAGGCCATTGCCATTGAAACAGCAGTTAACCCAATACCGCTAGCACCGCCGTGAATAAGCAGAGTTTCATTCCTTTTAAGTTTTGCAAGGTCAAATAAATTTGTCCATACAGTAAAAAAAGTTTCAGGAATAGTGCCAGCATCACTAAGTGAAATTCCTTTGGGAACAGGTAGTATTGTTGATTTATGGCATTTCACATATTCCGCATATCCACCACCTGTTACTAGAGCGCAAACATTTTTGTTCAGAAATTCTTTATTAATACCTTTACCACATTCTACAATACTTCCTGAAACCTCTAGTCCAAGTATCTCCGAAGCGCCTTTGGGAGGTGGATATTGCCCCATGCGTTGCAATATGTCAGGTCTATTTATCCCTGCTGTATGAACTTTGATTAATACTTCTTCATCACTAACAATTGGTGTTTCGATGTTGTCAGATACATATAGGACTTCAGGGCCTCCAAATTTGTCGAAAGTAATTGCTTTCATATGAATATAGAGGAGCTGCTAAATCTTATTAGCAGCTCCTTATTAATATTAATTAATTTTATTATTAATTTCTATTTTTCTTGGCTTTTGATGTTCTGGAATTTCCCTTTCAAGAAATATATGCAATAAACCATTCTCATAGTTTGCATCAGATACTTTGATAGTGTCAGCTAGTCGAAATTTTCTTTCAAAGCTTCTTCCAGCAATACCTTTATGTAAGAACTCAACGTTATTTTCAGTATCATTGGTCTTGCCACTGATTATTAGCTCATTTTCTTGAACAGAAATGTCTAGGTCAGACATTGAAAAGCCAGCTACTGCAAGTGTTATAGTATAATTATTACCAGATTTCACAATATTGTAAGGTGGGTAAGCACTTCCAGTCTCATTCATGTTAAAGACAGAGTCAAAAATATTGTCAAATGCGTCAAAACCTACGCTTGAGCGCAGTAATGGCGATAAGTCAAATGTAGTCATAGTTTAATCCTCCTTAAGCGATTAAAAGTTTTAGCCTACTTAAATTAAGCTAGGCGATTTTTGCTGACGCATTATTGCCATCAGCGAAATACATATTGTGATGATTATCTTGATTTCAAGGTTTAAAGTTTAAGTTTTAAGATTGCTAAATCTCTTCTTAAATCTGCTTACTTGACCTTTATCTTGAATTTTTTGCTGCCCACCGGTCCATGCAGGATGAGATAAAGGATCTATATCAAGAGACATTGTATCTCCTTCTTTTCCCCATGTGGACTTTGTTTCAAACTTCGTACCATCTGTCATTACAATGTTAATTGTATGATAATTTGGATGTTTATTTTTTTTCATTTTATTTAGTTAATTTTGTGGTTAATTAAACTATATAATAACTCTGATCAATATTTATTTAGTGAATTTCTATGAGAATTGTTAATACAATGATGAAAAGGCTCAATATTGTGAGTTTATGGCAGTTTACATTGATAATGATAGTATTTGCAATCACAGGATCTGTATCACTTTATATTACAGTCGAATTTTTTGAAATCATTGGCTTGAAAGATGAAAACTTTAATCCAATTATATTTTGGCCAATTAGGATTATTCTTTTATTTTTTATATATCAAATATTATTATTATTAGTTGCTATTCCTTTTGGACAATTCCAATATTTTTGGAAATTTGAAAAGAAAATTTTAAATAGACTTGGTATAAAAATATAATTAAATTACTTTTTGAAGTTGATCATGAATTCTAAAGTTACTTGCAAGAATTCTTCCCGAGTTAAGATATTCCTCTCTTCCTTCAAAGTCAGTTACTTTCCCGCCGGCCTCTTTTACAATTAATGATCCAGCGGCGATATCAACTAGCTTTAAGTTTTTTTCCCAATAACCGTCATACTTGCCAGCAGCAACATATGCAAGATCCAAAGATGCAGCGCCCAATCTTCTAACACCACATACATTTTCCATTACTGTTTTAAGTCCAGGCAGATACTCTTCGTGTCCTTTCATTCCTTTGTGAGGAATGCCTGTACCAATCATGCAGTCTTCCAAGTTTTCCCTTGATGAAACTCTTAGTCTTAGGTTGTTGCAAAAAGCGCCCCTGCCTTTTACAGCCCAAAAAAATTCATCTGTCAGTGGCTGATAAACTCCGCCTACAATAATTTTATTGTCTTTTTCCAGAGCAATTGAAATCGCAAAATGGGGGATACTAAAAACAAAATTACTCGTACCATCAAGAGGATCGATTATCCATCTCATGTTATCGTCTGAGTTTTTTATTGTTCCATTTTCTTCAGCAAATATATTTATTTTAGGATATGAATAAGTAAGTTCTTTTATTATTTGCTTCTCTGCTCGGGTATCTGCTAAAGAAACAAAATCAGAAACTCCCTTTAAAGATACCTGTAATTTTTCAACTTCTCCAAAGTCTCGTATGAGATTTTTACTTACTTTTCTTGAAGCAAGGAATATAGCATTTATATAAGGATCTGAGTAACTCATTAGTCAGCTCTTTTAGAATAGGTTAAGTCCTCAGTATTGATTTCAATTTTCTCACCTTGTTCAATAAACGGCGGCACCATTACTCTAATACCATTCTCTAATATTGCAGGTTTATTTGAAGATGCAGCTGTTTGACCCTTAACAACCGCCTCTGTTTCATTAACAATAAAGGAGAGTGTCTTTGGAAGTTGTATGCCTATGGCCTTATCATTGTACATTTCAATTATAACGTCGTCATTTTCACTCATTAAGACCATCCGATCTCCAGCAATTTCTGAATCCAGTTCTATTTGTTCGTATGAGTCCGTATTCATAAAAACTAGTTTATCATCTTGTTTATATAAATATTGGTACTTTTCTTCATCTACCCGCACACGCTCTACTTCTTCAGAGGCTCTGAATCTCTCATTTAATTTTGATCCAGTTTTAATATTTTTCATTTCAACCTGGTTGAATGCTCCACCCTTACCTGGTTTAACAGATTGTGATTTGGCAACAGTCCACAATTGACCCTTATGCTCTAAAATCATACCTGGTTTTACAGAATTTCCATTAATTTTCATTCAATTAAACCTCAAGTGACTCACTCCATTCACCTAAAGAAGCTTTCATATTCATGATTGCACGATGGCCAAATGCTTTTTGTGCATGCTCTAGATTACTGTCATGACCTGACCAAGTTTTCAATGCCGCTTGTTGCAACGCTCTTCCATAAGAAAAGCTTAGTTTCCATTTGAACCCACCAATTTTATTCATTTCATCTAAGTGTGCCGTTGCATCAATATCAGATTGACCACCAGATAGAAAAACAATACCTGGCAGTTCATCTGGTACAGACGAATTGAGGCAATCAAGAGTTTTTTCTGCGACTTCCTTATAATTTGCTTGATGACTATTTTCAGTTCCTGAAACTACCATGTTAGGTTTTAAAAGGGTGCCCCTAATATTTATATTTTTTTTATCAAGCATTTCAAAAAGTACAGATAATGTATTCTTAGTAACGTCATAGCATTGGTTAATTGTATGCGGGCCATCCATAATGACTTCAGGCTCTACTATTGGTACCATATTATTTTCTTGAGCTATATGCGCGTACTCGGATAAAGCTAACATATTTTCATTGATACATTTTGTAGATGGTATGCCATCACTGATATTGATCACCGCTCTCCATTTTGTAAACTTAGCACCCAATGCATCATATTCTCTACAACGTTCATTTAGGCCATCTAGTCCAGTTGTGATTTTTTCATTAGAATTATTTTCAAGCTCTTTTACTCCTTGGTCTACTTTAATTCCAGGAAGTGATCCGTGGTTTAAAATTACATCTCTTAAATATGATCCATCTTGTGCTTTTTGTCTTAGAGTCTCATCAAATAAAATTACCCCGCCGATAGCCTCTGCCATAGCAGGTGATCTAAAAAGCATTTCTCTATATTTTCTTCTATTATCTTCAGTTGACTCCACATCAATTGAATTAAATCTTTTTTCTATTGTTCCAGTGCTTTCGTCAGCTGCAAGTATTCCTTTACCATCCTTTACAATATAGCTTGCTATCTCTTCTAAACTTTTTGGTATCATTTTAATCTCCTATTATAAAATTCCTAACGCGACTAGGCCTGGTAATTTCTTACCTTCTATTAGCTCAAGTAATGAACCACCGCCAGTGGAAACATAAGAAAATTTATCTTTTACACGGGCTAATTCCAATGCAGCGATTGTATCACCTCCACCAGCAAATGACCTAATTTTATTATTTTCAGTTAGAGTGCCAATGAAATTTGCAATTTCTAGAGTGCCCTTGTCAAATGGAGAAGTTTCAAACACTCCAAGCGGACCATTCCAAAATACAGTTTTAGATTTACTAATTTCATTTTTTATTAACTCCAATGTATTTTTGCCTATATCCAGAATCATATTTTGCTTTTCAATATTATCAATATCAGACTCTTTAGTGTCTGCCTTTTCTGAAATTTTATCTGCTGTGACCACATCAATTGGCAAAACCAACCTACAATTATTTATTGACGAAAAATCCAATATTTCTGTAATTAAGTGGTCGACATTTTTCTCATACAATGATTTTTGGATATTATACCCATTATATTTCAAAAAGTTATTTGCCATGCCGCCAGCTATAACAATGGTGTCCATTTTTTTTGATAAATTTTTAAGAACAGTAATTTTTGTGGAAATTTTAGAACCTCCTATTATTGTGAGAGCAGGACTAAGAGGTTCATGAATCACTTCTTGCAAATTAATCATTTCTTCTTCAAGAAGATCGCCGCAATATGAAGGCATGAAATGTGATATCGCCTCTATTGATGCATGTGCACGGTGCGAACACGCGAATGCATCATTTATATAAACATCAGCTAACTCGGATAACTGTTTTGCAAAGTCATGATCATTCTCTTCCTCTTCTTTATAGAATCTACAGTTTTCTAATAAAATAACTGTTCCATTTTCAAACGAATTAATTTTGTCTTTTATCTCATTTCCAATACAATCTGGTAAGAAATTTATTTTTTTTTCAAGAACTTTTTCTAGCTGAGGAACTACTTGTTGCAATGACAGTTCGTCCTTTATTTCTCCTTTTGGTCTACCCAAGTGAGATAAAATAATAACTTTATGATTTTCATGTAACAGATTTAAAATAGGTTTTTTAATTCTGATTATTTTATCACTTATATATTCGTCAATAGAATTTAGTGGAACGTTAAGATCAAATCTTATTAATACAGTTTTATTTTTCTCAGTAATCTTTTGTAGATTAGAGACATCCAGCATTACTATTTTGATCTTTTCATTGCTACAGCAGTATCGCACATTCTATTTGAGAAACCCCACTCATTATCATACCAACTTAAAACTCTTCCAAACTTTCCATCAATGACTTGTGTTTGAGTCAGGTCAAAATTTGATGAAGCAGGATTGTGATTAAAATCTGATGAAACCAGTGGCTCAGAATTAACGTTAAGTATGCCTTTCAATTTATTGGATCGTGACGCAGCAGTCATAGCTTTATTTACACTATCAACTTTCATTGTTTTTTTTGATACAAATTTAAAATCGATAAGTGATACATTGGGAGTTGGTACTCTAATTGCCGTTCCATCTAGTTTTCCTGATAATTCTGGCATCACTAACCCAACTGCTTTAGCGGCACCTGTTGATGTAGGTATCATTGACATTGAAGCAGCTCTAGCTCTTCTTAAATCAGGATGAAATGTATCCAAAACACTTTGGTCACCTGTAAATGCATGAATGGTAGTCATATATCCATGAACAATTCCAAATTTTTCGTGAAGAACTTTAACTACTGGTGCCAAACAGTTTGTAGTACAAGATGCATTCGAAACAACCAGATCATTACGAGTTATTTCTTGTTCGTTTACACCATATACTATTGTTTTATCAGCTTCAGAGCAGGGGGCAGAGACAAGAACTTTTTGTGCTCCAGCTTTGATATGCATAGATGCTTTTTTTTTCGAGGTAAATAAACCAGTACATTCAAGAGCTACGTCAATTTTCATTTTTTTCCATGGAAGTTTTTGTGGATCTCTTTCACTAAGTACTGAAATAGTTTTCCTTCCAATGGTCATTTTGTTTTTATTTACAGAAATTTTTTCGTTTAAAGGTCCGTGCACTGTATCATTCGCTAGTAAGAATGCATTTGTATCAACAGGCGCTAAGTCATTTATTGCAACAACATTAATATCCTTACGTTTGCTCTCAATAATTGACCTAAGAACTAATCTACCAATTCTTCCAAACCCACTAATTGCAACATTTACTGCCATTTTGATAACTCCTATATTTTTTTAATTACTTGCCTTAATATTTTTTTTGCTGTGAAGCCATAGTAATCATAAAGTTTTTGATAAGGAGCACTGGCTCCAAAATCTTTCATGCATATATTCACAGTATTCTCTCCACAGATCTCACTCCATCCAAAACTTGACCCTGCCTCGATTGATATATTTAACTTGGAATTTCCTCTAATCTTTTTTTGATATGTCTTATTTTGAATTTTAAATAGCTCCATGCTCGGCACAGAAATTACTCTTACATTTTTTTTCTTTTTTTCTAGTAGCTCCATTAGCTGGATCCCTATTTCTACTTCAGAACCTGAGGCATAGATAGAAATATCTGGATTTTTAGAGTTGCTTTTAATTTCATATGCGCCCTGAGAACTAATATTTTTTGTGTAATATTTTTTTCTAAGCATGGGTAGTTTTTGTCTTGTTAGAGCAATAACAGATGGACCTTTTTGATTTGATAAAGCCAATTCCCATGCTTCAGCAGTTTCAATAACATCAGCAGGTCGAAATACTTTTACATTTGGTGTTGCCCTTAGGGATGCCAGCTGTTCAATTGGTTGATGAGTAGGGCCATCTTCACCCAAGCCAATTGAGTCGTGTGTTAAAATATAAATAGCCCGCTGCTTCATAAGAGCTGCAAGTCTAAGAGAAGGCTTACAGTAATCTAAAAATATTAAAAATGTTCCTCCAAATGGTATAATGCCCCTATGTAATGATAAGCCATTCATAATGGCTGCCATTCCATGCTCTCTTATTCCATAATAGATATAATTACCTCGGTAATTTTTTGAATTAATAACGTCCACTTTGTTACCTTTAGTATTGTTTGAACCAGTAAGATCTGCAGATCCACCAACTAATTCTGGCATGATGGGTGCAATTTGGTTAATCACCATCTCAGAGGCTTGCCGTGTTGCTAAATCAATTGGTTTCTTAATCGAGCCTTTTTTAAACTTGCTTAAAAGCAGATTAACTTTTTTTGGAATATTTCCGCTAATTCTTCTTGCAAACTCATCTCTTTTCTTTTTGGACAGTTTTTCAAAATCTATTTTCCATTTTTTATATACATCAGTTGATCTCTTGCCAGACTTTTTCCATTCATTTAATACATCTGTTGGGACTGAAAAGGGCTTATGGGGCCACTTTAGTTTGGATCTAGTTAAGTTGACTTCTTCTTCCCCAAGTGGACTGCCATGAGAGGAAGATTTACCTTGCTTGTTAGGTGAGCCGAAACCAATTTTTGTTTTACAAGAAATTAGTGTTGGTTTTTTTGATTTTTTAGCTTTTGTTATCGCTTTTATAATTTCAACTTTATTATGCCCATTAATTTTTATCGTATTCCATCCATAGGCCTTAAAACGGTCAATTGTATTTTCAGAATTAGAAAGTTTAACAGGTCCATCAATTGAAATTCCATTATCATCAAAAAAAACAATTAGCTTATTTAACTTCAAATGACCCGCAAATGAAGCGACCTCATGAGATATGCCTTCCATCAAGTCACCATCACTGGCTATTACGTAAGTATAGTGATCGATAATCTTATCTCCAAATTGACTGCTCAGTATTTTTTCAGCTAATGCCATTCCTACAGCATTTCCTATTCCTTGACCTAGAGGGCCAGTAGTTGTTTCAATACCTTGAGCATGTCCATATTCTGGATGACCTGCACATTTACTATCAAGTTGTCTAAATCTTTTGATATCCTTTATGGTCATATCTCGATAACCAGTGAGATACAGTAGTGAATACAGAAGCATAGAGCCGTGGCCAGCAGACAAAACAAATCTATCTCTATCATGCCACTTGGGGGCAGCAGAATTAAATTTTAGAAATTTAGTGAAAAGAATTGTGGCAACATCAGCCATACCCATTGGCAATCCTGGGTGTCCGCTTTTAGCCTTCTCCACTGCGTCAATAGATAGGAATCTTATGGCATTTGCCATATTCTCGTGAGGAATAGAAGAAGAATTTAAGTTTTGAGACATTTATACATAATACCAATAATGAGCCTAATATAAGCAATAAAGTAAAAAGAGTCTTAAATTATAATATCTTATTCACAAAAAAAATTTAATTTTTTTTATGATTTTAAAAGTTGACTGGGAATAAAAAAGACAGTTAAACTCCCTCTAAAGTTTAAGGGTGCTACATGTCAACATATCAAGATACTAAAGATCAATTCAGTAATACTATTACTAATCTTGGTAAAGAAATTGAAAAATTGTCACAAGAAGCAAAAAAAGTTTCATCTCTGGAAAACGAAAATGCAAAACTTCTTAGCGAAAATAACCATCTTGAAAACGAAATTAAAATTTTAAAATCTGATTTTCTAGAGCTCAAAAATATTGCCGGAAATATTTCATCTCAGCTTGATGAAAATATTTATACAATTAAAGATATATTGGACTCATAATTTATGCCTGAAATAGTTGTTAATATTAATGATCAGGATTATGCGATAGTTTGCGATCCGGGAGAAGAAAATCATTTAAAGCAACTTAGTTCGCGAATTGACTTTAAAGTTAGAGAATTGACTAAAAGATTTGGAAAAATAGGTGAAACTAGGTTAATGGTAATGGCTTCATTGTTGATTGCTGATGAGATACACGATCTTAATCAAAAATTAAGTTTAAATTTGACTAAGATTGAAGAACTTCAAACAAGTATTAATACAAAAGAAAAAATTTTAGACCAACAACAAATGGAAAGTCAAAAATACATTGAAACTAATAATGAAAAATTAACAGATTTACTATCTAAGCTTTCACAGGCAAGTTAAGAAATTTTTCTAATCATTAATACTAATGATTAATACAGAGCATCACCTAGAAAAAAAAATATTACGCAAATTTTTGATCAACAGAAGAAAACACCTATCAAGAGACTATGAAGAAAAAAATATGTCTCACGTACATTTACGTCCATTATTAAATAATATGAATAGTGACTATGTAGGTTCCTATATCGATTATAATTCTGAATTAAGAACTAATGCTATACATCAATACCTGATTGAAAAAAATTTTAATATTTGCTTACCTAAAATTGATTATCAAACTAATGAAATTAATTTTTTTAAATATAGTACTGGAACTAGATTAATAAAAAATAAATATAATATTTTAGAACCTGAGATAACCAATGAAATAATTTTTCCAAAACTAGTCTTAGTGCCTTTACTAGCATTTAATGAAAGTGGTTTTAGACTAGGATATGGAGGAGGTTTTTATGATAAATATTTTTCTTTCCAAGAAGAAAAAGAAATTATTAAAGTAGGACTGGGATTTTCTTTTCAAAATATTTATGAAATTCCAATTGAAAGACATGATCAAAAACTTGATTGGATTTTAACAGAAAGTTATTTATATAAAGTAATATGAAAATTTTATTCCTAGGGGATGTAATGGGTAGATCTGGTAGGCATTCCTTAAGAGATCATCTGCCACAAGCGATCACTGATAATAATATTGATTTCGTAATAGCAAATGGTGAAAACGCTGCAGGAGGTTTTGGTATTACTGAAAGTATATGTAATGAATTGTATTCTTACGGTGTAAATGTCATTACCACAGGAAATCATTTATGGGATCAAAAAGAAATAACCAATTACATCGATAAGGATCAAAATCTTTTAAAACCTTATAATTTTGCAGAAGGATCTCCTGGACTAGGCTTTAATATTTACGAACTGGACAATAAGGAAAAAATTGCAGTTATTAATATAATGGGCAACTTATTTATGCGCTCCTGCGACAATGCTTTTTTCAAAATCGAAGAGGCATTGCAAAAAATTGATGTAAAAGATTTATCATTCATTTTTGTAGATTTTCATGCTGAAGCATCGAGTGAGAAGATGGCCATGGGTCATCATCTAGATGGACGCGTGACCGCAGTAGTAGGAACTCATACGCACGTTCCAACAGCTGATGCTACCATTATGGAACATGGGACGGCTTATCAAACAGATGCAGGTATGTGTGGTGATTACGACTCTGTTATTGGAACGAAAAAGCAGGAATTTGTAAGAAAATTTGCAACGCAAGACACTGAGAGAAAAAGAGTACCACCTGCCGATGGGGTAGGCACATTATGCGGAGTAATCATAGAATCTCAGTATGACAATTTTCTTGCTAAAAATATTCAATCAATTCGTATTGGGGGGAAAATAGGAAATTAAATGGCAGGTCACTCTAAGTTTAAAAATATTCAATACCGAAAAGGAGCACAGGACAAAAAAAGAGCAGGACTATTTTCTAAGTTATCTAAAGAAATAACTGTTGCAGCAAAGTTAGGTTCTCCAGACCCCGATCAAAATGCCAGATTGAGATCGGCCATTCAACTTGCTAAGGCATCAAGTTTTCCAAAAGAGAATATTGATCGTGCTATAAAAAAGTCTTTAGAGAAAGATACTGTTAATTATGACCAGATGAGATATGAGGGATTTGGCCCAGCAGGTACATCTATAATAGTTGAGGCACTGACTGATAATAGAAACAGAACTGCATCTAATGTCAGATCAACGTTTCAAAAGTTTGGCGGATCATTAGGTGAAACAGGTTCGGTTTCTTATGCATTTAAACATTATGGTTTTCTAAAATTTAATAAGGGTATTACAACTGAGGATGAGTTTTTTAACTTTTCAATTGAAAATGGCGCGGAAGATTGTTTCTTAGAAGAAAATGAATATGAAACGGTATGCTTACCTGATGCGTTGTCAAAGTTTTACGACTTGTTAGCTTCTAAATATGGTGAGCCCGTCTCATCTGGTTTTCAGTGGAGACCAAATATATTAGTTAAAGTTGAAGGTGATAAGTTGAAATCACTTATAAATCTAATAAATGAGCTTGATGGTGACGAGGATGTTCAGCATATCTTCTCAAATTTTGAGGCTAACGATGAAGAATTAAGCAGAATTGCTTGATTAATTAACTTTTAATATCTTAATATATTAATTAATCTTTAATGAATTGATAAACTTGATTCGTTTTTATGCCAGGTAGTTCTCCAAAAAGAAAAGGTGATGGATATGAAAGAGAGTTAGCTAAATATTTTAACGAAAAAGTTTTTGGTGGAGATGATCTTGTACAACGAATGCCGCTGTCTGGTGGTGGAGCAATAAAATCATCAGGAGGGAGTGATTTAAAAAACACTCCTTATATTTACGTTGAGGCAAAGAGAACTGAAAAATTCAAAATCCATGAGTCTATTAAGCAAGTCGAGGAAAATATTGAAACGTCTAAATCAGACTCATTTCCCGTGGTAATTACAAGAAGAAATAGGGAAACAACCGGTAATTCATTGTGTGTTTTAAGATTAGATGACTTTATGGAATTATATAAAATACTTCTTGAAAGTAAGAAGACTGATACATGATGCCCTATTTAAGACAATTTTTAGTTTTAAATTAATAGTATGGAAAATGAAACTTTAATAAATACAAGTCAAATTAATGATGAGTTCACTTTAATGTCTCTTTTTTTTAGGGCAGACTTAGTAGTGAAGTTAGTAATTTTAATATTATTTGCTGCATCAATATTTTCATGGACAATTATTATTCACAAAATAAGACTTTTTAGATCTTTAAAAAAAATCAGTAAACAATTTGAGGAAGAATTTTGGTCAGGACGTTCCATTAAAGAAATTGCATCTACTACACACCATCTTTCGGAAAGTCCTATAAAGTATGTTTTTCTCGAGGCAGTAGATGAAATTGAAAAGTCTAATAAAGATGGAAAAAAAAATATTGAAAGTATTATTGATAGAATTAATAGAATAATGGAAGCTGCCATTGATTATCAAAATGAAAAACTTTCACTATACTTCAGCTATCTTGCAACTATAGGCGCAACCACACCTTTTATAGGCCTTTTTGGTACCGTTTGGGGAATAATGAATTCTTTTCAGTCAATTGCAATATCAAGAAATACATCCTTAGCAGTAGTAGCACCAGGAATAGCAGAAGCTCTTTTTGCAACAGCTCTAGGACTCTTAGCGGCAATACCAGCTGTCATTGCTTACAATATTTTCACAAGTCAGGTGAATGATGAGAATGCCCGAATGTATAGATTTAAAGAGCATTTTAATGTCATTTTTTCAAGAGGACTTAGTGTAAAATAAGCACAAGATTTTTAAGTGACCAGAAACACTCATTCAAAACCTTTTAGCGATATAAACGTTACACCTTTTGTCGATGTAATGTTAGTTCTGCTGATAATTTTTATGGTTACTGCTCCATTATTAACAGTAGGTGTACAAGTAGATCTTCCTGAGAGTAATGCTGACTCACTTCAGTCTGATGATGAACCAATGGAAGTAACAATCAATGAGGCTGGTAAAATCTATCTTCAAGAAACAGAAATAGCACTGGGTGAATTAATTCCTAAAATAAAGGCAATTACTGATAATAGATTAGATACAAAGATATATGTTAGAGGAGATGAAGCAATTGATTACGGAAAAGTGATGAGAGTGCTTGGGGAGTTATCAGGATCAGGCTTTTCAAAAGTTTCTTTAATTACAAAACCTTTAAGTGATTAATTAATGGGACTCAAATATGAGAATTTCAGTTGTAGGATCAGTATTACTTCACTCATTCATCCTTTTTTTTACAATAGTTTCACTTCCTTTATTTAATAATAACGAACTTGAGATGCCCCCTATCATTCAAGTTGAGCTGATAGAAATAGCAGAAAAAACAAATGTGCCTCAAATTAGTAAAAAGAAAGAGGATAAAAAATCAGAAAAAGAAAATAAAAAAGAGGAACAAAAATTAAATCAACCGATTCAAAAGCCAAAAGAAGAAAAATCAAATGAAAAAGTGAAAGACCCGTCTACAGAAGAAAAAATTGAAAATAAAAAGATTGAGGAAAAAATGATCCAAAATATGCCAGTTAAGAAGCCAGAAATAAAAAAGAAAGATAAATTTGATCCTCTCAAGTTAGCTGAGTTAATTGACAAGCAAAAAGACACAAAGCAAACAAATCCAGAAGATATTGTTGAAAAGGACTATGAAGCTTATGATTCAACGCCAAGTCTAGATAAACGACTAACGCTAAGCGAGGAAGATGCAATTAGAGCACAATTCATGCAATGTTGGAGTATACCGATTGGAATTCCATATGATGAATCAATGATTGTGAAAATTAAAATATTTTTAAATACAGATGGATCACTTTTAAAGCCACCAGAAGTTGTTCAACACGAACGGATGAATAAGCCGGGTGAAAAATATTTTAGAACACTTGCAGAGAGTGCTCTTAGGGCAGTAAGACGATGTGATCCAATTAAAGCGCCAGAAGCTGAGCGCTATGATAATTGGAAAAATTTACAGTTGAATTTTGATCCAAGAGAGATACTAAGAGGTTAATTATGAGAAAATTATTATTATACTTAGTTCCTATAATATTATTTACTAATATTTCATATGCGTTAATTGAAATTGATATCACCGAGGGTAATAGAGAACCTCTTCCTCTTGCTATAAGTGAGTTCTTTCACGATAATAACCCTGAAATTATAAATAAGAAAATAACAGAAAATATTAGAACAGTAATTTCTGATGACCTTGAAAGAAGTGGATTATTCTCATCAATAGACGATAAGGCATTTATTCAAAATAATCGTTCCATGCATTTAAAACCAAGATTTGCAGATTGGAGATTAATAAAAGCTCAAGGGTTACTTACAGGAGAACTTGCCATCGAAGAGGATAGGCTAAGAGTAGAATTTCGTTTATGGGATACATTTGCGGAAAAAGAAATAGAGGGATTAGTTCTTATTACAACAATTGATAATTGGAGAAGAATTAGTCATATGATCGCAGATAAAATATATGAGAGACTTACAGGTGAAGAAGGTTATTTTGATACAAGGATAGTTTATGTTGCCGAAGAAGGTCCAAAAAACAAAAGAATAAAAAAACTAGCAATCATGGACCAAGATGGAGCTAACCATAAGTTTTTAACGAGTGGAAAAGAATTAGTATTAACTCCTAGATTTAATCCAGTAAGACAAGAGATTACATATCTCTCATATTTTAAAAATTTGCCTAGAGTTTATTTGTTAAATATTCAAACAGGAATACAAGAAGTTGTTGGCGACTTTCCTGGCATGACTTTTGCACCTCGATTTTCTCCAGATGGAGGAAAAATTATTATGAGCTTAGCAAGAGAGGGCAACTCTGATTTATACGTGATGGATTTAACAACGCGCGTTGTTGAACGACTAACTGACAGTCCAGCAATTGATACATCCCCAAGTTATTCTCCTGATGGTAAGAGGATTACATTTAATTCCGATAGAGGCGGTTCCCAGCAAATTTATGTAATGGATAGTAACGGAAGAAATCAAAAAAGAATTTCAAAAGAAGGAGGGAACTACGCAACTCCTGTTTGGTCTCCAAGAGGTGATCTTATTGCTTTTACTAAGTTTTATCAGGGCCAATATTTTATTGGAGTTATGAGAACGGATGGAAGTGGTGAAAGATTGCTAACTGAAAATTGGTATCAAGAAGCGCCATCATGGTCATCGAATGGAAGGGTATTAATATTTTATCGTGAAACAAAAGCAAATGATGCAGGTGACGGTCACTCTTCATCCATATGGTCTATTGATTTGACTGGATTTAATGAGAGAAAAATTATTACACCGGTTGATGCATCCGACCCATCTTGGTCAAAATTAATACAATAAGAGCAATTCAGCCAGGAAATTTACCATATTTTAAGGAATATGTAATAACTTTATCCTAGACTTGTGCAATTTAAGTTAATAGAGTACTTACGGCTTTGAAAAATTTCACGGGAGTTTATTAAAATGGTTTCAACCTTTCAGAATTATACCAGATATCTGGTAATTGTATTATTCGCAATGTTTTTGGTAGCTTGCGAAACTGTGCCAAAAGAATCTGCAACTTCAACATCATCAACATCATCAACCGCTGCTGTTGAAATTAAAGACGGTGTGTATGTCGGATCAGATACTGTTGAAATGTTAGCGATCGATGTTCCTGATAGAATATTTTTTGCATACGACAGTTATTCACTTACAAAAGCAGCTCAAAACACATTAGAAAAACAGGCTAAATGGTTAAAGGCTAATGGATCAGTTACAATAGCGATTGAAGGTCATGCGGATGAAAGAGGAACTAGGGAATATAACTTAGCACTAGGAGATCGCAGAGCTAACGCTGCTAAAGACTATTTGATGACGCAAGGGATTAGTTCTAGCAGGGTTACCACTATCAGTTTTGGCAAGGAAAGACCTGTGAACAGTGGCTCAAACAAAAAAGCGTGGGCACAAAATAGAAGATCAGTAACTGTAAGAACAAATTAAATAGATATTTACTATTTACGTCTTTATTTAGACAAAAGATAAATCTAGGCTTATAAAAAAGATATCTATTTTTATGATCAAAAAGATTAGTCTATATTTTTGTTTTACTTTGATTGCTCTTGTATTATTTAGTCCTTTTCTCTACGCTGAAGAAATTCCATTAGATAAACTTCTTCAAAAGTTGGAAACAATTGAAAGTAGAATAAAGGTTCTTGAGAAAGCAACTTTTAACAATACAACTTCTGGCCAAGCAAACAATTTGAGCCTTGATGATTATCAATCAATTATTACAAAGCAATCTATTCAAATAGCAGAACTTCAAAATGAAATTCAATCTCTAACAGCTCAAATTGAAGAAATGATTTTTACAATGCAATCTACTGTAAATAATTTTAACACATTCAAAGAAGATGCAGAGTTTAGATTTACTGATTTGAATACTAAAACCGAGAATATAGAAAAAGTTCAAAATAATGCCGAACCTAAGACTTTAAGTGTAATGCAAAGTGAAATGTTTATACTTGATGAGGATGAATTAGATTTGCAACCAAAATCACTTGGAACTATAAATATGTCAAGCTTACCTGAAGAAGAAAATTCACCTTTTGAAGTAAAAAATAATAACGAAGGTGAGGAGCAACAAATAATTAATACAATATCACAAGATAATATTGTGTCCCTTGGGGAGCAACCAACACTTTTATCAATACTGCCGGAGGGTGATGAAAAAAGTCAGTATGAATATGCGATTAATCTACTAAGGCAAGGTGACTATGAAACAGCAGAAAAAGCCTTCATAGAATTTATTACCATTGGAGATGATAAAAATTATTTAAGTAATTCACATTTTTGGCTAGCTGAGACTTATTATGTCAGAGAAAACTTTAAAGATGCTGCTAAAAATTATTTGAATCTCTATCAAACTTTTCCAAATGCAAACAAGGCACCAGATGCTCTGTTGAAATTAGGCATTTCATTAGTAAACATGCGGCAGAAAGAACAGGGATGTATAACATTTATGCAACTGCAAGAGTCATATCCTGAAGCTAATACTTTAATTATTGATAGAAACAACTTAGAAATAAAAAGAAATGGCTGTGAAATTAGTTAAGCCAATTAATTATAAAAATATAAAGCAGATCACTGATGAAGATTTTGAAAAACAACTCAAGTTGCTTGGTATAAATGCAAACTTTGCCGTTGCGCTTTCAGGTGGTCCAGATAGTTTAGCACTTTTATACCTGGCTAAAAATTTTGCAAAAAAAAACAACTTAAAATTTGCAGCTACTTCAATAGATCATAGGTTGCGTGAAGACTCATCTAAAGAAATTGAATGGATAAAGAAGCTTATGAAAAAAGAAAAAGTAAGCTTTGTATCAAGAAAAGTTATAAAAAAAATAAGTAGCTCTAATACACTTTCAACAGCTAGAAAACATCGGTATGAACTATTAGCAGATATCTGTAAAAAAAATAAATTTAAATATTTATTAACTGCTCATCATTTAGACGATGAAATTGAAACATTTTTAATGAGGTTAATAAGAGGTAGTGGAATTAAGGGTTTATCATCTTTAAAGCCAGTTTCTAAGTATAAAGGAGGAGAGATTAGCATTGCTAGACCTTTATTAAAATATCCAAAGAAATGTTTGATTAAGTATTTAGCAAAAATGAAGCAACCCTATGTTTATGATAACACAAATCAAGATATGAAGTACGATAGATCTCGTATAAGAGCGATTGCTGAAAATTTAATTAATGAGGGGTTAGATAAGAAAAGAATTCTAGAAGTTATTGAAAATTTAAAAAAAGCAGATGAAGCAATAACTGTTTCGGTAAATAATTATTTAAAAAAATGTATTTCGCTTGGTAGAAATAGTACCTTAGAGTTAAATAATAAAAAATTCATAAAATCTCCAGTTGAAATACAACATCGTATTATCATTAAACTGTGTCGTCTTGTAGGCAATAAGGATAAAGTGCCTAGATCCAGATCACTAAAAAGTCTTATTGATAAAATTAATACCGGAAATCTTAAAAGTCATACTTTAAACGGATGCATATTTAACGATAAAAATGACAAAATCTTAATCTCAAAAGAAAAAAGAAGTGGTTTATTTTTAGGACAGAATTTGGAAGTAATTTTTAAAAATAAGAATTGGCCAATGTTAATAGAGCATTATTAGTGTTAAGCAATTGATATATATTGTTAAAATATTTATCTTTCTTTTCTTGCATGACACAAAATAGTAATTATTTAATATAATGAACAAATTAAAAATATGAATTTTAGAAATATCACTCTATGGGTGTTTATAGCCCTTATTGTTTTCGGTTTATTTAACCTTTTTAGTAATACAAGTGGTGAAAGAAATGTAGTTGATCTTACATATTCCCAATTTCTTGATGAAGTTGAAACTGGGTCAGTCAAAGATGTGGTCATACGAGGTAGTAATATCAATGGCGCATTTGACGATGGGCGCTCGTTTAAGACCTATGCTGCAAATGACCCTACTCTCGTAGACAGGTTAAATGAAAGAGGTGTGAATATTTCTGCTGCTCCTCTTGATGATGGTTACCCATCATTGCTTGGAGTTCTTATTTCATGGTTCCCGATGCTATTGCTTATAGGTGTATGGATTTTCTTTATGAGACAAATGCAAGGTGGTAGAGGTGGAGCAATGGGTTTTGGTAGATCAAAAGCAAAACTTTTAACTGAAAACAAAAATAAGGTAACTTTTAATGATGTAGCAGGAATAGATGAAGCAAAGGAAGAACTTGTTGAAATTGTCGACTTTCTAAAAGATCCAAGAAAATTTCAAAAGCTTGGTGGAAGAATTCCAAAAGGAGCATTGTTAATTGGTCCCCCTGGAACAGGAAAAACGCTTTTAGCGAGAGCTGTTGCCGGTGAAGCTGGTGTTCCATTTTTTACAATTTCGGGTTCTGACTTTGTAGAAATGTTTGTAGGTGTCGGAGCTTCAAGAGTTAGAGATATGTTTGAACAAGGAAGAAGAAATTCTCCATGTATAATATTTATTGATGAAATTGATGCCGTTGGAAGAAGCCGTGGAGCAGGTCTTGGTGGCGGAAACGATGAAAGAGAGCAAACGTTAAACCAAATTCTTGTAGAAATGGATGGTTTTGATACCCAAGAAGGTATTATACTGGTTGCAGCAACAAACAGACCAGATGTATTAGATCCGGCCTTATTAAGACCCGGTAGATTTGATAGACAAGTGGTAGTTCCAAATCCAGATATTATGGGCAGAGAGGCAATTCTAAAAGTTCATATTAAAAAAATATCAGTTGCCCCCGATGTAGATATTAGAACAATTGCAAGAGGAACACCTGGTTTCTCGGGTGCGGATCTAGCAAATATTGTTAACGAATCTGCATTACTTGCTGCAAGAAAAAATAAAAAAATTGTAACAATGGTAGACTTCGAGGAAGCAAAAGATAAAGTCATGATGGGCTCAGAGAGAAGATCTCTTGTTATGAGTCAGGAAGAAAAAGAATTAACAGCTTATCACGAAGGTGGTCACGCTATTGTAGCTTTAAACCAACCCGCATCAGATCCAATACATAAGGCTACAATCATACCACGTGGGAGAGCTTTAGGAATGGTTATGAGACTGCCTGAGCGAGATCAGTTATCAATGGCGAGAGAAAAGATGCTTGCTGATATCACTGTTGCCATGGGAGGAAGAGTAGCAGAAGAAATAATTTTTGGTGACGATAAGGTAACATCAGGTGCATCATCTGATATTGAAATGGCTACTAAGATGGCAAGAAATATGGTTACCAAATACGGAATGAGCGAAAAACTAGGACCTCTTCAGTACAGTGAAAACGAGGAAGAAGTTTTCTTAGGTAGATCAGTACAAAAACATCAAAATGTGTCGGAAGACACGGCGAGATTGATTGATTCTGAGATTAGAATAATTGTTGATACGTGCTATGATCTTGCAAGGAAGATCCTTACTGATAAAATTAACGATCTTCATGCCCTTGCAAAAGGCTTAATTGAGTATGAAACTTTGAATGGAGACGAAATATTGTCGTTGCTTAAGGATGGAAAAATTGACAGACCAAACCCAGAAGAGGAAATTAGTAATGCTGGTCCATCAGTGCCTAAAAGTGGAAAGCCTTCAACAGTTGTTCCTGGTTTCAAGCCTAAACCACAGACTAGTTAAACTAAAATAAACATGACTGGTAAACGTAAACTTGTTAAGTATTACGTTAGACCCATATTAAATAATAATAAAAATAAAGATTCTCTAAAACTTGGCTCTTCCAAACTTTATTTCGATAGAATTGAACTAATTAGAAGAAATGACAAAAATATTTCATCAAAATATCTCCATTTAAAAGAGATCAATGGACTATCAAGTGATATTAGTAAAATTATTTATATTCAAATAAAAAAAATAACAAAGGCTAGAAAGAAAATCAAAAATTTAAATTTTAATAAACCTTCAATAATGGGAATACTAAACGTCACCCCCGATAGTTTTTCTGATGGAGGTAAATTTTTATCAGTTAATGATGCATTTGAACAATATAAAAAGTTAAAGAAAGAGGGTGCTACCATAGTTGACGTTGGAGGAGAGTCTACACGACCTGGGTCAAAGACAGTTCCAGCTAATAAAGAACTGAAAAGAATAATGCCTGTAATTGATCAAATTAAAAGTAATTCAAAAAATTCTTTAGTTTCAGTTGATACAAGAAAATCTACAGTAATGAAATCTGTCATGAAATATAATATTGATTTTATCAATGATGTCTCGGGATTAAGATATGACAGTAAAGCTATTAGTTTTTTAAAAAATGCTAAAATTCCTTTCATTATAATGCATTCAATATCAAATCCTTCGAAAATGCAGAATTCAATTAAATATCAAGATGTTTTGCTTGATGTTTATGATTTTTTAGAAAATCAAATAAAAAAGTGTAAATTAAAAGGTATATCTGAAAACAAAATTATAATCGACCCAGGTATTGGCTTTGGTAAGACTCTGAAACAAAATTTGACACTTATAAAAAAGATTAGTTTACTCCACTCACTTGGTTTGCCAGTAATGCTAGGCAGTTCTCGAAAAAGTTTTATTGGAAAGATACAAAAAAATGAATTATACGATGATCGTACAGGGGGATCGATAGCTTCAGTTTTATATGGTTTGTCTCAAGGTATTCAAATATTTAGAGTGCATGACGTATATGAGACAAACCAAGCAATAAAAGTCTATTCGAAATTAATATGAAAAAAAAATATTTTGGAACAGATGGAATTCGAGCAAGCTCAAACAGCGATAAATTAAATGGACCTACCCTAATTAATCTAGGGATGGCACTTGGAAAATATTTTACCAAAGGAGATCATAGGCATAAGGTTGTTATTGGAAAAGATACTAGGCTATCTGGTTACATGATCGAACAGGCTTTAACATCTGGTTTACTTTCAATGGGAATGGATGTTTTTTTATTTGGCCCGATTCCAACTCCTGCAGTCTCAATGTTAACAAGGTCTATGCGAGCTGACCTTGGAATTATGATTACAGCATCTCATAACCAATATCAAGATAACGGCTTAAAGATATTTGATAGACTCGGTAATAAGCTCTCTGATGAGACAGAGCTAGAAATAGAGAATCTAATGGAAAGTAAACTTGAAGAGTCTCTAGTCAAGCCTGAAAACATAGGAAGAGCTCAAAGATTAGAAGATGCAAATGGAAGGTATATAGAATATTTGAAAAATACATTTCCAAAGACCCAACGCCTTGATGGATTAAAAATAGTTGTTGATTGTGCTCATGGTGCTTCATATATATCAGCTCCTCTTATCTTATGGGAGTTAGGAGCAGAGGTAACTCAAATTGGAACTCAGCCAAATGGAATAAATATCAATGATAAGTGCGGCTCAACTAATACGGATTTATTAGCAAAAACTGTAATAGAGAAAAAAGCTGATATAGGCATTGCATTAGATGGAGATGGAGACCGATTAGCAATAGTCGATGAGAAAGGAAATGTCATTAATGGCGACCAGATTCTTGCGTTGTTAGCTTTACATATGAGCAAAAAAAACTTACTCCAAAAAAATAAAGTTGTTGGTACTTCAATGTCCAATATTGGGTTGGAAAATCTACTCAATGAGAATAATATTGAATTAGTTAGAGCAAATGTTGGCGATAGATATGTCAAAGAAAAAATGATTCATGAAAATCTAAATTTAGGTGGAGAGCAATCAGGTCATATTATCATAAGGGATTATACATCCTCTGGTGATGGTATTATTGTTGCCCTACAAGTACTTGCAATTGCCATGCAAAATAAAAAGCAGGCTAGTGAAATTTTTAATTTATTTACTCCGCATCCTCAAAACCTTATTAATTTTGAAATTAAAACTAAGAATGTTTTGGAAAATGATGAAACTAAGAATTTTATTAAAAAGTGTGAGGAAGAAGTTGCAGGTGAAGGTAGAATCATAGTTAGAATGTCTGGTACCGAACCACTTTTGAGAGTCATGATAGAGTGTAAAAGTCAGAACAAAATTGATAAATTAACTAAAAACGTTACTAAATATTTTTCTTAATATCTAGGATAAAAAATGACAGGTGTTGTAGTTGTTGGATCCCAATGGGGCGATGAGGGAAAAGGAAAGATTGTGGATTGGCTTTCAAGTCAAGCTGACCTTGTAATCCGTTTTCAGGGAGGTCACAATGCTGGTCATACTCTGGTAATTAATAATGAGACATACAAGTTAAATATATTACCATCAGGCATTTTGCGTGAAGACAAAATTTCAATAATTGGCAATGGAGTTGTTCTTGATTTATCTGCTCTTAAAAATGAAATAACAAGTTTAGTTGATAGAGGTGTAAAAATCTCTCCACATAATCTATTTATTTCTGATAGGGCAACAATCATATTGCCCATCCATCAAAAATTAGACGCTATAAGAGAAAATAATAATCTTATAAAAATAGGAACGACTAAAAGAGGAATAGGGCCAGCCTATGAAGACAAAGTTGGAAGAAGAGCAATTAGATTGTGCGATTTATTTGATAAAGAAAAATTAATAACCAAAATTGATGTATTATTGAATCATCATAATGCAATAATGAGAGGATTAGGCAACCAGGAATACAAAGCTGTCGATATACTTGATGAGATTTATGAACTAGGGCAGTTTGCTAAACCGTTTGCAAAAACAATCAATGAAATTCTTGGCACCATCAAAGACAATAATAAAATGATACTATTTGAGGGAGCCCAGGGATTTCTGTTAGATATTGATCATGGAACATATCCATTTGTCACATCATCTAATGTTCATGCAAGTTATGCTTCAATTGGAAGTGGCTTGAGCCCAAAGGTAGTTAATCATGTATTAGCAATAACTAAAGCTTATACTACAAGAGTTGGAAATGGACCTTTTCCAACTGAACAAGATAATGAAGTTGGCAATAAACTGGGTGAAATTGGTCACGAATTTGGAACTGTTACAAACAGAAAGAGAAGATGTGGTTGGTTTGATGCCGTGTTGGTTCGCCAAGCACTGACTCAATCAGGCGCAACAGGTATTGCTCTTACAAAAATTGACGTTTTGGATCATTTTGAAGAGATATTGATATGTGTTGGCTATAAATTAAAAGGTGAAGATATTGATTTTTATCCAAGTTCAGAACAAGACCAAGAAGGATTGGAGCCAATTTATGAAACTTTTAAAGGCTGGCTAAGTACGACGACGGGTATTAATAATTATGACGATCTTCCTGTTAATGCTAAAAAATATATTGAGCGTATTACCAAACTCACACATACGAAGATTGACCTGATTTCAACAAGTCCTCGTCGTGAAGATACAATCTTAATAAATAAATTATTTGATTAGGCTTGGATTAACTTCGTATCTCTGGCTAGATTCAACATTTCTGATTGTAATTTTTGAAATGCTCTCTCTTCAATCTGCCTAATGCGTTCTCTGCTGATATTGTATTCTTTGCTAAGTTCCTCAAGAGTTTTAGGATCTTCTGATAACTTTCTTCCTTGAATTATATATTTTTCTCTTTCATTAAGTACATTAATAGCTTTAGACAATAGGGCTTTTCGTTTAGTTACTTCTTCTTTTTCAGCAATTTTAACTTCATGGTCTGCATCTTCGTCTACTAGCCATTCCTGCCATTCTTCTTCGCCATCTGCACTGACAACTGCATTTAGTGAGTAATCATTTCCTGACATTCTTCCTTCCATTTCAGAGACTTCTTTTTCTGAAACGTTCAATTGATTCGCAATTTCACTTACCTGATGAGGTTTTAATGAGCCTTCGTTATAATCACTGAGTTTGCCTTTTAATTTCTTAAGATTGAAAAATAATTTTTTTTGTGCTGCAGTTGTGCCGATCTTAACTAGACTCCATGACTTTAAAACATATTCTTGTATAGCTGCTCTAATCCACCACATCGCATATGTTGCTAAACGAAAACCTTTGTCAGGGTCATACTTCTTTACTGCCTGCATTAAGCCAATATTGCCTTCAGAAATTAACTCTGTAATTGGAAGTCCATATCCTCTATATCCCATTGCTATTTTTGCAACCAGCCTAAGATGACTAGTAACCAATTCATGAGCTGCACTAGTATCTCCTTTGTCTCTCCATTTCTTGGCAAGGCTAACTTCTTGCTTCTCAGTTAACATTGGAAACTTTTTAATTTGCTGAAGGTAGTGTGTTAAGCTTCCTTCATTGGACAATACAGGCAACTTGTTATTATTGGTCATATATTAGATATGGTAGTTATATGCTTGATTTCAATGCTCAGCTTTTAATAGAATTTATTAGATTGCTCAAGTAATCAGGGATAACAGACTGAAATAATTGCACTTTTTCTGTTTTTGGATGAATAAAACCTAGACTTTTTGCATGTAGAGCTTGTCCTGGCAGTCCATTGATTGCAGAAATTGCTCTACTTGGTAGTTGTTTTAGTTTTCCTTGAGGTGATCTTCCATACGTCTTATCCCCTATGAGAGGATGTCCCTTATCAGTCATATGTACTCTAATTTGATGAGTTCTGCCAGTATGAAGCTTACATTCAATTACGCTTGCAATTGTATTTCCTTTACTGGTTTTTAAGTTTTCAATGGTTTTATAATTAGTAATTGCTTCTTTACCTTTTATCTTTGAGCTCATCATTTTTGTTCTATTCTTATTACTTCTTGAAATAAAAGATGATATTTTTCCATTTGCAGGTTTTATTATTCCCCAACAGACAGCAAAGTATCCCCTTCTTATGGAATGATCAGCAAATTGAAGCGAAAGGTGATGATGACTGAAATCATTTTTTGCTACAACAACTAGCCCGCTTGTATCTTTATCTATTCGGTGAACTATCCCAGGTCTTTGCGAGTCTCCTACAAATTTTAAACTGTTGCCACAATGATTAATTAAAGCATTTACAATTGTACCTGATTTATTACCAGCACCTGGGTGCATTACAATTCCAGCAGGTTTATCAATTACAATTAAATCTTCATCTTCATAAATAACATTAAGATCTATTTTTTCACTTTTTAAAGAAGTCTCATTTTTAATTTCTTCTGTAACTTTAATTCTATCCTTATAAGAAATTTTATAGTCTGGATCTTGACTTTTACCATTCACAAGTACCATTTTATTATTTATTAAAAGCTTAATTTTTGATCGACTCAAATGTGAGAGTTCTAATGAAATATATTTATCAAGTCTTAGCCCGTTATACTTGATATCATTGACTTTATATTCATAGATCATTAATAGTATTTTAAATGAACCAGAGAATTTTACTATTCATAGTTATTTTTTTAGGATTTCTAATTATTGTTGGGACAACTGTTGTTATCACAACTGTTATTGAAAGATCCAAAAATGTTGATTTTTTTGAAAATACTAATGATACTGAATTTCATAGTACATGCGGAACATCAGGCATCGAAGACGTCATTAAACTTGAAGATCAAAAAATATTGATCAAATGTTTTAATGGTCCAGTATATATTTACGACTCTAAGAAAAACCAGATTATTACTGAAATTAATTAATTATTTACAATTAAATCAGACGCTTTTTCAGCAATCATTACTGTTGATGCGTTTAAATTACCAGTAATGATATTAGGCATAATTGAAGCATCTATGACTCTTAAGCTATCTATTCCATATACTTTGAGTTCCTCGTCTACCACTGATCGATCATCTTTTCCCATTTTACACGTACATGATGGGTGGTATGCAGTATCTCCTTTATCTCTTATAAAGTTATTAAGATCTTCATCATTATTTATATTGCTTCCTGGTGAGATTTCATCTCCTCTATATTCATCGAATTCTTTTTGATTAAATATCTCCCTTGCAATTTTTATTCCTTCTCGCATTTCCCTAAGATCATGTTCGGTTTGCATATAATTGAATTGGATGGAAGGTGCATCGTTTGGATTATTTGATTTTAATTTTACTGATCCTCTACTGGTAGGTCGCATCGGTCCAACATGGGCTTGAAAAGCATGGCAGGTAGAACTCTTTCTACCATGATCTAAAACTAAAGATGGAAAAAAATGAAATTGTATATTTGGATAATCAGACATTTCATTACTCTTCACAAAGCCACCTGTTTCTAGATTAGAGTGCGCTGCAACACCCGTTTTAAACAAAAACCATTCAGCACCTATCAATGCCATTTTCAATGGGTTCTGAGCACTGTGAAGTGTTACAGGCTTTTTACATTTATATTGAACATAGGTTTCAAGATGATCTTGTAAGTTTTTACCAACTCCCTCCAAACACTCTACTGGCTCAATGTTATGTTTTGATAATTCACTTTCTGGGCCAATTCCAGAAAGCATGAGTAATTGAGGTGAATTTATAGCCCCAGCAGAAAGAAGGATCTCTTTAGTTGAAAAATACTTATTATTTTTACCGTTCGATTTGCATTCAACTCCAACAGCTTTTTTATTTTCAAATAGTATCTTATTTACAGTTACGTTTGTTAAAATTTCCAAGTTAGACCTATGCTTTATTGGATGAAGATACGTAACGCTTGTACTTTGTCTCTTTCCATTGAAAATAGTTGTATCCATTAAACCAAAACCTTCTTGTTCTTTGCCATTCATATCATTATTAATTTGATACCCAGCTTGTTGCGCGGCATTTAAATAAACTTGACTAAGAATATTACCATTTGTGGATCTTGAAAGTTTCAAAGGTCCTGTGTCTCCCCGAAAATTTGAGTCCAAGCCCTCAACTGACTCAGATTTTTTAAAATAGGGTAAAACTTTATCGTAAGTCCAATCTGTTAAACCTAACTGGCCCCAGTTGTCAAAATCTTTTGCATTACCTCTTACATGAACCATGCCATTGTGCGAGGAACTCCCTCCCAACATCTTACCTCTGGGGCAGAACATGGTCCTATTATGCATAAATGGTTCAGGCTCAGATTCATAAAGATAGTTATATTTTGGATCGTGCATTGTATATAGCAGTGCTGAAGGCATTGCAGTTTTCCAAGTCTTGTCTGAAGGTCCCGACTCTATAAGCAGGACATTAATAGAGGTATTTGATGAAAGGCGATTAGCTAGTACACAACCAGCGCTACCAGCTCCAATTATAATATAATCAAAGTTACTTAATTTCATGAAATGATTTTATCAAATATTATATTTATAGTACAACATTAGATAATGTTAAAAAACTTAAATCCAAGTTTGGCAATAGTATTATCTACTCTGCTTTGGGGAACATGGTGGTATCCTCTTCGTTTGTTAAATGAGTATGCAAGCAATAATGCAATACCTTTAACATTAAGCTTTATGCTTGCTGGTTTTTTTCTTCTAAGTTTTTCACTACGGAACGTACATTTACTTACTAAAAAAAATATAATTCTTACAATAATTGCAGCGACTGCTGGTGCGGCGGCAATGTGTCTATATAATGAGGGATTATTGCGTGGTAATGTTGCAAGGATTTTAATATTTTTTTACCTTACAGCTGTTTGGAGTACAATTATTGAGATTGTATTTTTAAGAACTCCTTTAACTATATACAGGGCTTTTTCCATAGCAGCTGGTTTCACAGGTCTTTTTATTATAACAGGTCTGGACAAAGGCAATATTTTACCAAGTTCTCTAGCTGATTTATTTGGCATTACTTCTGGTTTTTTGTGGTCAGTTTGTGCGACTATAATAAGAATAAATAAAGAATTGGATGTCAATTTTGGTACTTCAATCTTCATTCTCATTGGTGGGTTATTTGTTATCATCGCAACTCTATTGCCAAATGGACAGGTGCTCGCAGGTTTCGATACTGAAATATTATCTAATACTTATATAATTATTTTAATATTTGCTTTTATCTGGTTGCTTCCTGGATATTGGCTTATTACTTTCGGTCAAGATCAAGTAGATCCGGGAAGAGCTGGAATTTTACTTATGTTCGAAGTTGTTATTGGTATTATATCTGCATATCTATTAGCCAATGAAATTATTACAATGAGAGAGTTTATTGGCGCAGTGTTTGTCATGAGTGCTCCATTAATTGAAATATATGCAGGAAATAAATTATATAAATCAGTGGTTTAGGATTTGTATATAAACTACTAAAATTTCCACCTTTTTACCTAGATAGAAGGATGGATATATGTTTCAATTAATGATTAGAAAAATTAATAAATGGGAGTTAAGAATGAGTTTATTCTCTAAGAAATCGATTATTGTGACATTCCTCGCAGGATTTGCAATGATCTTCGCTGTCAGTTGTGACAGAAATCAAGAAGTTTCTGATTGTGGCACTATCTCGGTTGCTGAAATGGATTGGGCATCAGCAGAAATGTTTGCTAATTTAGACAAAGTTGTCCTAGAAAAGGGATTTGGCTGTGATGTCGAATTAGTCCCTGGTTCAACGCAACCAACAACAGCTTCAATGGTTTCGAAAGGTGAGCCAGATGTAGCACCTGAAATGTGGGCAAATGCAAATAGAATTGAACTTGATAAAGCTGTTGATGAAGGCAAGCTTCATTATGGCGCTATGGTTCTTTCAAGTTATGGTGAAGAAGGTTGGTGGATTCCTCAGTATTTAGCTGACGCAAATCCTGACATTCAGACTGTTGAGGATGCGCTTGCTAGACCAGATTTATTCCCACACCCTGAAGGTGGTGATGGAGCTCTTCACACTTGCCCGTCGGGTTGGAACTGTCAAATAAGCACTGGCAATTTATTTAAGGCGTTTGACGCTGAGTCCAAAGGCTTTAGACTTGTTGATCCTGGTTCTGGAGCTGGTTTAGATGGCTCAATCGCAGAAGCGTACAATAAAAAACAAGGTTGGATGGGATATTATTGGGCCCCAACGGCAATTCTTGGAAAGTATCCAATGAAAAGACTAGATTTTGGAGTTCCGTTTGATGCCGATGAATGGGCTAATTGCACATCTCAAGATTGTGCCGATCCAAAAAAGAATTCTTGGGTTTTATCTGAAGTCTTCACTTACGTAACAGATCGCTTTAAA
>CABZEU010000011.1 GCA_902524795.1 uncultured Pelagibacteraceae bacterium
GTCTTTACGGCCAATCATACTCACTTAGCAAATATCTCTAATGAACGAAAATGGTATGAATTTAAAGAAATTTTGAAATTAAAAACACCCCATACTTCACTTCATATGATGGAGAGTGTAGGAATATTGAAAACTCATTTTGAAGGAGCCTTACCGGATGAAAATTTTAAAAATTTAATCGAAATTGAATCAAGAATCGGTGCCGCTCCCAATCCAATAATTAGGTTGAGTATACTTATCGGAAGTTCACTTGAAAAAACAAACCATTTTATCAATGCTTTTCCGCTTTCCAAGGCGGACTCAACAGAGTTACTGAAATTATCAAGCTTAAATAAAAAAATTGTTTCATATCTCTCAATGAAAGAAGTTCGTTACTTATTGTATAAGCTTGGCAAAACTGAGTTTCAAAATCAGATAATCATAAATTGGTCCCGAGATACTCAAAATAAGAACGAAGTTAACTGGAGATCTTTATACGAAGTAGCAAATAATTGGACCAAACCCAATTTTGAAATTTCATCCAAAGATATTATTAACATGGGTATAGAACAAGGACCAATGGTTGGAAGAATAATGTCAGAAGTTGAAGATTGGTGGGCAGAAAATGACTTTATCGATGATAAGTTTTCTCTAATAGAGCGCTTGAAAGCTATTGTTCAGGCTCAAAAATAAAAAATTTTTTATTTGAATTCAATTTTTTTAATATCGTAATTCTTTTCACCTTTTGGCGTTGTTACAGTAACAAAATCTCCTTTTTCTTTTCCAATGAGCGCTCTTGCAACAGGTGACTTATAGGACAATAAGCCTGACTCAATATCTGCTTCATCATCACCAACAATTTGGAATTTGGTTTTAGACTCATCATCTAGATCAGATAGTTCTACGGTTGCACCAAAAACAATTGTCTTCTGATTTTTTGGAATATTATCAAGATCTATTATTTCAGCATTTGCAAGTATCAGTTGAATTTCTTGAATACGTCCTTCAATATGCCCTTGCTCTTCCTTGGCTGCATGATACTCAGCATTTTCTTTTAAGTCACCATGCTCCCTTGCTTCAGCTATGGCCTGAATGACCTTTTGACGCTTATTGTTAATAAGATCATTCAATTCATCTTGAAGTTTTTTTGCACCTTTTACCGTAATTGGTTCAGTTTCCATTTCAATTTACTTCCACTTTGCGTTTGGTGGCATAGACATTAATATTGCATCAATATTACCGCCACTATTAAGTCCAAATTTAGTTCCACGGTCGTATAAAAGATTATATTCTACGTATCGGCCTCGTTTCAACAACTGAATTTCTTTCTGTTTTTTTGTGAATTTTTCAAACATTTTTCTACGGACAACTTCTTTAATAATTTCTACGAAGGTTAATCCAATATCTTTAACAAAATCAAAATCATTATTCCAATCATCCATTTTATAATCGAAGAAAATTCCACCGATACCTCTTATTTCTTTTCTATGCGGCATATAAAAGTACTCATCGCACCATTTTTTATATTTAGGATAATAACTCTTACCGTGCTTATCACATGTATTTTTAAGTCTGGAGTGAAAGTTCTTTTTTAGTATTTTATCTTCTAAGCATGGAGTCGCGTCAATTCCTCCCCCAAACCAACTTTTGCCGGTAATAATATGACGCGTATTAAAGTGCAGTGCTGGAACTTTTGGATTTACTGGATGAAGCACCACTGAAACACCTGATGACCAGAAATTATTATTTTTTTTAGTGCCAGGTATTTGCTTTGCAAAGTCTTTTGGAAATTTTCCAATAACATTTGAAAATGCAACGCCACCTTTTTCAATTACATCGCCTTCAATAATTCTATACTCACCCTTTGACCATTTATTCTTCTTAAATTTAGCATTTGATCCATATTCTTTTTCAAGTTCAAGAACTGCATCACATATTAAATTTTGAAGTTCTATAAACCAGTCTTTACAAATCTTTTTATTATTCTTCATACTAAATTGTTTTTAATTGCCTTATAGCTTCCGAGAGTACTATCGCAGATGATGTAGCTACATTGAGTGATCTCGCACCTGCTTTCATTCTTATCTTAATAACCTCATCTACTTCTTGATGAACGTATTCTGGCACGCCTGCACTTTCTCTCCCAACGATTAGATTGTCTGATTGATTAAAGTAATAATCATAATGAGACTTGCCCCCTTTTGTTGAAAGTAATATTTTTCTCCCATTCCTTTTTGTCATATAATCTTTCCAATCATCAAACTCACTTATCTTGACATTTTTTATATAATCCATTGCAACACGGTTTAGCGATTTTTCAGACAAAACAAATGATGCGGGATGGATAATATCTATATTCACATCAAAACATGAGCAAATGCGAATCATAGCACCAGTATTTTGAGGAATATCAGGTTCAAATATCGCTAAATTCAATTTTAAATTCACCCTTCTAGATTTTTAGAGAAATATGCGTCATCTTGACCCAATTTATCCATCAATTGCTTATTTAATTTCGCATAAAAATGCTTATTTTAGAGTATATTAGCAAATAAATATTGGGAAGATAATTTGTCAGACAAACCTGTTACAAGAAGAAACTTTTTGTACATTACGACTGGAACATTTACTGCCGCTGGAGCAGCTTCATTAGTATGGCCTTTTATAGATCAAATGAACCCAGATGCATCAGTAAAAGCACTTGCTTCTACGGAAGTTGACTTAAGACCTATTGCGCCAGGCCAAAGTATTACGGTTTTGTGGAGAGGTAAGCCTGTTTTTATCAGAAGAAGAACACCTGAGGAGATATCAGAAGCTAAAGCTGTATCTCTAGATGAATTACCGGATCCTCAAGATGATTCAGCTAGGGCTAAAAACCCAGAGTGGCTGGTAATGGTTGGAATATGTACCCATTTGGGATGTATACCACTTGGTCAAAAGGGTGAATATAATGGTTGGTTCTGTCCATGTCATGGTTCACACTATGATACATCAGGAAGAATAAGAAAAGGTCCAGCCCCTACCAATTTGGAAATTCCTGACTATGTATTTCTTAATGATAACACTATTAAAATTGGATAAATAACATGAGCGACAATTACGTACCAAAGTCAGCAGTTGGAAAATGGTTTAATGAAAGGTTACCTTTACTAGACCTAATTTATGGACACTTAATGCCATACCCAACTCCAAAAAATTTAAACTATTTTTGGACGTTCGGTGGAATTTTGACGTTTTGCTTGGTTACGCAAATTATAACCGGCTTAGTACTTGCTATGCACTATGTTGCTGATGCTGATTTAGCTTTTGCTAGTGTTGAACACATTATGCGTGATGTAAACTATGGTTGGTTATTAAGATATATTCATGCAAATGGTGCATCTCTATTTTTTATGGCTGTCTACATTCACATGGCAAGATCTATGTTTTATGGTTCTTATAAAGAACCACGAGAACTTATTTGGATTATAGGTGTATTTATATTCTTACTTATGATCGCCACTGCATTTATGGGATATGTTTTGCCTTGGGGTCAAATGAGTTTTTGGGGAGCTACTGTGATAACCAACCTATTTAGCGCAATACCGATTGTTGGAGAGTCTGTGACTAATTGGTTATGGGGAGGTTATGCTGTCGGCAGTCCGTTGTTGACAAGATTCTTTACCTTGCATTACTTAATGCCTTTTCTTATCTTCGCATTGGTAATTCTTCATGTTTGGGCTCTTCACGTACCAGGAAACAATAACCCTGAGGGGATCGATGTTGTTAAAGGATCACAAGATACAGTACCATTTCACCCACATTACGTAGTGAAAGATTTATTTGCACTTGTTGTGTTTTTAATTATTTTTGCAGGGTTTGTATTTTTCGTGCCAAACCTTCTGGGACATACTGATAATTATATTCAAGCTAATCCACTTCAAACACCCGAGCATATTGTTCCTGAGTGGTATTTTTTACCTTTCTATGCAATCTTAAGGGCTGTACCAGACAAGCTTGGTGGAGTAATACTAATGGTATCAGCTATAGCTATTCTTGCTTTCTTGCCATGGCTGGATACTTCAAAAGTAAGGTCAGCAAAATACAGACCTCTCTACAAACAGTTTGTATGGCTCTTCTTTGCAAACACTATTTTTCTTGGCTACTTGGGAGCGCAAGTAGCAGATGGTATGTATTTAATCATGGGTAGAATTGCCACTGTATATTACTTTGCTCACTTTATAATAATTTTGCCTTTGCTTGGGTATATTGAGAAAACCAAGCCGCTGCCTAAAAGCTTGAGCGAACCTGTTTTGTCAAAAGAGGAAAAAGAGATAATTGCCTCAGGAGCAACTACATAAGTTAAATGCAATATTTATCAAAAATATTAATTTTAATTTTCCTACACATTGCCTTATTACAAATTTCTGCTCAAGCGGCGGAAATGAAAGAGCCTTTGCACCCAGAATGGTCATTCGAGGGGCCGTTGGGTAAGTTTGAAAGAGCTTCATTACAAAGAGGTTACCAAGTTTACACAGAAGTATGTTCTGGCTGTCATTCAATGGAATTGTTGAGTTATAGAAACTTAATGGAAGACGGTGGCCCTGAGTTCTCTGAGGCGCAAGTGAAAGCTATGGCAGCTGCTTTTGAGGTAAAGGGCGCTCCAGATGAGTATGGCGATGTAGTTATGCGACCAGCTATCTTGTCAGATAAATTTGTCAGTCCCTATGAAAACGAACAACAAGGAAGAGCAGCCAATGGTGGAGCATATCCTCCGGATCTATCTGTAATGGTTAAAGCACGACATGGTGGAGCAGATTATGTTTATTCATTACTGCTTGGATATGAAGATGCCCCTGAGGGCATGGTTCTTGACGATGGTGTATACTACAATATTTACGCTAAGGGACAAAAAATTGCTATGCCACAATTGCTCTCAGCTGATGCTGTTGAGTATAGTGACGGTACGGAAGCAACTCCAGAACAAATGGCTAGAGATGTTACTATGTTTTTGACATGGACAGCAGAACCTAAATTGGAAGCGCGCAAGAGAATCGGCTTTAAAGTTATAACGTACCTATTAATACTTTCATTCTTGCTTTACTTTACGAATAAGCAAATTTGGAAAGATTCACACTAGTATAATTATAAAAATACATTTTATTTCAATAATTTAATTTTTTTCTTTACAGTAAGTTGTAAGCTTCGTTATCCACAAGCTGATTAAATCTGTCTCGTAAACTATTTTTGATTAATATAAACTCTAAAGTCAACTAGATGGAGGATCTTAATGTTAGAAAATATTTTTAAATTGAATGAAAATGGAACGAGCGTAAGAACAGAAATTCTTGCTGGGCTCGCTACATTTTTAACAATGGCTTATATCATTGTTGTTAATCCGGCAATATTATCAACTGATGGTACAGGCATGGATTTTGGTGGCGTATTTGTTGCGACCATTATCGCGGCAGTTGTTGGTTGTTTAGTTATGGGATTATGGGCTAATTGGCCAATAGCACTTGCACCAGGAATGGGACTAAATGCATTTTTTGCTTTCGGCGTTGTATTCGGAATGGGCTACACCTACCAGCAAGCACTTGCTGCGGTATTCATTGCAGGAATTGCATTCCTCATATTGTCCATAACACCTGCACGTCAGTGGATTATTAATAGTATTCCAAAAAGTATGAAGTTTGGAGTTGGCGCTGGTATTGGTTTATTTTTAGCAATCATTGGCTTAAAAAATGCAGGAGTTGTTGTCGATAACCCAGCAACTTTAGTGGGACTTGGAGATGTAAGTTCTATGCCTGTTATACTTGCTGCAGTTGGCTTTGCAATAATGGCCGTTCTTGATAAGAGAGGTGTACCGGGTTCAATCATTATTGGAATACTTGTGGTAAGTGTTGTTGCTTGGATGACAGGGGTCAGCGCAATTGACGGAGTAGTGGGATCTATACCTCCAGCTGTTCATGCATTTTCAATGGACTTTAGCCTTATTGCAACGGCTGGCTTTATTGGTGTAGCTTTTGCATTTCTTTTTGTAGATTTCTTTGATACTGCTGGAACGCTAACTTCAGTTGCTAACCTTACGGGAAAAGTTGACCAAGATGGAAATGTTGATGGTATTGGCAAAGCTGTCTTAGCAGACTCTGCGGCGACGACAGTTGGTGCTTTAGTGGGAACATCAAATACAACTTCTTACATTGAGTCAGGAGCTGGTATTAAAGAAGGTGGCAGAACAGGCCTTACAGCTGTAACCGTTGCAATTCTTTTTGCTATATGTTTATTTCTTGCTCCATTAGCTCAAAGTATACCATCTTTTGCAACTGCGCCTGCGCTTGTTTTTGTTGCAACTTTCTTCTTGAAGAATTTGCGCGATATAGAATGGGACGATGTGAGTGAATATGCTCCCGCAGTTTTAGCGGCTGTTTTAATGCCTCTAACTTTCAGTATTGCTCATGGTATAGCTCTAGGTTTCATTGCCTATGTAGTGATAAAAGCTTTAAGTGGTAGACATGAAGATCTGAATGCAGGATCTATTGTAATCGGAGCATTATCCGTACTCTACTTCATCTTTTAAACTTACTTAATGATTGGCTTTGTCTTCCTCATCCCAGGGGAAGACAGGCCAAGTATCTTGAGTTATTTCTTCAACATACGTACTAGCTAACGGTAGCCCTCTAGGCTTAGCATAAATCACAGCTAAATGCATATTAGGCATATATTCTTTAAGAGCTTTTGCCGTTCCACCTTTATCTACAATATCATCAATTACGAGAACTATTTCATCTGTTTTTGGAGCTCGGTGAACAATAGCCTCTCCTGCCTCTCGATCAATATAACTTTGTATGGAAACGATATCCACGTCTTGTATGCCTAGAGTGTAAGCAACAACTGCAGCGGGCACAAAGCCTCCTCTAGAAACAACAACCATTTTATCGAAGTTAATATTTTTACTTTTTATTAAGTGTCCAAGCTTTACAGCTTTCTCATGCATTTCCTCATAAGTCGGGAATACTAATTTATGTTCCATATCTAATTATTAAATAAAAAATGCATTACGTCACCATCTTGTACAGTATATTCTTTACCTTCGCTACGCATCTTTCCTTGTTCTTTTGCTTTTATTTCACCCATGCATTCAATGTAATCATTATACGCAATAGTTTCAGCTCGAATAAAACCTTTTTCAAAATCAGTATGAATCCTTCCTGCAGCCTGCGGCGCTGTTGTCCCCGATTCTATGGTCCACGCTCTGGTTTCTTGCTCACCAGCAGTAAAATAAGTAATCAAATTTAGCGTTTTGTAGCCGCTACGGATAATTTTATTCAAACCCGACTCCTCTAATCCTAAGCTCTGTACATACTCCTTTTGATCTTCATCACTTAATGAGGAAATCTGGGACTCTATCTCTGCAGAAATAAGAATAATTTCATTGTTAAAATTATTTTTAATTTTTTCTATGAATTCATTCCCACCTATAATTGACTCTTCATTGACATTACACACATAGATTGTTGGTTTAAACGTAATTAAATTAAACTCCGACGAATTTGATTTTATCTCAGCTAAATTTTCAATTGTAATTGCTGGCTCACCTTTCCCAAGATGGTTAAGTAACTTTTCCGCTGCTGAGATCTTTATTTTTGCATCTTTATCACCTTTTTTAGCTTGTTTTTCGAGACCAGATTTTAATTTTTCTAGTAGTTCAATATCGGATAACACTAATTCAGTATTTATGGTTTCAATATCATCCAAGGGGTCAATTTTATTGCTTACGTGAGTTATATTTTCATCTTCAAAGCACCTAACCACGTGTATGATTGCGTCAACCTCTCTTATATGTGATAAGAATTTATTTCCTAATCCTTCACCCTTTGATGCACCTTTAACAAGTCCAGCTATATCAAAAAATGTCAGTGAGGTAGGTATAGTTTTTTTAGATTTTGCGATCTCAGTTAGAGTATTAACTCTTTCATCAGGAACTATTACGGTACCTTCATTTGGATCTATTGTGCAAAAGGGATAGTTGGCGGCTTCAGCTGAAATTTTTTTGGTAAGAGCATTAAATAAAGTTGATTTCCCAACATTAGGTAGTCCAACAATTCCGCATTTAAATCCCATATTATAATTTAATATTATTTAAGAATTGAGATTTATTCTCTGATATCAGGAATTTTAAGTGAGATGAAATACTGATCTTTAATTGATCAACAATTTCTAACTCCTTTTTTTTAAAGTTTCCTAGAACATGCCTGTTAACCAATTCACGGCTTCCAGGGTGATCAATTCCAATCCTTACTCTATTATAATTTTTGCCTATACATGAGTCTATGGATTTTAATCCATTATGACCAGCGGGTGAGCCACCATTCTTGATTTTTACTTTTCCAAGAGAAATATCAAGGTCATCGTGGAAAACATAAACTGAATCTAGATGGAGTTTATAAAAATTAACGAGTTTTGCAATACTGCCACCACATTCATTCATGTAATCGCATGACTTAAATGTGAGTATTTTTTTTCTGCTGATGGAAAAAGTTTTTAAATCACCGTTGAATTTTTTTTCACTCTTAATAATTTCATTATTATCATTGATTTTATCAATAACAATGAATCCTATATTATGTCTATTTAAGGAATGTTTTTCACCAGGGTTTCCTAAACCAATTAGAGCAATCATACGTTTAAGAATATAGAAATTATGTATTAGTTGAAAGGTAAAGTATTAATCTTTAGCTTCTTCTTTTTTAGCATCATCAGTTGATGCTTCTTTAGCTTCATCAGTTGTTTCCGCTCCTTCTTCAGCTGCTTCTTCACCTTCTACAGGAGTTTCAGGTTCTTTGACAACAGTTGGCGCGGCAACTGATGCTACAGTAAAGTCACGATCACTAATTGTAGGAGTAATATCGCTTGATAAATTTGCAGCTGATATCCTGATGGTATCGCCAATATCTAAACCATCTAAATCAAATACAATTTCTTCAGGAATATTATTTGCTGGACAACTTAGTTGTACAGTTCTTCTGTTAACATTAAGAACTCCACCACGCTTAAGGCCAGGAGATGACTCTTCATTGATAAATCGAGTTGGTATATCCAGCGTGATTTTTGAGTCTTCTGCCAATCTTAAAAAGTCCACGTGAATTGGTTGATCTGAAAGTGGATCAAACTGAACATCTCTGGGGATTGCGAGATTTTTCTTACCAGCGATATTTAGAGAAATAATTCTTGTAAGGAACCCGCCCGAGTTGATTTCTTTTTGGACAGAAATTTTATCAAGGGAAATATTAAGAGACTCTTCACCCAATCCATAGATAACAGAGGGAATTTTACCAGAAGCAATGACTTTTTTTACTGCTGATTTTCCAGACTCTGCTCTTATTTCAGCATCTAAATTTGTTTCTTTTGACATAATAATGTTGTGGTACTTAGATTAAATTTACTTATATGGCAAGCATATTAATCAAAAATCAAACAGGCTGGATACCGAGCTTTCTTCAGAAATTCTTTTTATCGCTTCACCTAACAGATTGGATACATCAATAGAACGTATTTTATTGCCATTACTTAATAAATCTTGATTGTTAATAGAATTGGTAATTACCAACTCAGTTAATTTTGAATTATTTATTCTCTCGAGAGCTTTTCCGGTAAGTACGCCGTGTGTTACGTAGGATGTTATGCTATTAGCTCCAAGATCCATGATCCTGTTAGCTGCATTAGAAATCGTTCCAGCAGAGTCGATTATGTCGTCTAAAATAATACAGTCTTTTCCTTTAACATCTCCAATGATATTCATAACTTCGCTCTCACCGGGTTTAGATCGCCTTTTATCAACAATGGCTATTGAAGCACCAATTTTATTAGCAATAGCTCTAGCCCTTACAACTCCCCCAATATCAGGTGAAACTGCAACTAAGTTTCCAATATCATATTTTTCTTTTATATCTTTTGAAAAAACTGGTCCTGCAAAAAGATTATCAGTAGGAATATCAAAGAAACCTTGTATCTGTTCAGCATGTAAATCTAATGTTAAAACTCTATCAGCCCCAGCAGTTGTGATTAAGTTAGCAACTAATTTCGCAGATATAGGTGTTCTAGGGCCAGGCTTTCTATCTTGTCGTGCATAACCGTAATAAGGAATCACAGCTGTAATTCTTTTTGCAGACGCTCTTTTTAGAGCATCCATAATTACAAGTAGCTCCATAAGATTATCGTTAGCAGGGTGGGATAGAGATTCTATAACAAAAACATCCTCACCTCGTATATTTTCTTTAATTTCAACGTAAACTTCATCATCGGCAAACCTTTGTATGGAAGCGTTCGTTAAGTTCTCACCAAGATAATCAGAAACACTTTTAGAAAGAGGTAAATTACTATTTCCCGCAATAATTCTCATGAATGATCTCCTTTTATAGTAATTGTTGAAATCATTCTACCATAATCATCCTCTTTTTTATGAAGTGACCGTCTGTAGCTGAAACAAAGGTGTTCGTCATTGTAAGTATCAATGTTGACAGTGTCTATGTTTCCAACGCCTTGCTCTCCAAGTTTAAATGTAATGAATTTTTTTAGGGAAAACTGATATTTATCCTTATTGATTTCGATAAAAAATTGTCTATTTCTTGTCGACTTGTCTACAAATATTTTGAAAAAGTCTGATTTCACGTCATATGAGCTTTGTCCAATACATGGCCCAATTGAACAATTTATATTGTTAATGTTTGCACCAATGAGCTTCATACTTGATAAAGTATTTTCAATAATACCGTTGAGTGCTCCTTTCCAACCTACATGACAAGCTCCAATAATTGATTTTTTTTGGTCAAAAAATAAGATCGGAGCACAATCGGCTGTCAGAACTGACAATATTATATTCTGATGTTTTGTTACTATACCGTCACACTTATATTCTGTTTGCTGAAATTTAGGCTCAACTATTTTGCATATGTTTGAATGTGTTTGATGCATTGTAATCAACTTAGACCTTGGAAGATTGAAATACTTATGAATTATCTTTAAATTATCCTCTACCAATAGAGGATTATCATTTGATCCTTTGCCACAATTTAGTGATGAATATTTTTTTTTACTAAAACCACCAATTCTTGAAAAAAAACAGTGATCAACGTCGCTTAAATTTTTTGAAAAAAACATTTAAATTTCGACTTCCAATACCTTGAAAAGGCTTCCCATATGTTCATCATTAATTAATCGATTTAACTGTATTTTTATTTCCTCAGCTTTAGCTGGGTTTTGTTCACACAATTGATTTGCTCTTTCCTCAATGCCGTTCAATTTCAAAAAAGCTGATTGAGTGACAAATTTATACTCTAAAATCTTTTTATTTTTTAAGATACTTATCAAGCAATCAAAATTCACAAGGTAAGTAATGTCTTGTTTTCCAATATTATTTAATACATCAGTTTTTTTATGATTTTTAATTGACTGGATAGTGCTTTTTAAAGGATGTTTTATGTAGCCGTAGTCAATTAATAGAAGATGTCCTTTATTTTTTTCTAAAAAGTTGATGATTTGATTAAATACTTCAATTGTTTGTGGAGAGTATTCAAAGATTTGATTATTTTTTAAATCAAATCTAGATTTTACATATATTTCACTTTCACTTCTTGCAATTTCAATATCAAATTCAAAGTCTCCATCTAATGATTTTTTTACGACTGTCTCGTAATATGTATTGTCTCTTTTTTTTAACTGTCTTAAGGGAAGCGCATCTACAAATTCATTTGCGATAAAAAAAGAATATTGATCAGGATAATCACCAATTACTGAATGAACTTTACATTTTGGAAATTGTAATTTTAGATTTTCGATAAAATTTTTATTAATTTCATTGAAGTGAAGTGAAATATTTATTTCAGGAGATAATTGTTTATTTAATACCCTTAAAATATCATTAATGAGAGTTCCCCTTCCAGGGCCTAATTCTATTAAATTAAAGTGTTTGATATTATTTTTATTTATAACCTGAAGAATCTTGATTGCTATTGCTTCGCCAAACATTTGCGATATCTCAGGAGCAGTTATAAAATCACCTTTTTTACCAATAATCTCTTCAGAGACATAATATCCATGATCTTTATCACCATGCACTAGTTTAATAAACTCATCTAAATATATGTATGGGTTTTCGTTAAGATATTTTAGCAACTTTTCTTTAATCATTTTTTATTTGCTAAAAGTAAGATGGTCAATCCAGCTATTATCATTGGTATTGAAAGCAACATTCCCATGGTAAAAAAGTTAGCAATATATCCAACTTGTACATCGGGCTCACGAGTGAACTCTACAGAATATCTAAATACTCCATATAACAAGAGAAAGGCTCCAGAAACAAACCCGGGAGACTTAAGTTTATAATACCTAAAAATTAGAATATTTAAGATGATGAACAGCAATAGGCCTTCCAGGAATGCTTCATAGAGCTGACTGGGATGTCTAAATTGGTCGTCTGCATTTGGAAAGATCATGCCAAACAAGAAATTTGCTGGCCGTCCATAAAGTTCACCATTAATAAAATTTGCTATTCGCCCAAAGAATATGCCAACAGGAGCAGAAACACATATTAAGTCACTAACTTCAAAAAAAGAGCACTTAAAGTTTCTTGAAACAAGCAAAGCTGCAATTATGATGCCTATCAATCCACCATGAAATGATAGTCCTCCTTGCCATAGGTAGAATATTTCTACAACGTTATCGCTATAGTATGCAAAATTATAAAATAATACGTATCCAATTCTAGCTCCAATTATAAGACCTAAAATTGAATAGAATACTAAGTCATCAACTAATTTTTCATTTATATTAGCTTTAACGTCATATATTTTTTTGTTAGAAGACAAGTATTTGATGTATCGCCAAGCAAATATAAAACCCACGATGTACGCTAATGAGTACCATCTAATTTCAAGTGGACCTAATGAGAAAAAAATTGGACTAATAGATGGAAAACTAAGATAAATCACGCTATTTTAAATTTGATATAAGAATAACCTAACACCATTTATGTATAGTAGAAATAAAATATTAAATAAAGTTACAGACATCTGTATAAGTTTATATGAGATCTCTTTATCTTTTAAAGAAGAGATCAAAACAATGAATAAATTTAAAGAAGATAGAAAAAATACATCAGCTCAAAAGTCAAATGATAAATCTTAAAAAACAAAAATTTCTTATTATTGGCGCTGGAAATATGGGCTACGCAGTGCTCAATTCATTGATTGAAAATAAGATATCATCAAAAAATATCTTAATTATTGAAAAAAAAATCACACCAAAATTAAAAAAGTTAAAGTCAAAACATAATCTTAAAATTGTCAAAAATGTTCGGTTGATTAAATATAAATTTGTACCATCTATTTCATTAATTTCTGTAAAGCCAAATCAATTAAACGCTGCTGTCGACAGTTCTTTAGAAAAATTTTTGTCTAATTCTCTTATTGTGTCGATCGTAGCAGGAAAGAAGATTTCTGATTTAAAAAAAATATTTACTCTAAATAAAGGTATTGTGAGAGCTATGACAAATACCCCAGCATCAGTTAATATGGGTACAACTCTCATTTGTTTTGATAAAATAATTAAAAATGATCAAAAGAAAATAGTGAGGAATTTCCTATCATTACTAGGGCAAATAAATGAAACTAAAAATGAAAAAGTTATTGATGATTTTACAGCAATCTTTGGTAGTGGCCCTGCCTATATATTTCTTTTCATTGAAACGCTTATTAAAATAGCTGATAAGTCTGGGTTCAAAAATTCAAAAAATATGGTTCTTCAAACTTTTCTTGGGTCTCTTTTGCTTCTTTTTAATGAAAAAGACAGTCTAACACATTTAAAAAAGAGTGTTACTAGTAAGGGAGGGACAACTGAAGCTGCGCTTAAAATATTAGAAAACAAAAATGGCCTTAGTACTCTAATTTCTAAAGCCATAGATAAAGCAAAGAAAAGGTCCAGGGAGCTCAGTAAGGCTAATTAATTTTGTATTACTATAGCTACTTCCAAGCCACCTAAATAACTATCATGCAAACTTATTTTTCCGTTTATTGAGCCTAGTAGTGATTTAGTAGTTGCCAGACCTAAACCTGAATTTGTCTTGTTTTGATTTCTACTTTTGTCAATCCTATAGAAGGGCTTGAATACATTTGCTTTTTCTTCGTCATCGATACCTGGGCCGTTGTCGTGAATATTGATTTTAATCATTTTACTATTCACCTCAGCTTTGACAATAATTTTACCTGCTTTATCAATCGCATTATTCAAAATATTTGTAATTGACCGTACAAATACATTTTCATTTACCGTTGCAGCCTCATCGTTGAGTATCTCTAGTTCAATTTTGTGGTTCCTAAAATGAACATCATTTTTAATTTTAATGATAGCTTCTATAGGGTTAATCACAGACCTATCTTTTGAATCATCAGAGGCTGCGAAATCAAGGTATTCAATTAGCATTTCGTTCATATGATTAATTTCATCATTAATATCTTTTTTTATATCCTTATTATCTAGTGTTTCTATTATTAGTTTCATTCTGGTCAATGGTGTCTTTAGATCATGACTTACCCCAGCAAGCATTAGAGAGCGTTGATCAATTTGTTTTAATATTCGATTCTTCATTTTTATAAATTCTTTACCAGCCTGTCTAACTTCAAGAGCTCCTGAAATTTTAAAATTATCTAACTCTTGTCCTTTACCAAATTGCTCCGCTGCCTTTGCCAAATTACTAATTGGTTTTACTTGATTTTTAAGAAATAAATAAGAGATGAGAACTAATATAAGTGCGGATATAATCTGCCAACCGAGAAAAATATGATTTCGAGCGGTAGTTATTCTATCTTTTGGAAAAGTAAGCATTATAAATGAGGAATCAAATTGTATAATCACTTCAATTGTATCATTAAGCGTCTCTTTGATTGAAAAAGGATTTTCAATTCTTGTGGCTAGTTCTTGACTAAAACTATTAAGAATTTGCGAGTTATAATTTTCTGTTTCATCAAAAAATCCTACCTTGTCATAAGTATTTACATCAAATAAAAATATTTCTTGTACATCTTTTATATTAATTAAAGAACCTTGGCCTTCATCATATTGTCTAGCAACCATTTGTATTTCCATTGCAACTGACCTTGAAAGCCTATTGAGGGTACGCTCCCACAAACTATTATAGTAGTAGGATAAAATAATTAATTGAAACATAACTATGGGAAACAAAACTATTAAAATTGTTCGGCCGAGTAAGCTTGTAGGAAGTAAATTTCTAAACATTATCTAATCAATCCACAGTTCATATCCTGAACCTCTTTTTGTTCGCAAAAATCTTGGTATTTTGGGATTCTTTTCAATTTTCTTTCTCAACCTATTAATACATACATCTAATGTACGTTCCTGCGAAAAATTTAACTCTGTTATTAATTGATCTCTAGAAAATGACTTGCCTGGGTTAGCGGAGAGGAGTTGCAAAATTTTTAACTCATTTTGATTAAGCGATAAGTCTGCTGTTCTTCCTTTTATGGACCCACTTGATAAATCAATTACTATATTATCTAGTTGGATCTTACTTTTAATATTTTTAGTCGATGTTTTATTAATTATATTTCTTATTCTTAGTAGTAATTCCTTTGGTTCAAAAGGTTTACTTAAATAATCATCAGCACCAATTTCGAGTCCATGAACTCTATTCTCTGACTCATTCATAGCCGTTAGATGGATTATAGGCGTGAGAGATGACTGTCTTATATCCTTTGTGAGCTCGTAGCCATCTTGTCCTGGCATCATGATATCTACGATTAGTAGATCAAAAACTATGTACTTAAGTAACTCTTTGGCCTCTTCTGCATTAGCAGCAATAGAAATAAGAAAGCCATGTTCTATTAAATATGATTTTAAAAGGTTTCTAATTTTGTCATCATCGTCAACAATAAGTAAGTGTTGCAGATTTTTATTCATTATTTTTTTCTGTTAAACTGTTTACTACCATGTTAAATCCCTGAACAGCGTTAGCCCCAGATTTAACATAAGATTTTGAGAGTTTGTCTATTAAAGGTTTAATAACGTCATTTAATTTTTCTTTAGCAACATCGGTGAGATATAAATTCTTTTTTCTGCCATCATCAGAATTAATTTTTTGAATAATAAATTTTTCTTTTAACAAAATTCTTAAAACTCTATTCAAACTTTGTTTTCTGATATCAAGAATATTTAACAGTTCATTAAATATTATCCCAGGATTTAGGTTTATTATTAAAAGACACCTAATATCAGCTATGCCAAGCTCTTCATCGTCTAAATTATTAAATATTTCTTTTTCAAATATTCTATTAGCCTCAAAAAAATTATTTAATGAAATTTTGATGCGGTCTTCACGAAGATAGAGCAGAGACGATGCTTTGCTATTGGATGTATTTAAGTCAGCCACTATGACATAGTTACGATAAAAATATATATTAATCAAGGAGTTTTTCTGTTATGTAATCTATTCTTAAACTAAATAAAATATTTATGGAAATACCACCATTTGACAACAGAGATGGCTTTATATGGATGAATGGCAAATTTGTTCCTTGGAATGATGCCAAATGTCATGTCATTACACAAGGACTTCATTATGCAAGTTCTGTATTTGAAGGTGAGAGGGCTTATAAAGGAAAAATATTTAAATCTGAAGAACATACGAAAAGACTGTTTAAGTCAGCTGAAACGGTTGGTATAAAAATCCCCTATACTCAGGAAGAAATTAATCAGGCCAAAGATGAACTAATAAGTAAGATGGGTTATCAAGATTGTTATGTTCGTCCAATTGCCTGGCGTGGAAGTCAACAGATGGGATTATCTACTTCTAATGCTGATATAAATGTTGCCATCGCAGTCTGGGATGATTGGGCATCATATTTCAAAATAGAAGATAGAAAAGCGGGTCTAAGATTGATCACATCACCCTGGAAACGACCAGCACCTGATACAGCTCCATGTGAAGCTAAAGCATCAGGTCCTTATGTTATTTGCACAATGTCAAAGGAATATGCAGAGAGCAATGGTTACAATGACGCTCTTATGCTTGATTACAGAGGTTATATAGCGGAAGGAACCGGAGCGAACATATTCTTTATAAAAGATGAAACAATACATACACCTATACCAGATTGTTTTCTAAATGGCATCACTAGGCAAACAGTTATTGAGATGGTGACAAAAAAAGGATTTTCAGTTGAGGAAAAACATATAATGCCGGATGAAATAACTATCTATGACGAGGCTTTTTTAACTGGGACGGCCGCTGAAATCACTCCTATACAATCAATTGATAGCATTAAATTTAAGACTGGCGATGAAAGTCAAAATTTTCAGTTCATGCAAGACTATCACGATCTAGTGAGATCATAGTCAAAAAATATTTCTATAGTATTGATATCCACTATATACCGATGCGATCATGGCAATCCATAAAAGTGCTATACCAAAATTGTTAATTAATAATAAGCTGCTGTAAACATCAGCTAAGAGTATCAAAAATAAGCTGCCCATTTGAGCCGCAGTTTTATATTTACCTAAATTTGATACAGGTATTTCTTTTTTATTAACATCACTTGATGCATATTCTCTCAAGCCAGAAATAAGTATTTCTCTAGCTATAATTAGATATGCAGGTATCAGATGTATTCCTAACAATATCCCATCTGAAATAAAAGTAACTAAGATAAGAACTACGAAGAGTTTATCAGCGATGGGATCAAGCATTTTTCCAAAATTTGAAGTGTTTTTTGTCTTTCTAGCAATTAAACCATCAAGATAATCGGTAATCGATATCACAATAAATAAAACTATTGATAAGAAATTTATTAAATTTGAGTCAGAGAAAATTAATATTATAAGGACTGGAAGCAGTAATATTCTTGAAATTGTTAATATGTTTGGCAATTTGGACATCAATCATTAAAGTAAGCATATATTTTTTCTGATAGCAACCTGCTTATTCCCTTAACCTTCATAATATCTTGAGATGATGCAGTTTTAATATTTTTAACTGACCCAAAATGATTCAGTAGTAGCTTTTTTCTAACTCTTCCCAAACCTTCAATGGGTTCCAATTCTGATGTATGCATTTCTTTTTTTCTTTTGTCTCTATGAGCACCAATAGCATATCTATGTGATTCATCTCTGAGCCTTTGCATAAAGAAAAATGAAGGTGTATCTTTTTTTATATAATTTTTCTTATCATTGAAAATAATCTGATCTAGGCTCTCCTTTCTTCCTTCGCCCTTAAAAATTGACGCTAATTTAATTTCACTTAAATTTTTCTCTTCTAATATTTTTTTAGCCAAATCATAGTGGCCTTTGCCACCATCTATTATGAGAAGCTCAGGTAAATTTTGATATTTTTTTTGATTTTTTATTGCTTCAGAAGAAAACCTTCTCTCGAGAACATGCCGCATCATACCATAATCATCTCCAGGTTTAACCTTGTTTGAATCAATATTAAATTTTCTATAAGACTTTTTATCAAAACCTTCTTTTGAAAATACAATCATGGCACCAACAGCATTTTTGCCAAATAAGTGACTGTTATCAAAAGCTTCTATTCGATTAATATCAAGGGCAATTCCTAGATCTTTCTTTAAGGCTTTTAAATTTTCTTTATCAGAGAACGACTGAGTAATATGATTTTTTAATGATAATTCGGAATTCCTTATCGCATAATTAATAATTTCTAATTTTTTACCCTTTTTTGGGATTGAAAAATTTGTTTGATAAGAATAAATCGATTTAAGAGAATTTTTAATGAGCTTAGAATTATTAATGGGGGTATTTATGAGTACATTTTTTGGAGGTGAATACTTTGTATAAAAATCAACTATAAACCTCTCTAATATTTCATAAGTTTCGACTTCTTCTCCATGTTTTGGAAAGTATGATCTATTTCCCCAATTCTGACCTGATCTGTATATGAATACCTGCACGCAAGATTTGTTTCCTTTTCTTGAAATAGATATCACGTCAGTATTTTTAATGTCATGCAAGTTTATATTTTGTTGACTTTGTATTTGAGTTAAAGCTTCAATTTTATCTCTATAGCTTGCAGCTTTTTCATAATTCAAAATTTCACTTTCTCTTTCCATCTTTTTTGAGAGTTCTGCCTGTAGAGTGCTGTGATGGCCTGAAAGAAAATTCTCAGCATTTTTTACTGTTGAATTGTAGTCTTTCTTATTAATTGTATCATTCACACATGGACCGCTGCAGCGTTCAATTTGATAAAGAAGACAAGGTTTTGACCTGTTTTCAAATATTGTATCGTCACATGAACGCAGTAAGAAAACTTTCTGTAATATTTTTAATGTATAATTAAGAGAGTTGATTGTTGCAAAAGGACCGAAATACTTTCCTTTAAATTTTTGCTTACCTCTATGTTTTGTAATTTGAGGATATTCTTGTTCATGGTTAATAAAGATATAAGGAAAAGATTTGTCATCACGAAGAAGTATATTAAATGGTGGTTTTAGTTTCTTGATTAAATTTGCCTCTAAAAGTAATGCTTCCTTTTCAGTTTGTGTAATCACAACGTCAATAGTTGATATTTTACTAACCATTCTTTTTATGCGGTTTGATAAATTGTTACCATTCAGGTAACTTTTAAGACGATTTTGTATATTCTTGGCTTTTCCTACGTAGAGTATTTCATCTTTTTCATTCAGCATTTTATAGATACCTGCAGACGTAGGAGATTGATCTATAATTTCTTTTAGATTTTCTATACTATTCATTTTTAAGCGCGTGAGCGCTCAATTTCAATACCAGCACTCGCAGCCTCTTTTATTGCGTCCAATTTTTCTAGCCTAATTTTCATTGTCTCAATTCTTTTATTTTTGAAACATTCCTGAATTATCTTTTCAGCCAATTTTTCAAGAAGAACTGTATGGCCAGCACCTATAATTTTTTTTATTTTTTTTGATATTTGATTATAGCAAACAACACTTTGCAATCTGCTGTCGTTTATTGTCTTAGGATTTTTAACTTTAGCGATAACATTTATTCGAAGTGGCTGCCGTTTTAACTTTTCATGTTTGTAGACACCAATGTTTGCATCAATCATAAAATCATTCAAAAAATATCAAATCATATCCTGACAATGGATCTACTAAATCAGTATTTGATTTTAAATCGCTAATTTTTAGCACATTTTTATGGTTCATGATAAATGCTCTCCCCCGTCAACGGCTATAAATTGGCCTGTAATTGACTTTGATTCAAGCAGAAATTTAACTGATTTTGCTATTTCTTCTGGAGGTGAACCAATCTTTAAAATTGTATTTTTCAATGACTTATCAAAGTGTTTCTTTGATTGATGAATATTTTTTAAAGTTGGTCCGGGACCAATTGAATTAACTCTTATATTTGGAGCAAAAGATTTAGCTAATATTGGTGTTGCTGCATGTAGTGCAGCCTTTGCAATTGAGTAAGAAAGAAATGAAGTGTCAGCGTTGACTACATTTTGATCTAAAATATTTATGATATGTCCATTGGACTTTTTTGGTAAGTGCTTTTTAAATTCTTTGGATAGTATTAAAGGCGCATATAAATTTATATTCATATGATCGTACCACAAGCCATCACTGAGTGTTTCAATATTATCATTTAAAAATAGTGAAGCATTGTTAACAAGAAAATCGACAGATCCAAAAATTCTTTTTGATTTTAAGATTATTTTTGAAACTTGACCTGGTTTATTTAAATCGCACTTAATTATTTCACATTGATTTCCAGATTTTATGAGACTATTTTTTAAATCTTTTGCCTCTTTAATCGAGTTATTATAATGAATTATAAAATTGAGGTTATTATTCTTCAAACTTAATGCAATGGCCTTGCCAATTCTTTGTGCACCTCCTGTAATTAAAATGGTTTGTTTTTTCATGATAGTGAATATCCTATATATATTGCATACGAAGTAAGAAAACCCAAAGCAAATATTTTATTCAGTTTAAGTTTTAACATTGACATAACTGTTATTATTAATGTTACTAATACTAAGGCATTAATATGGACAATCTCAATATTTTCTAATGGAAAATCCAGGTTTCTTGATTTAATAACTATTGCCCCTGGTAAGAAAACAAAAAGAATATTCATTATATTGCTTCCAATAATATTACCAATGCCAATAGAGCCTTTTTTTCTTATATAAGAAATTACTACAGTTGCTAGTTCAGGAAGTGAAGTGCCAATGGCTAAAATAGATATTCCTATTATTGTTTCCTCTAATCCAAAAGTTGTAAATATATTAAGTGAACTGTCTAAAAATATTTTTCCACCGATAAAGATGCCAATAAATGAAAATAAAAGAATTAAGTAAGTTCTATTGCCAAATTCTCTGAATTCTTCTTCCTCATTATCAGACTCGTAATTTTTAAGTAAATAAAAAAAAAGTATTACAAAGACTACTAATCCAATAATAATTGTTAAGCTTAGAGAGCTTGCAATATAGAACATTGTTGCAAAATAGGATGTCAGTATTAACAAAAAAATATTATCTTTAAGTCCAATACTGCTTAAATCCATTTTAAAAAAAAGTGAGGCTGTGCCTAAAATAAGCAGAATATTTGCAATGTTTGAGCCAATAATGTTACCAATTATCGCATCTGTCGCAGGGATTTCTCTAAAAGCTGCGAATAAGGTAATAACCAGTTCGGGAGCAGATGTACCGAATGCAACAATTGTTAGTCCTATAAGAATAGGTGACAGTTGAAATTTTTTTGCAATTAAATCGGAGGAATTTATCATCACATCAGCGCTATATAGCAATAATACAAGTCCAATCAATAGTATTAAAATATCGACAAACATTTATGTGAAATACTTCCTTTTACTTCTTCTATTCTTCTTATATTGTCTAAGATTATTAGGTGGCAATTCTAATTGATTATTTTCAAGCCTTTTTATTTCATCTCTTAACTTAGCAGCTTCCTCAAAATTCAAGTCATCAGCTAGATCAATCATGTTCTTTTTAAGCCCTTTGATATGCTTTTGCAAATTATCTCCTACAAGATTCTTATTCTCACCGTCTAATTCAACGTTAACCCTATCGTTTTCATATATGCTCTCTAAAATATCACTAATATCTCTTTTAATAGTTTCAGGAGTGATATTATTTTCTATATTAAATTGTTTTTGAATCTCTCTTCTTCTATCAGTCTCTTTTATTGCTTTTTTAATACTCTCCGTCTCTTTATCAGCATAAAGAATCACCCGGCCATCGACATTTCGAGCTGCTCTTCCAATGGTTTGAACAAGTGATCTTTCAGATCTTAAGAATCCCTCTTTATCAGCATCAAGAATAGCCACTAACGCGCACTCAGGTATATCGAGTCCTTCTCTAAGCAAATTAATTCCAACCAGAACATCGAACATACCTTTTCTTAAATCTCTAATTATTTCAATTCTTTCTAAAGTATCGATGTCTGAGTGCATATACTTAACTTTAATTCCATTCTCGTGCATATACTCTGATAAATCTTCAGCCATCCGTTTGGTCAAAGTTGTAACCAAAACTCTATATTTCATATCAATGATTTTTTTACATTCGGAAATAAGATCTTCAACTTGTGTTTTAGCAGGCCGAATCTCAATATCTGGGTCTATTAGTCCAGTTGGCCTAATGATTTGTTCAGTAAATACTCCTTGAGTTTTCTGCATTTCCCAAGGCCCTGGTGTAGCAGAAATAAAAAGACTTTGAGGTCTCATTGCTTCCCATTCTTCAAATTTTAATGGCCTATTATCAAGGCAAGATGGAAGTCTAAATCCATACTCGGAAAGTGTTGTTTTTCTGCTTCTGTCACCTTTATACATGCCTTCAAGCTGAGGTACTGTTACATGACTTTCGTCTACAAATAATAATGAATTTTCAGGTAAGTACTCAAATAATGTTGGTGGCGCTTCACCCGGTTTACGACCAGACAAATATCTCGAGTAATTTTCAATACCTGGACAACTTCCTGTTGCTTCAATCATTTCTAGATCAAAACGTGTTCTTTCCTCTATTCGTTGAGCTTCAATTAATTTATTTTCTTTTTTAAATTCTGGAACTCTGAGTTCTAAATCTTTTCGGATTTGTTTAATTGCAGTTTGCAATGTAGGTCTTGGAGTAACATAATGACTATTTGCATATATTTTTATCGTTTCTAGTTCATCTGTTTTTTTCCCTGTTAAGGGATCAAATTCACTTATTGTTTCGAGCTCATCACCAAAAAGTGATAGTTTCCATGCTCTGTCTTCATAATGAGAGGGGAATATTTCTATAAGGTCTCCTCTAACTCTGAAAGTGCCTCTGTGAAAATCTGTATCATTGCGAGTGTATTGAAGAGTAATAAGTTTTTGTATAATTTCATTACGTCCAATTTTTTGATTTTTTTCAAGCTTTATAATCATGGACCGGTATGTTTCAACTGAGCCTATTCCATAAATACATGATACACTCGCAACAATAATAACATCCTTTCTTTCAAGCAATGACTGCGTTGCCGAGTGTCGCATTCGGTCAATTTGCTCATTAATTGACGCTTCTTTCTCAATATAAGTATTTGATCTCGGAACGTAAGCCTCTGGAATATAATAATCGTAATACGAGACAAAATATTCAACTGCGTTATCTGGAAAAAAAGACTTCATCTCACCATAAAGCTGAGCAGCTAAAGTTTTATTGGGAGCAAGAATCAATGTTGGTCTTTGAACTCTTTCAATGATTTTGGCCATAGTGAATGTTTTTCCTGATCCTGTCACACCAAGTAAAACTTGCTCCATTTCATTGCCGTTAATGCTTTTCACAATTTCTTCGATGGCCTGAGGCTGGTCTCCTGCAGGGCTATATTCGGATGTGACTTTTAGTAGCTCAGTATTAGGCATTAATTATGTATTTTTTCAATTTTAGTTGAGTATACTTAATTTCTAATATAATTGCTGATTAATCAAATAACAATTATTGGAGAAAAAACATTGGTAACTCTATCAAAAAGCATCAAACGAATAAAGCCTTCAGCTACTATGGCGGTTACCCAGAAAGCTCGGGAGTTAAAGGCTCAAGGTAAAGATATAATTGGTTTAGGAGCAGGAGAACCAGACTTTGACACGCCTGATAACATTAAGAAAGCAGCTATTGATGCAATCAAAGACGGCGATACAAAGTATACTGCGGTTGATGGAACACCCGCACTTAAAGAGGCTATTCAGGCAAAATTCAAAAGAGAAAATAATTTGGAATATGGATTAAATGAAATATCTGTAGGCACAGGTGGTAAGCAAATTATTTTTAATGCAATGGCCGTAACACTAGATGCTATAGATGAAGTTATAATTCCAGCACCTTATTGGGTAACCTATCCTGATGTAGTAAATTATTTTGACGCTAAGCCAATCATCATTACTTGCGGGGAAGAAGCAGGCTTTAAAATTACTCCTGATCAACTTGAAAAAGCAATAAATAAATCAACTAAGTGGTTTATTTTAAATTCACCTTCTAATCCTACAGGCTCCTGCTATACGGAAGGTGAGCTTATTGCCTTATCTAAGGTCTTAGAAAATCATCCTCACGTTAATATAATGACTGATGATTTATACGAACATCTTATTTATGATGACGTTCAGTTTCATACGCTCGTAAGCGTTGCTCCATTTCTTAAAGATCGTACTCTAACTCTGAATGGCGTGAGTAAGGCTTATGCTATGACAGGGTGGAGAATAGGGTATGCTGGGGGAAACAAGGATTTGATTAAAGCAATGGGTAAATTGCAATCACAATCAACTAGTAACCCCACTTCTATAAGCCAGGCAGCCGCAGTTGAGGCCTTAAATGGTGATAACTCTTTTATAGCTGAGAGATCTGAGGTGTTTAAGAAAAGAAGAGATAAACTAATTTCTGAATTGAATAGTATGAATGGTATTTCATGCAGAAAACCTGAAGGTGCTTTTTATGTATTTCCTTCATGTCAGGACATTATTGGTAAGACAGACAATTCGGGTAACATAATTAGCAACGATCAAGAATTTGTGACTTCTTTATTGGAGCAAGCTGGAGTTGCTGTAGTTCAAGGATCGGCGTTTGGACTTGAGGGATATTTTAGAATTTCGTATGCTACTTCAGACGAAAATTTAGAAGAAGCATGTTCTCGCATGCGGACCTACCTAGAAAATTTTAAATAATTTAAGATTTCTCTGCTAGAAACTTTTCCGCCTCAAGTGCAGCCATGCATCCCATCCCAGCTGCGGTCACAGCTTGACGGTAAGTTTTATCTTTTACATCACCAGCAGCGTAAACACCATTAACATTTGTTAGAGTTGAGTCAGGTTTTGTAATAATGTAGCCTTCATTATCCATCTCAACTTGATTTCTGAAGATTTGTGTAGCAGGATCGTGTCCTATTGCTATAAATACTCCGTCTAATTCAATATCTTGTACCTCATTAGTTTTTACATTTTTAACTTTAATACCTTTTACATTAAGAGGATCTTCATCACCTAGAATATCCTGCAGTTGATGGTCCCAAATACATTTAATTTTTTCATTATTAAAAAGTCTATCTTGAAGTATTTTTTCAGCTCTCAATTCATCTCTTCGGTGTATTAAATATACTGTCGATGCAAAATTAGTTAAATACAAGGCTTCTTCTACAGCTGAATTACCACCGCCAATAACAGCAACCTTTTTTTCTTTAAAGAAAAAGCCATCACATGTAGCGCAAGCAGAAACTCCATATCCTTGAAATTTTTTTTCAGACTCTAGACCTAACCACCTTGCTTGAGCACCTGTTGAAATGATTACTGAGTCGGCAGTATAAGTCTTACCAGACTCACTTATGGCTTTAAAGGGGGTTGATTTAAAATCAACACTTTCAATAATATCACTAATAATTTTTGTTCCAACATTCTTTGCTTGGGCTTCCATTTGTTCCATAAGCCAAGGGCCTTGTATTACATCTCCGTAACCAGGATAATTCTCTACATCAGTTGTTATTGTTAATTGACCTCCTGGCTGAATTCCCTGCACAAGGGTGGGTTCAAGCATAGCGCGCGCAGCATAGATAGCGGCTGTATATCCTGCAGGCCCTGAACCAATTATGAGAACTTTTGAATGCATTTGGCTTTTAGTATAATCTATATATTATCAAACTAATTAAAAGAATATTTATATCCAGGTTCTAAATAATATCTAAATGAACAATTTCAAGACTAATAAGTTAGCATGGTGTTTAACTGATGGCTCAGCCGGTATGATTAGTCAAGTCAGAGGTCTTGCAGAAGCACTTAATGTAAATTATGAACTGAAAGTGGTTAAACTTAATTTTCCATGGAATAAGTTACCAGTTAATTTTTTACCATTGTCAAATATGATGTTTAAGAATTTAAGCGACTTCAATCTAAATTCAAAAGTCCCAGATATATTGATTTCCTGTGGCAAAAGAAGCATCTATGCTTCACTGTTCATTAAAAAAAAATCTATAAAACGCGTATTCTCTATTCATATTCAAAATCCAAGAGTAAACACAAACAATTTTGACATTGTTGTTGCACCATCTCACGACAAAGTGGCTGGACACAATGTCATCACTACTGATCTTGCTATTAATCACATAACACCAAAACTACTTGATAAGCATGCAGAAAAAATGAAGGACATCTTTGGGTCAATTCAAAAACCAATTTGCACGGTTTTTATTGGTGGTAAAAGCAGAAATTACAAATTCGATCAATCAAATGTTATCGAATTAGCAAAGTCTCTAGACAAAGTGATGAATAATAATAATGTTCAAATGTTTATTGTTTTTTCAAGCAGAACGGACAAATTTATAAAAGATTATTTAAAAAAGAAATACTCAAAAAAAAATATTGTTTGGGAAGGAAAAGAGAATCCTTACTTAGCTCTTATGCATTACTCGAAATACCTAATCTGTACTTCAGACTCAGTTTCAATCATATCTGAATCTGTATCGGCAAAAAAACCAGTTTTTATATACAAGTTACCAAGCTCAAAAAGATATAATCGAATTGAAAGCTTCTTATCAACTTTGGTCAAAAAAAACTATGTGAAAATATTAACAGATAAATTAGAAGATTATTCAAATTCTTATACGAATGAAACTATGGAAGTAGCCAGAACAATTAATGAGAGCTATATTAAATAACAATGTCATTAGTTAATGCACTTAGAAATAATTTAAACCATTTCAAAGAACCGTTTAGTCACTGGACATTGGAAAATCCTTTATCAGAAACTTCCATAGATGAGGTCTATAGCATAGAATTTCCAGAAGGTGATGTGATATTTGACGGTACTAGAGCAGGCGACAAAACTGGAAAAAATCTATTAAGTAAATTAAGGATTTTTATTACAAAAGAAAATTCTTCTGATTATCCTGAATTGTATAAGCTTGTAAAAGAAATGCAATCAAAGGAGTGTACTGATTTAATTTCAAAAATGATAAATAGAAATCTTGCAAATTCCTTTGTAAGGGTTGAAGTTATTGCTGATAAAAATGGTTTTTGGCTCGAACCTCACTGCGACATAAAAGAAAAATTAATGTCGTCAATATTATTTGTTAATAGATATGGAGAAAACGAAAATCTTGGAACGGATTTTTATACTCCTGATCTAAAAGTTGCAAAGACATTACCTTATAGAAATAATTTTGGTTATATTTTTACTTCAGAAAAAGACTCATGGCATGGATTAGAAAAAAAACATATCAAAAATGAAAGACGATGCTTACAATTAAATTATGTAACATTTGAAACAGAGTGGCCTGTATATTGATGGTAAAAAAAACGCTCGATAGTGTAGATTTAAAAATACTAAGGATACTTCAAGATGAGGGAAGAATATCCAATCTAGATCTTTCAAAAAAAATTAGTATGTCACCGCCTCCGACCCTTAGAAGAGTGCGTGACTTAGAAGATAATGGATATATTGATGGATTTAGAGCTAACCTTGATCCAACAAAATTAGGATATGACTTAACAGCATGGATTTTTGTTAGTCTAAAGAACCAGAATGAGGATAGCTTGAGCGCTTTTGAAAAACAGATATGGGGATGGGAAGCGATAAGAGAGTGTTTTATGCTTAACGGCGAAATTGACTTTATTTTGAAATGTGTTGTTAAAAATATGAATGAATTTAATGATTTTTTGACACAAAATATCACACCCAATGAAAATATCTCAAGTGTTAAAACAGCATTTGTAATAAAGAATACAAAAAAACTTGGAAATGTTCCCTTAGACTAGTGAAAGCTTGTAATTTGATTAACTTCAAAATCGTTGTTACGTAACTCCTTAATTGAATTTATTGCCGCTCTTGCCCCTGATATAGTGAGAAAGTAGGGTAGACTTTTCATTAATGCTGTTCTTCTTACACTAAAAGAGTCATTTATAGATTTTCTGCCTTCTGTTGTATTGATCAGTATATCTATTTTCTCATTTAATAAATCTTCTACAATGTGAGGTGAACCTTGAGATACTTTATTAACCTTACTCACCTTAATACCTTGATCTATCAAATATGAAGCTGTGCCATGCGTAGCCTTGATTTTAAATCCAAGTTTCTGAAATGACCTAACAATAGGTACTATTTTTGGCTTATCAGAATTCTTAACAGATACGAATAAATTACCTTTTTTTGGAAGAGGATTTGATGAAGCTAATTGGCATTTAACAAATGCTGCCTCAAAAGACTTATCAATTGCCATGACTTCTCCAGTCGACTTCATTTCTGGACCTAATATTGTATCTACATTTGGAAATCTTTTAAAAGGAAAGACTGGTTCCTTAATCGAAATACATTCTTTCTTACTTTCTCTAAAATCTCTTTTATTTAACTTCTTACCCATTGCAACATTTAGAGCAATCTTAACAACAGGATTTCCTGTCGCCTTTGCAACAAAAGGAACAGTTCTACTACTTCTAGGGTTAACTTCTAAAAGGAATATATTATTATTTTGTATAGCAAACTGAATATTTAAAAGCCCTTTTACTTTAAGGGCCATTGCAAGTTTTTTGGTTTGCTTCTCAATATCTTTTATAATTTTTTCTGATAATGAGTATGGAGGCAGTGTGCAGGTTGAATCACCTGAATGTATTCCTGCCTCCTCAATGTGTTCCATAATTCCTGCAATAATTACTTTTTTTCCATCAGATACGGCGTCTACATCAACCTCAATTGAGTCTTTTAAGTAATGATCTATCAATACTGGACTATCGCCAGATACAATAACCGCTTCTTTAAAATATTTCTTGAGCTCATCTTTATTATGAACAATTTCCATTGCTCTCCCACCTAAGACATATGATGGCCGAATAACAGCAGGGAATCCAATTTTATTAATCACCTCGAAAGCTTGCTTTTCTGAAAAGGCTATGCCATTTGCGGGTTGTAAGAGATTTAAGTCTTCAGATATCTTTTTAAATTTCTCTCTATCTTCAGCAGCATCAATAGATTCCTTTGATGTTCCAAGAATTGGAATTTTCATTTTCTTTAAAAATGATGCAAGTTTAAGGGGAGTTTGACCTCCAAACTGTACAATGATACCAAGCAATTTACCCTTCGTTTTTTCTTTTAATATTATATCGTAAACATTCTCTTCAGCGAGCGGCTCAAAATACAGCCTATCACTTGTATCAGGGTCTGTTGATACGGTTTCAGGATTACAATTTATCATAATTGTTTCATATTTAAGTTCTTTAAGTGCAAATGATGCGTGACAACAACAATAATCAAATTCAACTCCTTGACCTATTCTGTTTGGACCACTTCCTAATATTATTACTTTCTTCTTGTCTGATGGACTTGACTCACAGGTATCTACATTGGAATAATTTTTTGAATATGTTGAATACATATAAGGAGTCATTGATTTAAATTCAGCTGCACAAGTATCAATTCTTTTAAAATCTGGGAATATTTTATTTTTTTTCCTTAAGCCAAATACTCTTTCCTCGCTCAAACCGCATAGTTGAGATATTTTTTTATCTGAAAACCCTAATGCTTTAATTTTTAAAATCTCCTCAGGTTTTTTTGGAATCCCTTTTGATTTAAGTTCAATCTCTTTATCTACAATTTTCTTAATTTGTTCAATAAACCATTTATCAACTTTTGAAGCATTATGAATGTCTTTGACTGAATTGCCAAAACGCAAAGCTTGCGCAATTAGTAAGAGACGATCTGCTAAGGGTTTTTTAAGTTCACTGATTATATTTTTTTTATTTAGTTTTTTATTATTTATATTTGTTTTTACTTCATCAAGCCCATCTAATCCAACCTCAAGAGATCTCATTGCTTTTTGAAGGGATTCGGGAAATGATCTGCCTATAGCCATGACCTCACCTACGGATTTCATGGAACTAGAGAGAAGTGGTTGTGTAAATTGGAATTTTTCAAAGGTAAATCTTGGAATCTTTGTTACTACATAATCAATTGTTGGCTCGAAGGAAGCAGGAGTTACCTTTGTAATTTCATTCCTTAATTCATCCAAAGTATATCCTACCGCAAGCTTAGCAGCAATTTTTGCAATTGGAAATCCCGTAGCTTTAGATGCTAAGGCTGATGATCTTGATACCCTAGGGTTCATTTCAATAATAACTAGACGACCATTTTTTGGATTTACAGCAAATTGAACATTAGAGCCACCAGTTTCAACACCAATTTCTCTCAAACAAGCTATGGAGGCATTCCTCATAATTTGAAATTCTTTATCAGTTAAAGTTAGTGCAGGCGCAATAGTAATAGAGTCGCCCGTATGAATACCCATAGGGTCTATATTTTCAATTGAACATACAATAATACAATTATCATTTCGATCTCTGACAACTTCCATTTCATACTCTTTCCAACCAGCAACAGACTCTTCAATTAAAATTTCACTAATAGGAGAACTGTAAAGACCTGAATTCGCTATTTCGTCAAATTGCTTTTCAGTGGTTGCAATGCCTCCTCCTGTACCTCCCAAAGTAAAAGAAGGCCTGATAATCACTGGAAGTCCAATTTTTTTTAAGGCTTTTTTTGCGTCTTTAAAATTTCGAGCTATTTCTGCTCGAGGACATTCAAGACCAATTTTTATCATTGCCTTGTAGAATCTTTCCCTCTCTTCAGCTTTTTTTATTGCTTTAAGATTTGCTCCTATAAGCTCAACATTGTACTTTTTAAGGGTGCCATTATTAGAAAGGGCTATAGCAATATTTAATGCTGTCTGTCCTCCCATAGTGGGCAACAATACATCAGGTTTTTCTTTTGCTATTATCTTAGTTACAATTTCAGGAGTGATTGGTTCAATATATACTGCATCAGCTGTATCAGGGTCAGTCATAATAGTGGCAGGATTAGAATTAATTAAAATTACTTTATACCCTTCTTCTCTTAATGCCTTGCAGGCCTGAGTACCTGAATAATCAAATTCACATGCTTGGCCTATAATGATCGGTCCAGCGCCTACCACCAGTATTGATTTAATATCATTTCTTCTAGGCATTACTATCAATCATCTCTTTAAATTTTTGAAAAAGATACTGGCTGTCGTGAGGTCCAGGACTCGCTTCTGGATGGTATTGAACTGCAAAAATTTTTTTATTTTTATGCTCTATACCCTCAACACTTCCATCAAATAGAGATTTATGAGTAATCTTTACATTTTTAGGGATGGACTTTTCAGTAACTACAAAACCATGGTTTTGAGATGTTATCTCTACCTTATTATTTTGTAAATTTTGAACAGGGTGATTAGCGCCCCGATGGCCTTGAAACATTTTTTTTGTCTTAGCGCCAAGTGCAAGAGATATTAATTGATGCCCCAAACAGATCCCAAAGATTGGAATCTTTTGATTTATTAAATCTTTTATAGTTGGTATAGCATATTTACCCGTTGCTTTTGGATCACCAGGACCATTTGATAAAAAAATTCCATTTGGCCTATATTCTAATATTTCACCTGATGTAGTATTTGCAGGAACAACAATTACATTCATATTTAATCCTAGCAGGCAGTTTAGGATATTTTGTTTCATACCGTAATCGATAGCTACTATGTTTAATTTTGACTTTGATTTGCATTTAAATTTCTGAATTTTTTTGCGTGTTACTTCAATTGCAAGATCAAGATTATTAAGTCCCTGCCATTTTTTTATTTCTGAAAGAAATTTTTTCTTTTGATCTTTATTTGCAAGTTTTTTAGCTATTCCTGCTTTTGGAGCACCTTTCGATCTTATTCTATTGGTAATTGATCTTGTATCTATATTGCATAATCCAGGAATGCCTTTTTTTTTAAGCCATGCATCTAAATGCTGTATAGATCTAAAGTTAGATGGATCAGAAATATCACAATTAATTATTATACCTTTTGCAAAGGAAATTGATGACTCACTATCTTGAAAATTTGTACCAACATTTCCAATATGAGGAAATGTAAAATTAATTATTTGACCTGCATAAGATGGATCAGTAATAATCTCTTGGTAACCAGTCATTGACGTATTGAAGCAAAGTTCTCCAATAGAATTAATGTTTGATCCGATTTTTATCCCCTCGAAAGAAGTCCCGTCTTCTAGTACAAGCTTTCCTAAAATAGGTTTAGATCGAGCGGTTATGCGATCTTTTTTCAACCTATTCGTCTTTAGCATATGTATGATTCTAGATTTATTGGAATTTAAGGCAAATGAATGCCCGATGCAATAGTAAGATAATAAAATATTATTTTAACTTTTATTGCTACTTAAGATTAGTTGATGTAGTTTTCTTATTCGTCTCATATGAAAGATATAATCACAAATGAATTGTCAAAGGCATTGAAAAATGGTGATAAAGAGAGAATCCATACATTAAGGTTAATTATAGCTGCAATAAAAGATAAAGAGATAGCCAGCCGTTCTTCTGGAGAAGACTCAGAGATAATAGAAGAGACTATTATACAACTTTTAAAAAAAATGGTTAAGCAACGAAATGATTCGATCGAAATGTTTGAAAATGCAAATCGAACTGAACTAGCAGAAAAAGAGAAATTAGAAATCACAATAATCAATGAATTCTTACCAAAGCAGCTAAGTGAAGAAGAAACAGCCACAATATGTGATAAGGCAATCAATGCTACGGAAGCGTCAAACCTTAAAGAAATCGGTAAGGTAATAAAATACCTAAAAGATAACAGCTCTTCTTCATTAGATATGTCGCTTGCAAGTAAATTAATTAGGGAAAAGCTCCAAAATTAGTTGTAATTTGCTAACTATTTTTTCCTGTAATTAGGTACTATACTTTATTGATGCCCAGATACTCAAAAGAATTTATTTCTGAAATCAAGTCAAGACTCAGAGTATCTGAAGTTATTGGTAAATTTGTAAAGTTGACTCAGCGTGGAAATGAATTTGTTGGTTTAAGTCCATTTAAGAATGAGAAAACACCATCATTTACAGTAAACGATGATAAAGAGTTTTTTCATTGTTTTAGTAGTGCTGAACATGGAGATATATTTTCATTTCTTATGAAACATAAGAATATGTCTTATCCTGACTCAATTGAATATCTCGCGAAGCAGGCAGGTCTAAACCTTGAATCTGGAATTATAAAAGATCCAAATTATGTAGAAAATAATTATACAAGCCTAAGAAGCATTATGATTGAAGCAAACAAATTTTATATGTCAATGCTAAAACAGAGTAACGAGATTAAGAAATATTTAGAGAAAAGACAAGTTAACCCTGACATGTGGGAAAAATTCCAGTTGGGATTTGCTGGGTCTCAAAGCAATCAACTTTATCTTCATTTAAAGGAGATTGGAGCGAATTGTGAAGATGCTTTGTCATTGGGACTTATAAAAAAATCAAAACATAAAGAAAATGAGTATTACGATTTTTTCAGAAACAGACTTATGTTCCCCATTAAGGATTATAAATCAAACTTAATTGCATTCGGAGGAAGAGCTATAGATAACTCAAACATTAAGTATATAAATTCTTCTGATAGTCCAATTTTTAAAAAAAGTTTTAACTTATTTAATTTTAATTTAGCAATTGAAGAGAATAGAAAAGTTGAAAATTTAATTATAGTTGAAGGTTACATGGATGTAATATCCCTATTTCAGAATAACTTTAAGACTACCGTTGCTCCTTTAGGTACTGCGCTCACCAGCTATCAACTGCAAAGAGCATGGAAAGTATGTCATAGTCCAATTATTATTTTTGACGGGGATGAAGCTGGTCAAAAAGCAGCCGAGCGCGCTGCAGTTTTAGCTTTAAGTAATATATCACCAGATTTATCAGCAAGGTTTTGTATATTGCCAAGTGATTATGACCCAGACGATTTTTTATTAAAAAATAGCCCCGAAGAATTTATGAAAGTTTTGAACAACTCATATTCTTTATCAGAATTTATATGGAAAGTAGAATTAGAAAAGGATGATATTTCAACACCAGAAAAAAAAGCCGGATTTGAAAAAAGGATTAAGTCAATGATAAGTAAAATTGAGAACCAAACAGTAAAAGATTATTATATTAAAGAATTTAATGATAAAATTAATATTCTTAAAAGATCGAAGTTTCAAAAGAATACTCCATACTCACGCTATACTGATAATAGTGTTTCAAAAGAGATATATAATAGTGATAGGGTTAATCAGTCTAGTCACGATTCAGTCGTAAGAGAAAAAATTATTTTAATGCATGTCATTGAGAACCCTCCACTTTTATTTAAGTATATTGAGGAATTGGGAAGAATTAGCTTTAATGACCTTAAATTATCAAAATTGGTGTCAGAAATCATTGAATTTGGGTCAATAAATTCAGATAAAGATCTTGAAAATTTTGACTTTCAGTCATATTTACTAGATAAGGGTCTCACAGAAGAAATTGCATTTATATACAAGTCTAATTTGCTTAAAACTTACAGATCAGTCATAAAAAGTGATATTGAAATAGTTGAAAAAAGCTTTTTAGGACTTCTTGATCTGCATAATAAACTCCTTGAAAAGAAAGATCTGTCAGAGGCTTTCAAGGATTTAGAACAGAATATGGATCAGGAAAGTTATGAAAACTTTTTAAAAATAAAAAAAGAGAGTTTGACAAAAAATTGATATGAAAAAGCGTGGCAGAAAAAAGAAGCAAGTAAAGCAATCACAAGAGATTCATACATCTCAACCAATCGATCAAGATGGACCTGTTTTAGACTTAGAAAAGTCCATCATAAAAAAGTTAATTAAGCAAGGCAAGAAAGATGGGTACTTAACAAATGAATTGATAAAAAAATCGTTTCCAGAAGATAAATTTTCCTCTGAGCAAATTGAGCAATATACAACTAAATTATCACAAGTTGGATTTGATATTATTGACTCAGATGACTCAGATAATGACGATGATAAAGATGAAGATACCCCCGGGATTAAAACAGGATCAGAAAAAACAGATGACCCTGTTAAGTTGTACCTTAGAGAAATGGGAACAGTTGATCTTCTCTCGCGAGAAGGAGAAATAGCTATTGCCAAAAGGATTGAGGCTGGACAGGAAGCTATGATCTCTGGACTATGTGAGAGCCCACTAACATTAAAAGCAATCCTTGATTGGAGAGACGATATCATAGATGAAAAAATTACACTCAGAGAAGTCATAGATCTCGAATCCTTATTTGAAGAGTCTCCAAACAAAAAAGAACTTAGTAAAAAAATTAAAGAAGCAAAAAAAAGAAAGGAACAAGAAGAGAAGGAAGAAATTAGAAAGCGAAAAGAAGCTGAGAAAAAGTCAGCAACATATGGAGATGATTCTGAACCTATGATAGAAACTTCTGCAGACCAGTCAGTTGAAGAATACGAAGACTCAGATGATGAGTTGAATGTTTCTATTGCTATAATGGAAGAGGAATTAAAGCCCATTATTTTAGAAACGTTTAAAAAATTAAATAAAAGTTTCAAAAAGCTACAAAAGCTTCAACAAGATAAAATTGCTTTTCAAGAAAAAGGTAAAGAATTTCCTGCAAGATCTGAAAAGAATTACCAATTATCTAAAATAGCTGTTGTTGAATTGATCAAGGGTCTTCAAATAAATACAAATAAAATAGAGGAATTGATTAATAAGCTCTACATAATCAATAAAGAAGTTGTGTCACTTGAAGGTAAGTTACTTCGTTTAGCTATGCAGCATAAAATCACGCGAGAAGAGTTCTTGGACAAGTATGTAGGTAATGAGAATAACCCATACTGGTTAAGAAAAATTACAAGACTTTCGGGGTGGGAAAAATTTGTTAAGTTAGAAAAAAATAATATCAAGAATATTATGAATGAAGTTAGGGCATCAGCAAGTAATATAGGGCTAACATTAAATGAATTTAAAAGAATTGTTAGCAATGTTCAGAAAGGTGAAAGAGAGTCCAGTATTGCAAAAAAGGAAATGATTGAAGCAAATCTTAGATTAGTAATCTCGATTGCTAAAAAATATACAAACAGAGGTCTTCAGTTTCTTGATCTTATTCAGGAGGGAAATATAGGACTTATGAAAGCCGTTGATAAGTTTGAGTATAGAAGAGGATATAAATTTTCAACTTATGCCACATGGTGGATAAGGCAAGCAATTACTCGCTCGATAGCTGATCAGGCGAGAACAATTAGAATACCTGTTCATATGATAGAAACGATTAATAAAATTGTTAGAACGCAGAGACTCCTATTGAATGACATAGGCCGGGAACCTACTCCAGAAGAAATCTCTATCAAATTAAATATGCCTCTTGAAAAAGTAAGAAAGGTTTTAAAAATTGCAAAAGAACCAGTAAGTCTTGAAACTCCTGTGGGAGACGAAGAAGACAGTCATTTAGGTGATTTTATACAGGACGACAATGCTGTCATCCCAATTGATGCGGCAATAAATTCTAACTTAAGACAAACAACTACTAAGATATTGTCCTCGCTTACTCCTAGAGAGGAACGCGTACTAAGAATGAGGTTTGGTATTGGGATGAATTCAGACCATACGTTAGAAGAAGTTGGTCAACAATTCTCTGTCACGAGAGAACGAATTAGACAGATTGAAGCTAAAGCTTTACGTAAATTAAAGCATCCTACAAGAGCTAAACTACTCAAAAGCTTTTTAGATAAAAACTAATTTATTAATCTGTAAATACGTTTATTTTTTGTATATAACAAATTTAAAGGGGCCCATAGCTCAGTTGGTTAGAGCCCTCCGCTCATAACGGAGTTGTCCTAGGTTCGAGTCCTAGTGGGCCCACCAGATAATTCAATGACTTAGGTCATATATTCCCAACTTTTATCTTTCGAAATCAAACCCGTGCGGGATCTGTGCGGGATCAGCTCTTAAAACTTAACAATTCCCATTTAATATTTATTGATTTACAATGATTCATTGGTATTGCACGACTCTCATAACGGAGTTGTCCTAGGTTCGAGTCCTAGTGGGCCCATCACTTGTTTAAATTCAAACTTATTAATCTATATCGTTTCTTAATTTGATTTTCATTTCTGAAGCCTTATTTAATGAATACAATGATTTTTAGAGACGCTAAATACTGTTAAAAATGAAAAGTAAGTTATTGTATATTTACGTTATCTTTTTTTTATCTTTATCAAGCTTCATTTACGCCGATGAAAAAGCTGCAAATATTGAAATCGGTGAGGAATATTATGCGAAACTTTTGAATTCATGGGTAGAAATATTCCCTGACGGTAACAGAAATGCTGCAGGTCCAAAGTTTTTTAGTTTTGCACTCGAGCAAAGTTTAAATATAGAAGATTTTCTTGAGTATAATAAATTATATTGTGCAGTGTCAGGATCTGTACTTCAACCTGGTGAATCACCAGATTTTTTAAGTATTTATGAAGATCAGACTAATAATTTAATTTGTGGGGAATATTATAAGTGCTGTTGGCCATGCTCTTGTGACTTAATGAAATATGCTAAAACTAAGAAAGCAAATTTTATATTTGAAAATTCAGATTATGAATTAAATGTTCTAACAATAAAAGATCCATGTCAAAAAGAGAATTTTCCAATTCAAGTTAATAAAAATTATTTTTGCAAGAATGAAAAGCTTGATTCTAATCAAGTATTTACTATTGATGGAGATCTCGTTATTGGTTTACTACACAATGCGTCGGAATGTACTAAAGAGCAAATAGCTACAATTGCTTCAAATGAAATGACAGGGGCAATGTGTGAAATTAGGAATAATCAATCGATCGAGGAAGTAGAGGGTGGCATGGGAGACATTTTTATTCAAATGGCAAATTAACAAATTTATTTTTGTCTAATTTCCAGAATATTATTTAATTTCAAGTCATTCATCTCAGTGATTGAGCCGTTCGTCCAAATAACCTCAACCTTACTTATAACTTCATTTTCTCTGATACCATAATGTGCTACAGGCTCCATTTGGCATAAATATCCTGAGCCTGCATCTATTGTTTTTGCATGAATTCTTTGATCAGAGTGAAGTTTAACAGTTGCACCACGTGCGGGTGCGCCATAAGTATTTAATGGTTTCACTCTTAGCCATCTATGATTTTGAGCAGTATTTGCTTTGAACATTGATAGAGTTTGCTCTGCTACTTCTCCGTGTGAAATAAGCAATTCCAGGACTCCATCGTTATCTATGTCAGCCACCGCTGCACCTGTACCTAAACCGTTTGGCTCTGACGCTTCACCAAGCTTTAATTCTATGAATTCTCCATTCTGATCTATTCGAAAAAGTTTATTTGCTTCTCCGATATTATTGAAGAAAACCTCGTCATAACCATCATTATCAAAATCAGCAGATATTACTGTTCTAACTCTAGTTGGTTCGTTAAAATTTGTTTTAGAAATGTCTATGAATTTATTTCCTGACCTTACAAAAGCCCTGTGATATCCCTCCCAGTTGCCGCTGATTATATCTAATTGCCCATCATATAAAATATCAGATAATGCAGTTCCTCTTCCATTCTGTAATTTATCATCTACACCGAACTGTTTGGCAACTTCAAGAAAGACGCCTTCCTTATTTTCGTATAAGAAATTTGCTCCACGTTCATTAGCTGCAAAAATATCACTGTTATTGGTAATAATGTTTCCTACAACTACTGCTCTACCTCCCGTAATTTTATCTATGTTTAAACTGGGTGCTTTATCAACAATACGGTCTTCTTCTAGTTCATAGAAACGAGTGGGACCTCCATAATTAGCAACATATATTCCATATCTACCATTTCCCTTACGGTCAACGCATGCAACTGACCTACCAGCAGTGTAATTTAATTGTTCCTTATTTTTATTTAATGAGAAGAGATCTTGAAATTGATCATCTTTTTTATCAAGTAAACGATCTGTATATAATTTTTCTCCACTATAAGAATCCGTATTTAAAAAGTATATTTCTTCATACCCGTCACGATCAATATCGCATGAAACAACGCCTATAGTCCTGCGGTCGACATCAGCAAAAATGTCCTTTTCAATGATGTTACTAACGAAACCATTTTTATAACTAAGCGCAATATTTTCTGTTCCAAAGCCCGTAACAATAAATTCATAATTTCCATCACTATTAATGTCATTTACAGAAATTCCATAACTTAAACGATCTTTGTTGTCATTAATAATACTTGAAATATTTTTAAAAAATTCAGCATTTGCGTGACTAAAACTAAAAAAAAATACTATAAGATAAAAAGATAATTGAATTTTATTATTTTTATAACACCGCATTACAGCCTTCCATCAATAATTTAAATTATTCTCTACTTAGCTTATTGTAAAATGCGAGACATTTATTCTTTTAGACAGAAAACCTGCTTTGCAGTACATAAGGTAAAAAGACCAGATTTTTTTAAACCTACCATTAAACCCTAGTTTAGAAATTTTTTCCCAATTTATTAAAAATTGTTCGTGCCATAAATCCAGTGTTCTTGCATAATCTTGAGCAAATGATCTTTTTTTTATCATTGTTAAGTTGCAATTATTTGTAATCATTTCTAATTTTTTTTCACTTGCCATCATTCCTCCTGGGAAAATATAAGATTGAATAAAATCAATATTGTTTTCATAAAAGTTAAAATATTTGTTATCGATAGTGATAGTTTGAATTAACGCTTTTTTATTTGGCTTTAGAAAACTCTTAATTTTTAAGAAATAGCTTTTCCAGAACTCCTTTCCAACAGCCTCAAACATTTCAATAGAAACTACGGCATCAAATTTCATATCAAATTCTCGATAATCTTTTTTTATCACATTTGTGTTACTTATATATTTTTTTAATCTTTTTTTTGAGAAATTATATTGTTCATCAGAAATAGTAATACCAGTAACATTATACCCCTTCGAAGCAGCATACTCCATAAAACCACCCCATCCACAACCAATGTCAAGAATATGGTCTCCAAAATTAAGTTCAAGACTATCAATAATTTTTTGATATTTCATTTCTTGTGCCTCAGATAAACTGATTTTTTGATCATCAAATAAAGCTGCTGAATATGTCATTGTTCTGTCAAGCCACAAACTATAAAAATCGTTTCCAAGATCATAGTGAGCTTGAATATTATTTTTACTTCCTTTAACGGTATTTTTATTTAATGCATGTTTAAGATGATAAAACATTTTTAAATACTTTCTTCCACCTGCAATGGTCTTAATTTCATTAAGATTATGTGAAAAAAATATCATTAATTTTGATATATCTGGAGTTGATAAATAATTTTTAAAATAAGATTCTGCTAACCCAATGTCACCTTTAGTTATGCATAGCCAAATTGCTTTCCATGAATGAATTTCTAATTCTGCATAGTCATCACCATATCCATATTTATAAAAGTGTTTATCTGGATAAGTAATCTTTATTGAACCAAAGCTAATCTTTTTAAATGAATTATTAATAATACTTTTAAGTATTTTATTCAGCATAACCATTGCCTTTGTGAGGATAAACCCTGAGCTTTTTCATCCATAATTTGAGCGCTTGAAGATGTATTCTTGGAATTACCATCAATGAATTTAATGACAACTTGGCAAGATATATAAAAAAATTTATAGAATTAGTTTTTTTTATCTTACCTTTTAAATTTGTCATTATCTCTAAATTATTATTTTTATTAAATTGATTTATTTTTATTTCCAAATTAGGCAAGCTTTTTAACATAAATTTATATTTACCAATTTTTTCAGAAAAAGGAGATACATACATAATTTTCGATACATTATACCAATTGGTATTATTAATTACTTTTCCATTATTATGAATATAATAAGTTTGTTTTTCTCTAAAAGTGTTTGTAACTTCAGCTATGTAAGCAATTATATTGTCTTCTATTTTTAAAAACCAAAAGCATACAGGATTGAAAGAATTTTTGAATGAATTAGGCGTTTTCAGTAAATCTATAGATGCACATTTTTTATTGATATCATGCTTTTTTATAAAGTTTTGAAACCAATTAATAATATTTTGATTTATAAATTTGGAATTAAAATCATAAGAAAGTGTGAAACTAAGCTCGTTAAACGCGCCATTTTTAAAATTAAATACATCTTCGTTATAAATGCTTGTATATTTATAAATAAACTTATGTTTTTTTGGAAATGATCGGTTGTGCAAGACAGTCCCATCAAATATGTAACTTTTAATCATTAAAAATATTGTTTATTTTCGTACTAACTCTCGCACCCGATTCAAACCCGTCCTAATGAAATCCATATCCCAAATACGCCCCGGCATAAAAAATATTATTTTTTCCTTGTATCTTTTCTATTTCTATTTGTCCCTTTAAAGTATTTCTAGAAAAAATTATATGTTCATAGTTAATTCTTTTAAGTACATTTTTTATTTTTAGATCTGAAATATCTCCAACTGTAACAAATAAGTTATCTTTGGTGTCCAAGCTTTGAAGACTATTCATCCAGTATGTCAGATATTTCCTATTCTCAAAATCAAATGAATTCCACGAGCTCCAATTTTCCCTCTTAAGTGGCATTAATTGTTCATCTTGATGAAGAATGACATTATTATTAGAATATTGAAAATTGTTCATGACAAAATTTTCTTCTTTGTCTCGGTTAAGTAAAATTTTTTTTATTTGATTAATATTACAGGTAAAGACTACATAATCATATTCAGCATTAAATTTACTTGAAATTAATTTGATTTTGTTTTGTTTTTTTTCAATTTTAATATTTTCTGAAAGATAAATGTTTTTTATATTTGAATTAAATATGAACTTTTCTATATATGCCTTACTTCCATTATCTAAAGTAAGCCACTGCGGGCGATTGATTAATTTCGTTAAACCGTGATTTTCAAAAAAATTTAATAAAGTAGATGCAGGAAATTCAGTAATTTTATTGTTTAGAGTTGACCAAATAGCTGATGCCATTGGAAAAATATATTGATCTGAAAATTGTTTTGAAAAATTATTTTCTTTTATCCATTCAATGATTGATTTATTTGTATTTTTTTTATTTCTAGCACATTTATTGAATTTCAAAATATTTAGAAAAAAAATTAAGTTTGATAATGTAAAATAGTATTTAAGTTTAAAAAAGTTTTTTGAACTCCAAGAAGTATCATTATTGCTAAAACTATAAGACATATCAGATTCATTTATTTTGAGTTTAAATTTTTTAAATACCTTTAAAAGATCTTTGTAGTTTCTGTCATTAAAAACTATAAAACCTGTATCAACATTTATATCTTTGTTTTTAATTTTAATGTTGTGAGTATGTGTATGACCTCCCATCCTGTCATTGCTGTCGTACATGTCAATTTCTATCTTTCTGTTTAGGTGATATGCTGTAGACAACGCAGATATTCCAGTACCTATTATAGCAATTTTCATACTTCAAGTTATTGATTAAATTATAATTGATTTTAAGATGACATTATGAGTATGACAATAAAAGTATCTGAACAAGCATGCGGTGCTTCAATTACTGGAATTGATTTAACTAGAACACTATCAGATATCGAAATTAAGGAGATAAGGGCGTTATGGCTTGAACATCACGTACTAAGTTTTCCAGATCAAGCAATAAACGATGACGAACTAGAGAGGTTCACACTTTATTTTGGAAATTTTGGCGACGATCCCTTTATCGCTCCTATTTCTGGGAGAAATAATATTATTGCGGTTAAGAGAACAGCCGATGAAAAGGTTCCAATTTTTGCTGATAATTGGCATACAGACTGGAGTTTTCAAGAAAACCCTCCAGCGGGTACTTGTCTTTATGGAAAAATTATTCCAACTCAAGGTGGTGATACCTTATTTGCCAATCAACATTTAGCATTGGAAAAAATGCCATCTTTGCTTAGAAAAAAACTTGAGGGAAAACAAGCAATACATTCAGCCCTTGTACCTTATTCCCCTGGTGGTGGTTATGGAGATAAAGATAGAGAAATGGGAAGAAGTATGGATATACGAGCTTCTGATGAAGCATTTTCAAAACAATTACATCCTATAATTAAACAGCATCCTGAAACAAAACGAGAGGGAATTTATGGTACGATAGGTTACATCATCGGTATTGATGGGATGGATAATCAAGATGCACTAAAATTACTGATGGAGTTAAGTGCTTGGCAGTGCCAAGATGAGTTTATCTATAAGCACAAATGGAAAAAAGATATGTTAATTATGTGGGATAATAGAAGTGTATTACATAGAGCAACAGGAGGCTATGAAGGTCAAGAAAGACTATTACATAGAACAACAGTTGCCGCATATGGAAAATAGCAAAATGAAAATTGATTTGATTTATTTTAAAATGCGTGCATTGGCAGAGGCTCCTCAGCTTCTTATGCATTATTTGAATATTAAATATAATTATATTATGTCATGGGATTACTTCGGCAAAGAATGGCAAGAAGTTAAAGCTCAAATTCCCTTTAAACAACTTCCTATGATAGTGGTCAATGATAAACATGACATTTGTCAGAGTATAGCGATACTAAATTTTATAGAAAATATTGCAGGCCTAAAATTAAAAGAACCAATTCAGGATGCTAAAGCAAGCGCTATTTTACAGAGTGCACAGGAACTGTTTTTGCCACTTAATCCTACCGTGAATTTTGCTGTAGGTGATGATTTTATAAAAAAACGAGACAATATGATGCCTTTTCTTCAAACTAGGTTTGAAGAATTAGAAAAAATATTAAAATCAAATGAACATATATTTTTTATTGACAATGAACCACGAGCTTGTGATTTTGCAACTTTTCATCATCTTGATCTTTCTAGGGAGCTGGATGCAAATTTAATTAAGAAATATCCGAGATTAGAGCAATTTTTAGAGGATATTAATTCACTATCCCAAATCGAAAATTATCTTAACAGCAGACCTGAACTGATTGATGTCGGTATTGAGCCAAAACTTGTGATTGATGGTACTGCACAACCAACGGGGACACAAAAAACTTAGTATACTAGTAAGTATTTAATTCATTAGCTAAGATCATAGAATATTATGATGACAAAAATACTCTATTCATTACTCGCTATCATAGGTATCCTTGTCGTATGGATTGGCATAGCTATATTCCCATTTTTTTCAGTTGAAAAACTTCCAAAAGATTTTCCAAGCGTTTCAAATATACCAGAAGATGTAGATCTCTACCTGCAACAAAAAGAATCTGAAGTAAGTGATATATTTCCTAATGCTGAAAAAAAAATTTATTGGAATAATAATACTAAAGACAAAACAAAATATTCGATTGTTTTTATTCACGGTTTCACGACTACTGGTTACCAATCAAAAGATTTTTTAGAGAAATTATCTAAAGAACTTGATGCAAATCTCTTTATTAGTCGACTTTCAGGTCACGGGGGTTCATATGAAGGTACAAAAGAAATGCAAATTGAAAAGATTATGCATGATGTTTCCGAGGCCATAATTATTGGTGAAAGAATTGGAGAAAATGTACTTTTAATTGGTCATTCACTTGGTGGAGCGCTTTCAATGCTAGCGGCTAATGACGAACTTCTTTCAAAAAAAATTGATACCTTAATTTTATTCGCTCCAGGAAATTCAGGTTTGTCACCTTTTGCATTCATAAACTCATTAATTGTGAGTTTAGTTGATAGAACAGGAAGCTTATGTTGGCTCATAGATTGCAATCCAAGATCTTTTATGAAGTTGCCAGAAAACGAAAAATGGGAAAATTATTTTGCAACTGATTTTGATACAAACATTTTCTATCAGATAGCTCGTATACCATTTGCGACTGATAGTATTGCATATGATACAATATCAACGTCTGCACTTGTCTTTTATGATGAAAATGACTTATTAGTGAATGCAAGTAAAATTAAAAGCAATTTTAAAAAATGGGCTGCAAAAAACAAAGTTATATCAATTGAAACTTCAGAAACTGATTGGGGAAGACATATGTTCCCATCAATAGCTAATAGTCATTTAGATGATTTTTTTATTCGTGAAGTAGTTAGTTGGTTAGGGTCTAATTAATATATTCATCATAAATCGTTTAGAGAC
>CABZEU010000012.1 GCA_902524795.1 uncultured Pelagibacteraceae bacterium
GTAGATATTTGTCCTTCAGATATCATGCATATTGATAAAGAAACAAGACGTGCCGTGAATATTGAACCAAATATGTGTTGGGAGTGTTATTCATGTGTGAAGGCCTGTCCTCAAAATGCAATTGACGTCAGGGGTTATGCAGATTTTGCACCCATGCATCATAAAGTAAGAGTTTTAAGAGAAGAAGAAAAGGGAACTATTTCTTGGAGGATCAAATTTAGAAATGGCCATGAGAAGAATTTTGTTTCACCAATAACGACAAAACCATGGGGCAAGCACATTCCGAAACTAGCAGAAGAAAGAGCTCCAACAAGCGATGAGTTAAACTCTCAACTTCTTTATTCAGAGCCAACTGGCTTAAATATAGAAACTGGACTGCCTGAAATTGATAAAGAAAAATTTAAAGAAGGCGTTTATTACTAATCCATGGCTAAAATTAAAACTATTCATGAGGATTGCGATATCCTTATAATTGGTGGCGGTATGGCAGGCACAGGTGCCACATTTGAGTCAAGGCACTGGGGAAGAGATTTAAAAATTGTCTGTGTTGAAAAAGCAAACATAGATAGAAGTGGTGCTGTTGCTCAAGGCCTATATGCAATCAATTGTTACATGGGCATGCAATGGAATGAAAATCAGCCAGAAGACCATGTTCGGTATGCAAGAAACGACCTCATGGGATTGGTTAGAGAAGACTTAGCGTACGATATGGCAAGACATGTAGATTCAACTGTTCACATGTTTGATGAATGGGGTCTTCCTATCATGAGAGATAAGGAAACTGGAAGATATCAACGTGAAGGTAAGTGGCAGGTTATGATTCACGGGGAGAGCTACAAACCTATAGTTGCCGAAGCTGCTAAGAAATCTGCTGATAAGATTTATAACCGTATCATGATTACTCACCTCTTGATGGATGAAGGTAAGGAAAATCGTGTAGGTGGAGCTGTGGGTTTCAACATGAGAACGGGGAACTATCATGTATTTAAAGCTAAAGCCGTTATAGTTGCCGCAGGTGGAGCTTCACATATTTTTAAACCAAGAGCTGTTGGCGAAGGCATGGGCAGAACTTGGTATGCGCCATGGAGCAATGGATCAGCTTACGCTCTACCTATTGCTGCTGGAGCTAAGATGACACAAATGGAAAATAGAATTGTTCTTACAAGATTTAAAGACGGTTATGGTCCTGTAGGAGCATATTTCTTACATTTAAAAACGTACACTCAAAACGGAAACGGCGAGAACTATGAGAAAAAGTGGTATGAGGATACAAAAAAGTTAGTTGGAGAATATATTGATCATGCTCCTGTGCCAACATGCCTTAGAAATCATGCATTTATAGAAGAAGTTAAAGCAGGAGGTGGACCAATTCATATGGTCACAACAGAAGCATTCCAAGATCCTCACTTAGAAACTATTGGTTGGGAAAACTTTTTAGGTATGACTGTAGGCCAAGCTGTTGTGTGGGCGTCCCAAAATATTGACCCTAAATATACTAATCCTGAGTTAACAACGTCTGAACCATACGTTATGGGTTCTCATGCAACGTGTTCAGGTGCATGGGTGAGCGGTCCCGAGGATTTGTCACCATCAGAATATTTTTGGGGATACAACCGAATGATGAGCGTTGATGGTTTATTTGGTGCAGGAGATACTGTCGGAGGCAGCGCGCATAAATTCTCATCAGGTTCGTTCACAGAGGGACGATTGGCAGCAAAAGCTGCTGTAAAATATATTATGGATTTAAAAGATGATGAAATATTAATAAATGAAGAACAGTATGAAGATTTAAAGGAAGTAATTTATAAACCCCTTGAGAACTATAAAGTTGGGCGCAATGAAATAACAGCGGGAACCGTCTCTCCAAGTTATTTGTTGCCGATACAGGGGCTGCAAAGACTGCAAAAAATTATGGATGAATATGTTGGCGGTGTTGGGGTTAATTATATGACTAATGAAAATCTTCTCAATAAAGGTCTTGAATTACTTCATATGCTTGAAGAAGATTTAGAGTATATTGGCGCTGAAGATTATCATCAGCTTATGAGGGCTTGGGAGCTAAAACACCGATTAATGACGTCACAATGTGTTACTCATCATACTCTATTTAGAAAAGAAACTAGATGGCCTGGATATTATTATCGAGGTGATCACATGAAACTTGATGATGACAATTGGCACTGCCTCACTGTATCAAGACGTGATCCTAAAAGTGGGGAATTTTCTCTTGAAAAAGCTCCTCTATATCACATTGTTGACTAGATGAGTCTTCTGGAAAAATCTGATAAAGAACTCCTGGAAATTGCTCAACCCATGTGGGATAACTTAATTCATTGCTCTAATAAGCAAGATTATTTTGGATTTACTCAGAATTTTTCAGCTCGAATGCTATTTGGTGCAAACGAAATTGAATTGGCAAAACAATGGGCTAATAATGACGTGATCACAAGTCTTACTGAAGAAAGAGAATTCCTCGGATGTCTTAGAAGAGATGAACATGTTACTGTTCTATTTAAACAAAAAAGTAGCAAGTCTGATGGCGATTATCTTGGAAGATTGGTATTGGGAATTGAGGATAATGAAATAAAAATCTTTGGAGCTACAATATTCTAATCACAGCTCATCCTGATCCCGCATTTTTTTTCTTATTTTAGTAGCAGAGATTTTATGGATTTCTTCACCTAAATCATGCTCAGTGAAGGTATACCCTACACCTCTTCCATATGAAATATCAGTAATATTTGGAACTTTGAGAACTATATACTCTTTGTCATACTTATAGCCATGAGATGATAGACCATCAATTATTCTTTTTTTAACCTCTTCAAATTTAAAAGGATTATCCCCTTGACCTTCAACTCCTGCGTCAACTCCAGATACATCTCTGAACATAATGCATACTTGACCTGTCTTTTTTAAAGCCTTTTCGAAAAGTGCAGTATGTCCATCATGCCATGGCTGCCATCGACCAAGCATCTGAGAGGTAGGTTTTTTCCAATCAAACATTTTGAATTTCTACAGCTAAATTTTTTATTTCTTCGTCGCTTAAAAAAGATTTGATGACCTTATTAGCATTGTTTGGATTTTCAAACATTTTAGTAGTGTCTTTAAACGCTTCAGATTTTTCTAAGCTTTCTACTTCAAAAGGAAGATCTTTTGCCGCATCCAATTCTTCTTTTTTCTCCTCAACAACTCTTCCTTCCTTTATTGTATCAAGCCAAATTAAGTAATCAGGTTTAAAAGAAAGTCTTGATTGTTCTGTAGGTGCAACAAAGTCACAAATAACCGATCTTCCGTTGCTAACTTCAAAGTCTGCAAATGTTGTCATTCTGTTTGCCTGTCTTATTCTTCCTTCTAAAGAAAAATCCCAGTCATTTGAAGCTGTTCTTATAACATCTGCATTGTACCATGCACAATTTTCGATACTGTCAGACAATCTCTTTGCAAGCCAAGTTTTGCCTGATCCAGGAAGTCCGCATATAAGAATTTTCATATTGTATTTAAGTATATCGAATTATGTTATTGTTATAAAGGGAGAAAGCTTTTATCTTTCTTGAAAAGATTGACCCAAAGATCCCATGAATGGTGAAAGTAAGTAATTTGCAAGTGTTCTTTCTCCAATTTGTATACTTGCTGTTACTTTTACTCCGGGAACTAAATAATAAGTTTTTTCCTTACTTTCAAAATAGTTCTGTTCAAGTTCCACAAAGATATTGTAAAATACAATTCTATTGTCATTTTCGTCCTGTTCAGTATCAGGACTAATTCGATCAACAATCCCTTCAATCTGACCAAAATTAACTGCATCTGAAGAAGAAAGTTTCACAACTGCATTTTGACCTGGTTTTACAAATCCTATGTCACTTTCCTGAAGTCTTGCTTCAACAATCAAATTATCTTTAGTTGGAACTATATCAAGGATTGCCTCACCAGGCCTTATGACGCCTCCAATTGTTACAAAAAATAAGTTTTTTACTACCCCGTCAACAGGTGCAACTATTACAGTTCGACTTAAATTATCTTTAAGTGCCTTAATTGTTTCATTGAGCTCTGATATTTCCCTTTGTGCAACTTGTCTTTGATTTCTTGCATCCTCAATAAACTCTTTTGTAATATTCTCTTTTTCCTCAATCGCAGCTTCTAGTGTTCCCTTGGCTGCATTTAATTCCTTCAAAAGATTAAGATGAGCGAATTCAGTAATGATGCCCTCTTCTAATAATTTTTGGCTCATGTCTGTTTGCTTAATTAAAATATCTATTGCGGTTTGATGCTGAATGATCGATGCCGTTACTTCTTTAATATCACCTTCTATTTTGTTTTTTCTACTTATAAATAGCTCAATAGATTTATTTACCAATTCTTCCCTATTATTTGCCAGATCGTCAGGAAAAACTGGCACATCAAAATCATTAATTTCTGCCTCTAATCTAATAGATTGTATTACTTTCGCGTCTATTTGGACTTGGGCTTCGTCAACATCAACTTCACTTGCGGTGGCAGCAAGTATTACCAAGGGGTCACCCTCTTTTACTATATCGCTTTCTTTAACAAGTATTTGATCAATGATACCCCCTTCCAAATGTTGAATTGTTTTTACATCTCCAGCGGGAATAACTTGTCCTTCAGCGTTGCTAATAATATCGATATTAAATAGAAACATCCAAAGCATTGCTATAAATGCAAAAGAGGAGAATACTATGAAAAAAATTTGTGTATTTTTTCTATGCTTTTCAGGTAAAAGTGGGATTGTCATTTCTCGCCTTTCAAATCATAAGTCACTTGTGGTGATGGTTTTTTGTCCAGATCTAGTAGAATATTTGCTTGTTTAATTATGTTTTCATCCTGTGTTGCGACAATAATCGTTTTATTTTCCATCGCCATTTTGCTTATTAAATTATATAATGAGGTTCGGCCTCGTTCGTCCAATGACTCACTTGGTTCGTCAAATACTACAACTTGTCCTGACACTATCATAGCTCTAGCAAGTGCAATTCTTTTTCTAATACCAAAAGGTAAATTTTCACCTCTGTTGGGCAATTGCATTTGTATACCACTTGGATCACTGTTGACAAAATCAATTAAGTCAACTGATTTTAAGATTTCATTCATTTTATCTTTTTTAATTTCTGTTAAGCCCAATAAATTGTCTAGAAGTGTTCCATCAATAAACTTTGGTTCTTGAGGTAGGTATATTAAATTTGATCTCAGCCACTCTAAAGATAGTTGATTTAGTTCTACAGAGTCATAAAAGATCTGTCCTCTATTAAATTCTAAAATTCTTATAATTAACTTAATAAGTGTTGATTTACCTGAACCATTAGACCCTTTTATGGCAGTAATATCGCCAGGCTTTACAACACAATTTAGGCCTTCAAATACGGGAACTTTAGTGTTTGGATATTGAAAGTGTAGATCTTTCATATCAATAATTCCTTTGAAATCTCGTATTTCTGATCCATCTTGTGAATCTTGAGGAATTCTTAAAAATTGATCCAACTCACCCAATGAAACTGTTGCCTTATTTATAGGCTCCATATTTTGCACAAGCCTAATTATAGGAGCAATTGCTCTAGAACCTAAAATATTTGCGCCAATAAGGGCCCCTACTGAAATTTGACCATCAACAGCTAAAACGGCACCCCATGCAATTATTATGATTGTTAGCAATGTCGTAGATGACGCCATAAAAGAAGATAAGATATTTCTTTGCGCTTCTAAGTCTTCTTTTGTATTAATTGTTCTTTCAATAATTGAACTCCAAGCTTTTTTGACAGCATTAATTAAATTAAAATACTTAACAGTTTCAAAGCGTGAACTTGAGCTATCATGCAATCTAGCTGTGCCATAATTTAGCTGTGTCGAAACATTGCTTAACTTATTAATGCTGTTTCTATAAAAGTTTAAAATGATAAAGGGGACTAAAATAAATAATGTTGCAATGAGTCCTAACTGATAATTTATTAGAAATAGTGCAATTAGAAAGATTAAAACAAATGGCACATCAATTAAAATTAAGGTTGTTGATGCATTAAATGTATTTTGAACCAGATTAACGTTTCTGGTAACTATATCGGGCCTGAAATTTTTTTGAATTGAATAGTAACTTGATTTTATAGACACAAGCTTTTTCATAACCCTGTCTGCAAGCAAAGTGTTTTCTGCCTCTATTTCTCGAGTCATACGATGTCTGATGTTGCGAAAGAAAAATTCAAAAAGGCTTACAATAAGTATACCTACAATCAACGTTACTAATGTTGAGTTGACACCATAAGCTACATATCTTTGTAAAACCTGGATGACATAAATGGGTGTCGCCAGTGCAAGAATGTTTACAAAAAAAGAGGCTATTATTATTTTTGTAAATAAATTTGGGTTACGCTTTAATCTTTTAAAAATTTCAATCATATCAATGCGTTAAGCATACAACATAATTTATTGATTTAACATACTTGATGTATAGCCAAAGATGCAAAGATAAGCTCAAAAAAACCTAAATGAAGTCTTATGTTACCACAGTTGTGACATCATCATCGTTAAGCGTTAACCTCAAATCTCCACTAGTGGTAAATATAAACTCACTGTTATCTGCTTTGTGTATAGCTGACATATTAAGACCACTATCGTAAGATATATCTAGAGCGCCAGATGCGAATGGATTAGCTGTAAATGTTGTACCCCCATCTTGTGAGTAAGCAATCTTATCCACATCATTTCTAAAATCACCAATAAAATCAGCGAAGTTAGTATTAATCCCTCCTTGACCTTCAATAAACACAAAAGTATCCGCTACAGTTGAATCATCTGAACTTGCCGTTAAAGGATTCATTGTCGCACTTTGGAACATTCCATCAGGATTATTGACATAACCTCCGAGAAGTACATCTGTTCCACTACCGCCCCAAAGAATATCTACGCCATTACCTCCAATTAGTATATCATTACCGGCATTACCGTACAATGTGTCATTGCCCTCATTGCCATGTAACCAGTCAGAACCTGAACCACCCCAGATAACATCGTTGCCACCGTTACCGTCTATGTAGTCATCCATCATCATGCCACCTACTTCAATGTTAACATAGCCAGCTGTATCATCGCCATCCATTAGTTCATATGCTGTGCCTGGTTTCGTTCCAACATTTGAGGATGATCCAGTTGCATAAACAACATCATTTCCAACAGTGGCAGCTTCATATCCACCACCACCGCCTCCGCCGCCTTGAGCAGCAAGATAGTCTCCATAATTTATATAGTAAACTCCGTTATAAAATCTTGCAGCATCGTATGATCCTTGGTCATAGTATTGTACACCTCCCCATTCTCTTGGGAAGCCAGCATTCTCCTCTTCTTCAAAAAACTCATTTTCCTCAAAAAATTCATTTTCTCCAAAAAATTCATTACCGTAATTCATGAATTCATTTCCTTGAGCGATGAATTCATTTCCTGGATTCATAAATTCATTGCCATACATTTGACCTGGGTCCATGCCCATCATTTGACCTGGGTCCATGCCCATCATTTGACCTGGGTCCATGCCCATCATTTGACCTGGGTCCATGCCCATATTTTGCATGCCCATGTCATACATACCTTGCATTGCACCCATCATACTAGGATCACCCATCATGCCAGGGTCCATACCCATGCCGCCAATCATGCCAGGGTCCATGCCCATCATCATTGGGTCCATGCCCATGCCGCCCATCATACCAGGGTCCATGCCCATCATCATAGGGTCCATACCCATGCCGCCCATCATACCAGGGTCCATATATCCATCCATTGGCATTCCACCCATCATTGGGTCCATGCCCATAGGTCCCATGCCAGGCATGCCACCCATCATCATTGGGTCCATGCCCATCATCATGTCCATACCCATTTGACCCATCATCGGTCCATCCATTGGATCAAATCCCATCATCATAGGGTCCATATATCCATCCATAGGCATACCCATCATTGGATCCATGCCCATCATCATTGGGTCCATGCCCATTTGCATCATGCCCATCATTGGATCGTCCATCATACCCATTTGTGTAGCCATCATAGGATCCATGCCCATCATGACCATGTTGTCCATCATCATTTGTGGATCCATCCCCATCATCATAGGATCTGGTCCCATCATTGGTCCGCCCATCATCATTGGGTCCATACCCATCATCATAGGATCTGGCCTCATCATAGGGTCCATACCCATCATCATTGGATCTGGTCCCATCATTGGTCCGCCCATCATCATATCATTCATGCCCATCATCATCTCGTTCATCATGTTGTCAGGCCCGCCAAAGAAATCCATCCCCATTTGCATCATGCTTGGATCATTCATCATCATATCCATGCCCATATTCATTGCAGCCATTGGATCATTCATCATCATCATAGGATCCATTCCCATGTTCATTCCAAGTTGCATCATTGGATCGGGCCCCATCATAAATGGATCTGGCCCCATAGGACCCATGCCCATCATCATTGGATCTGGTCCCATCATTCCCATCATTGGATCTGGCCCCATCATAAATGGATCTGGCCCCATCATAGGACCCATTCCAGCCATTCCCATCATCATTGGATCTGGTCCCATCATAGGACCCATTCCAGGCATTCCCATCATCATTGGATCTGGCCCCATCATTGGACCCATGCCCATCATCATTGGATCTGGTCCCATCATTGGACCCATGGCCATGTCCATTCCAGGCAGCATAGACATATCCATATCCATCATTCCGCCAAAGTCGGCTGGGCCCATCATGTCTCCTGTCATCATAGGACCCATAAACATATCTCCACCTTGCATTGCACTTTGCATCATTGATTGCATATCAGCCATTTGAGATTGCATATCAGCTTGTAATTGAGCTGCCATATCGGCTCCCATTACATCGCCCATATCAGCCATAAATGCTGCGCCTTGGTTACCCATCATTTGAGTCATCCCAGCTGCCATCATGCCAGCCATTTCAGGATTTGCTGCCGCCATTTGTCCCATAAATTCACCAGCTAAATCTGCCATACCACCTTGTGTAGCTAATTGTGCCATTCCACTTGCAATGTTTGCTGCCATATCAGGATTAGCAGCAACTAAATCTCCAGCAAACTGCGCTGCAGCACCAGGATCAAACTGAGCCATACCAGCTGCAACTTGTCCTGCAATAGCTGGATTAGCTTCAGCCATAGAACCAGCAATTGCTCCCACAGCATCTGGAGCAAATTCAGCTACTCCTGCAGCAACCATCGTTGCAGCAGCAGGGTTAGCAGTTGCCATCGCGCCTGCCATATCTCCTGCCAGTGCAGGATCAATTGCAGCCAAACCACCAGCCATTTCACCGGCAGCAACAGGGTTAGCTTGCGCTATACCTCCTGCAAAGGCACCAGCAGCCTCTGGATTAGCAGCTGCGACATCTTGCATAATTCCAATAGCAGCTTCCCCATCAGGAACTGCCGCTAATACTCCACCAGCAACGGCACCAGCGGCGGCTGGGTTTGCTGTCATTGCTGCATCAATTACTCCAGCGGCAACATCAGGATTATCTGCGACCATCGCGCCAACAACACCGCCTGCAGTGGCAGGTGCCATCTCAGCAACCCCGCCAGCAATATCATTAACTAAATTCGGATCAGCTCCAACCATTTCCATTGCAACGCCTGCTGCAACTTGTGGGTTGCCTGCGGCTGCTCCACCAGCAATGTCTCCAGCCATCTCAGGATTTGCTTCCATCATACCCACAGCAATATCTCCTGCTTGTTGAGGCGCGCCAGCAGCCATACCCCCTGCAATTTCACCTACAAAATTTTCAGCCATTTCAGGATTGGCCATGGCAGCATCCATCATAATCCCTGCCATATCACCAGCTATATCAGGATCACCTACTGCCATACCTTGAGCAATTGCACCAACAGCATTTCCTGCGAAATTATCTACTAGTGCATCAAGTTGTTCAGGGCTCATATCTGGGTTCGCAGTAGCAGCATTCTCAGCAAAGTCAGAAGCGAAGTCAGGTGCCATTGCAATTTCCATCATGGCACCAGCAACATCGCCCGCAACTTCAGGTGCAGCATTTGCCATACCAGCAGCGGCTGCAGAAGCAGCAGCAGGGTTTGCCTCCATCATCGCACCAGCAGCTTCAGCGGCAAGTGCCGGGTCAGCTTCTGCTATAGCGCCTGCAACAGCACCAGCTGCTCCAGGAACATTTTCAGCAACTGCAGCCGCCATATCAGCAGCGCCATCAGGATTTGCTTCAACCATTGCTCCGGCTACATCACCGGCAGCACCAGGAGCCATCTGTGCTACACCTCCTGCAATATCTCCCATTAATTCTGGATTAGCGTTAACCATATCAGTTGCAACTTGAGCGGCGATGTCAGCATCTCCTCTTGCAACTCCTCCTGCAATTGCACCAGCAGAGTCAGGCGCAACTTCCATCATTGCCGTTGCAGCTTCAGCGGCTAATTCTGGGACAGCGTCAGCCATACTTTGAGCGGCAAAACCAGCAGCATCAGGATTAGCTTCAGCCATTGCGGCTGCAGCATCGGTAGCGATCTCAGGTGCAGCTTCAGCCATAGCTCCCATTGCAGCGCCAGCAGCAAGTGGGTTAGCTTCAGCCATTGCCGTAGCCATCTCTATCGCAGCTTCAGGATTGGCTTCAACCATAGCACCAGCAACATCTCCTGCAGCAGCAGGAGCAAACTCAGCAACACCACCAGCAATTTCACCAGCGGCGTCAGGGTTTGCAGCGGCCATCGCCGTTGCAATATCTGCAGCTTGTCCAGGGTCACCAGCAGCCATTCCGCCAGCAATATCACCAGCAAATTCTGGATTAGCTTCTGCCATCGCACCAGCAACATCTGCAGCTTGATCAGGGGCTGCGGAGGCAATTCCTTGTGCAATTCCTTGTGCAGCTTTAGGGGCTGCATCCATCATCGCGCCAGCGACGTCACCAGCAATTTCAGGGTTAGCAGTAGCCATGCCTGCAGCAATATCTTTTGCTAAATCAGGATTAGCAGCGGCCATAGCGCCTGCTGCATCTGCAGCAAGTTCAGGTAATGTATCTGCTATTGCCCCAGCAGTTCCCTCAGCAGCCATTGGATTAGCTTCAGCCATTGCGCCAGCAACAGCAAGTGCGGCTTCAGGATTTATATCGGCAACGGTATTCATCATGTTATCTGCGGCACCTGGTGCAGTTTCAGCAAGAACAGCAGCCATAGTTGCTGTCGCTTCAGGATTAGCTTCAATTAAAGTACTAGCAACATCTTCCATTGCAGCAGGAGCACTCATCGCAACTCCAGTAGCGATGTCTCCGGCCATTTCAGGATTAGCTTCGACCATCGCACCTGCAATTTCTGCAGCAGCATCAGGATTAGCCATTGCCATTCCACCAGCAATATCTGCGGCAGCTTCAGGAGCAGCAGCAGCCATCGCATTTGCAGCGTCCGCAGCAAGCTCAGGTGCAGCTTCCATCATACCTTCTGCGGCCATTTGTGCAGCGGCCGGGTTAGCTTCAGCCATTGCGGCTGCTGCTTCAACAGCAAGTTCAGGATTACTTTCAGCAATTGCTATTGCCATATCTCCAGCCATTTCAGGAGCAGCTTGAGCGACAGCACCAGCCATAGCAGCTGCAGCTTCAGGCGCAGCTTCCATCATAGCTCCAGCAACATCAGCAACTGCGTCTGGATTTGCATTTGCCATTCCACCAACAATTGCGGCAGCGGCATCTGGATTAGCTTCAACTAAAGCGGTAGCAGCTTCAGCGGCAGCTTCGGGTGCTTGAGCAGCAACTCCAGCAGCGATTGCTCCAGCAGCATCTGGATTTGCTTGAATTAATGCGGCTGCAGCTTCAGCAGCAGCTTCTGGTGCTTGAGCTGAAACAACATTTGCAATTGCACCAGCGGCATTCGGATTAATAGCAGCCATATCTCCTGCTATGTCTGCAGCTAAATCTGGGTTTGCAGCAGCAACAGTTGCTGCAATATTTGCAACAGCTCCTGCCATGGCTTCAGGATTAACAGCGGCCATATCAGCAGCAATATCACCTGCGATTTCTGGTGCTGCTTGTGCAACAGAAGTGGCAATTAAAGCGGCGGCGGCTGGGTTAGCTTCAGCAAGCGAACCAGCAACATCTGCAGCAGCTTCGGGTGCAGCTTCTGCAACACCCGCGGCAATCATTCCAGCTGCTTGAGGGACTGCTTCTGCTAATGCAGCGGCAGTATCTGCGGCAGCGCCGGGATCAACTTCTACTATAGCGGCAGTAATATCTTGAGCAGCTGCGGGATTAGCTGCAGCCATCGCAGTTGCAGCAGCAACTGCAGCTTCTGGGTTTGCTTCTACAACAGCAGCCATTGCATCACCAGCAGCAGCTGGTGCAATTTGAGCAACGCCTGTTGCAATATCATTTAAAGCTTCTGGGTTGGCATCAGCCATTGCACCAATAACATCACCAACGGCATCAGGTGCGCTTCTAGCCATTCCCCCTGCAATTGCCGAAGCAGCATCAGGTGCAGCTTCAGCCATTGCAACAGCAACGTCAGCAGCCATCTCCGGGTTACCACTTGCAATACCAGCAGCAACCGAGGCAGCAGCTTCTGGTGCAGCTTCAGCCATAGCGGCAGCAGCTTGAGTTGCTATGTCAGCACTTCCACCGTCAAAGAAACCTGCGTCGGCAACGACAGCAGCCATACCTTGCGCAGCGGATGCAGCAGCAGCAGGACTAGCTTCAGCCATTGCTGTAGCAGCAGCCACAGCTTGTTCAGGAGCAGACTCCATCAATGCGCCAGCAATATCACCAGCAGCAGATGGGTTTGCTTCAGCCATTGCAGCCGCAAGTTCGCCAGCAGCTTCAGGATTATTAGAAATAAGTTCAGATGCAACAGATGCAGCAGCGTCTGGTGCAAATTGTGCAACAGCAGCAGCCATATCAGCCACAGCATCAGGATTAGCCTCAGCCATTGCAGCTGTAACTTCTGCCGCAAATTCTGGATTAGCAGCAGCTGTGCTTGCAGCGATTTGCGCAGCGGCTTCTGGATTAGCTTCTGCTAAAGCAAGAGCAGCTTCAGCTGCAACTTCTGGATTACCTTCTGCAACACCGGCAGCAACAATACCTGCTAATTCAGGAGCAGCTTCAGCAATTGCACCAGCAGCTTCAGCAGCTAACTCAGGAGCAGCTTCAGCTAGACCAGCCATTGCTTCTTGAGCGGCAGCAGGATTTGCTTCAGCCATTGCAGTTGCTAATTCTGCAGCTGCTTCAGGATCTGCGGCAGCCATTGCACCTAATACTTCACCAGCTGTTTCGGGAGCAACTCGTGCAACCTGCGCAGCCATATCATTATTAAATTCAGCCATATCTTCTGGAGAAACACCAGGAATCTCTGCCATTTGTTCCATCATTTGACCAGCAATTTCACCCGCAGCTTCAGGATCAGCAGCGGCAACAGCAGTTGCTATGTTTGCAGTCATCTCTGCCATTTGTGCAGCAGGATCAAAGTCATCAGAAGCGCCAGGAATATCTGCCATTTGCTCCATCATTGCACCTGCTAATTCTGCAGCTTGCTCGGGAGCAGCGGCTGTAGCTTGTGTCGCAATATTAGTTGTCATATCAGCCATTTGACCAGCCATATCAAAATCTTCAGGAACATTTGGTATATCAGCCATAACATCCATCATGGCACCAGCTAAATCAGCAGCTCCTTCAGGATCAGCAGCAACAGCGGTTGCAGCCATGTTAGCTGTCATACCTGCACCAGTCTCAGCTAATGCTTCAGGTTCGATACCTGGTATCTCAGCCATTTGCTCCATCATGGTACTTGCTAAGTCAGCGGCTCCTTCTGGATCAGCTTGGGTTGCAGCAGAAGCAACATTAGCTGTCATTGCAGCAGCAGCTTCAGCTAAAGCACCTTCACTAGCATTTCCTTCAATGCCTGTTGTCATTGACTCAACCATTGCGCTTGCAACCTCAGCGGCAGCTTCAGGTGCAGCACTTGCAACTTGAGTTGCAATTGCAGTTTGCATTGCTAGAGCTTCATCTTGAGAAAAGTTTTCAGTGTTTGCGGCAACGTTTGCCATTTCCGCTGCAATTTCAGTCGCAGCATCTGGATTTGCTTGAGCGACACTTGCAGCAATATTTGCTGCAGCTTCTGGAGCAGCTTCTGCCATAGCCACGGCAGCTTCAGTCGCCAATTCAGGTAAAGCTTCACTGACTGCTTCCACAGCAGCGCCTGCAGCGGCAGGGTTTGCATCAGCCATTGTTGCGGCGGCCTCTACAGCTTGTTCTGGAGCAACCTCAGCTACAGCGCTCATCACACCAGCAGCAGTACCTGGTGCGGATTCAGCAACTTGTTCAGCAATATCAGCGACTGCTTCAGGGTTAGCTTCCATCATAGCGCCAGCAATATCACCAGCTAAATCTTGCGCAGTTTCAGCTGCAGCACCTTGCACTTCTGCAATAGCTTCTTGACCAGCAGCTTGAGCGTCTGCAATTTGTGCTTGTGCATCTGCAAGAGTGGCTTGAGCATCGGCAACAATATTTGGATCATCAGAATTTAAATCTGCTTGTGCTTCACTAACAGCATCAGCAAGTCCCGCTTGAACCTCAGCTACTTGTGCTTGAGCTTCAGCTTGGGCCTCTGCAACCTCAGCTTGCGCATTAGCTTGAGCAGCAACAGCAACACCAGTTGCTATGTCTGCTGCAGCTTCAGGATCAGCGGCAGCCATTTCGTTTGCTACCTCAGCAGCAACTTCAGGATTACCTTGAGCAACTCCACCAGCAATTGCAGCAGCCGCTTCAGGTGCAGCTTCTTGCATTGCCATCGCAGCTTCACCTGCTTGTTCAGGAGCTAGTTCAGCCATTACCTCTGCAGCGGCACCGGCAGCAGCAGGCGCAACTTCAGCCATAGCCGCAGTAGCTTCAACAGCAAGTTCAGGATTGGACTCTATAATTGCCTCTGTTGCAAGAGCGGCGGCGGCGGGGTTTGCTTCTGCAATATCTGCACACATTTCAACAGCGCCTTCTGGATTTGACACCATCATTTCTTGAACAATTTCTGCAGCAGCTTCAGGATTTGATGCTGCAGTACCAGCAATAATTTCTGCAGCAGCGTCAGGATTCATTGCAATCATTTCAGATATAATTTCAGCTGTAGCTTCTTGTGAAGCAGCGAGAGCAGCTTCTTGTCCTGCTTGATTGCTTTCAATCAGGGCATCTTGAGCTGCTGATTGAACATCTGCAATCTCACCTTGTGCGTCAGCAAGAGCGGACTCAGATCCAGCGCCTGTGGCTTCAGCAAAATCAGCTTGTGCATCGCCTATTTGACCTTGAGCTTCGGCTTGAATTTCAGCATTTGCTTTCGCTGTTTCTTGATTTACTTCTGCAATTGCAGCTTGAGCAACACCAGATGCAACACCAGCAGCTACAGCAGCCGCAGCTTCAGGAGCAGCTTGTGCCATTGCGGTTGCTACTTGAGAAGCAGCTTCAGGATCAGCAGCAGCTACAGCGCTTGCAGCTCCACTTGCAGCTGCAGGGTTTGCAGCGGCCATTGAAGCAGCGGCTTCAACAGCATGTTCAGGAGCAGCTTGTGCAACAGCTGAGGCAACAGCTCCAGCAGCAGCAGGAGTTGATTCAGCAATTGCAGCAGCCATTTCGGCAGCACCTTCAGGATCTATTTGTGTAAGGGATGCGGCAACAGCACCTGCAGCGGCAGGAGCGTTATTTACAACATCTGATGCAACATCTTGAGCAATGTCAGGTGCAGCTGATGCCATTGCAGCAGCAGTAGCATTTGCGGTTTGTGGCGCTGCGGCAGCTATTGCTCCAGCGATTTCTGCAGCTTGTTCAGGTATTGCCTGTGCCGTTGCAGATGCAATTTGTGATGCGGCGGCGGGGTTCGCTTGAACCACAGCGGCCAACATTTCGTCTGGATTATCATTATTAGCTGCGTAATCTTGTATTAATGCCTGCTGTTCTTCTGGTGAGGCTGCAGCTGCAACCTCCTGAAAAAACTCTTGAGCTTCTGCTGGAGTTACTGGCATTTAATTATTCCTTTCTAATTTAATCTAACTTTTTCTAATTAATCTTTATGATGAAGTATTAAACGTTCCTTCTTTTTTTGTATTTTCAATCATTGACGGGTCAAGCAAGTTGATCACATCAAGAATTTCATACACAGAAGTTATAAGAGACATACTGTCATCAGAAAGATCTTTTAATGAGCTTTCTAAAGTTTCCTCAGCAGATAAAACAGCGGCTGCATCAGTTTGGTCAGCGGCTCTTTCTTTTTGCGCAATGGTTAACAATTCCTGCGCAATCGTTGCTTCATTTTCACTGTAAGATAGCATTGTCCTTGCATTAGAATATTCAATCCAGGCGTCTTTCGCTTTTTTTACAGTATCTCTTTCTTTAACCGCGAGATCATTAATTGCTCTATCTAATGCAGAACGATCATTTAAATAACCAGGCATTTCCATATAAAATCCTGATATAGGAAATTCAACGGTTACCTTCATTTGCTCCTCATGATGAGTACCCCCTGTATGAGAAGCATCTTTTTTATCAGAGTACTTTATTTCCCCGTCTATTGATGGACCAAAACCGGCAAGTGCGACGTTTAAATCGTTTCTTGCAATATCGACATCCATTCTTGATTTCAATAAATCTCTATTGTTAGAGAGTGCTAACTCGACGGTTGCATCCATAGAATTTGGAACCATTGCTAACGCCTCAGGACTCAATCGGGGTTTAACAAGACTACTTGCTTCAACTGCATCAATTTTAAAAAGTTTCTCAAAGGTAAATACCGCAGATTTAAAACTTTTCTCATCAGTAATTACTGTTTTTTGAGCACTTGCTAATTGTCTTTTAGCTTTCAACACATCGGATGCTAAACCAGATCCTACCTGAACTCTGATCTCTTCTTGACCGGAAGTGGCCCTTGTATTTTCTTCAGCAGCGACTGAAGCCTCAAGTTTTTCTCCAGCTTTAATTAATCCTAGATATGCGTCTGCAGCCTCTATCAGTAAATCGTTTCTTGCAGTAATAAAGTCCAACTCAGATTTTTCAGACTCAAGTTGTTTGTTTCTGATACCGTTAAGGGTAGCTCCAGAGTCCATTATTTTTTGCTTCCATGTCCAATCCCACGTTTTAAAATCTAGTTGGGAGTTAGATGCAGCACCATACTTGTCATTTCTTCCTGCCTCATATTTTACTGATAAATCTGGAGCATATGCTAGAAGAGCATCTGTTACATCTCTATCTGCCTCCTCTAATTCTTTTTTTGCATTTACAATATCCTCATGGCTATCAAGAATTTGATTAACCATATTTGTTAATGTCTGTGCACTGGCATTTACGAAAGTAAATGAAGCAAATATTGTGATTACAAGAAATTTTTTTAAAATTGAAATGATTAAAGTCATGCTAACTATTCCTTCTTAAGGAATCTCCCCTATTAAAAATTTACATATATAAAGTATCAGTTAATAGTGGCGGTTTTTCAAGAAAATTAGACTCTTTAAAACCTTGAATTTCTTAGGATTCACTAAAATCTAGTTTATTTCGCTATTTTTATTAAAACAATGAAAATCCTTTAAATATCTGCGTAAGTATGCGTTTCTTCCTTTGCTCCTGGATGGGTAACAGCTCCTGATGAGGCGGACCCTACAGTTTTTGAGTATTTCCATAGAGTTCCTGATTTAAAGTCTGTTTCTCTCTCTTCCCACTTACTTTTTCTCTCTTCCAGAACCCCTTCTGATACATTCAGTTGAATTTCACCTATTTCAGCATCTATTACTATTTCGTCACCATCTTGAACCAATGCAATTGTTCCACAAACTGCAGCCTCAGGGGATACATGTCCAACACAAAATCCTCTAGTTGCTCCACTAAAACGTCCATCAGTTATAAGCGCTACTTTATCACCCATGCCTTGACCATATATTGCTGCCGTTGTTGATAACATTTCTCTCATGCCAGGTCCTCCTTTGGGTCCCTCATAACGAATAACAAACACATCACCTTCACTGTAATTATTATTTTTCACACATTCAAAGGCATCTTCTTCACAATTAAAACAAATTGCTTTACCTTTGAACTTAAGATTTTCCATTCCTGCGACTTTTACAATCGCGCCATCAGGTGCTAAATTTCCTTTCAGACCTACAACCCCTCCCGTTGTACTTAGAGGATTATCATATGGACGAATTACTTCTTGTTTTTTATTAAATTCCACAGTCTCTAAATTTTCTTTAATTGTTTTACCAGTAACCGTTAAGCAGTCTCCATGAATATAACCGCCCTCAAATAAAGTTTTTATAATGATAGGTACACCTCCAGCTTCATAAACATCTTTTGCAACATACTGACCACCTGGTTTTAAGTCGGCAAGATAAGGAGTGCGTTTAAATATTTCGACCACATCATCTAAATTAAATTTGATACCACACTCATGAGCAATTGCAGGTAAATGAAGCCCTGCATTTGTAGAGCCGCCTGTGGCGGCAACAATTGTTGCTGCATTTTCAAGAGACTTTCGCGTAACAATATCTCTTGGTCGAATGTTTTTTTCAATCAATTGCATAACTTGCTTACCAGCTTCGTAAGCATATTTATCTCTTTCCTCATATGGAGCAGGAGCACCCGAAGAATATGGCAACGCTAATCCAATTGCTTCTGAAACACATGCCATGGTATTTGCAGTAAATTGACCACCACATGCTCCAGCGCTTGGACACGCCACGCATTCAAGTTCATGCAATTCTTCTTCGGTCGCATTACCAGATGAATACTTGCCAACTGCCTCAAATACGTCAACTACAGTAACATCTTTGCCTTTATATTTACCTGGCAAAATGCTTCCCCCATACATGAAAACGCTAGGAACATTCAAACGACACATTGCCATCATTAGACCTGGAAGAGACTTATCGCATCCTGCCAATCCAACTATTGCATCATAACAATGTCCTCTTACTGTAAGTTCAGTTGAGTCTGCAATTACTTCACGAGATACCAAGGATGACTTCATGCCTTGATGACCCATCGCAATACCATCGGTAACTGTAATTGTGCAAAATTCTCTTGGAGTACCATCAGCTTCAGTAACACCTTTTTTTACTGATTGCGCTTGTCTCATCAAGGCAATATTGCATGGGGCAGCTTCGTTCCAAGTAGATACTACCCCCACAAAAGGCTTACCTATATCGTCTTCATTCAATCCCATAGCATAATAATATGATCTATGAGGCGCTCTCTCTGGACCAACAGATACGTGGCGGCTAGGTAATTTTTTTTTATCAAATTTCATAATTATCCCAAACTCTTAATAGCTGTTTCAATTTTTTCTTTAGAAAGTACATATTCTTTATGTCTATTTTTTTGTTCATCAATTATTTCTTTAGGAGCATTTTGTATAAAGTTTTCACTTTTTAATTTATCGTTAATTTTACTCATTTCATTTTCTACTTTTGACAAACTTTTCTGTAACCGAATTTTCTCTTTTTCAAAATCAATAATACCCTTAAGCGACAAATAGATCAAACCGTCATTAAATATAACTTGAACCATACCTTCATCCTTTGAAAAATTTTTTTCAGTTATAGACTTTGACCTTGTTAAGCTTTGAATTGTATCTTCATGTTCATCAAAAATAGTAGATAATTCATTGCTAATCCTCGAGTAATTTATATCTATCTCTGCGTTTGCCGGTACATTCATTTCAGATCTGGTAGACCTTATTGAGGAAATAAACTCAAGTAATAAGTCTATTTTATTGTTATCCTGTTTGTCTACTCTTACAACTTTTGGCCATTCTGATTTGTTTATTTTTAATGTATCACTCTTTAATATACTTGAAGCCTGATGCCATAAATGTTCTGTAAAAAAAGGCATAATGGGGTGAAACATTATTAAGATATTTGATAATACATATGAAGTTATGTTTCTTGTTTCTTCAATATCTACATCATTTTTGGATAAATAAATAACCTTCGAAAATTCTAAATACCAATCACAAAAAATATTCCAAGTAAATTTATAAAGTTCAGTTGCTGCCTCATTAAATCGATAATGTTCTAAAGCGAATTGAGTTTTGCTGCGACAATTTTCATATTCGGACAGAATCCATTTATTAAAAATATTTTTGATATTTTTAGAATCTATTTCCTTATAAAAGCACTTATTAAGCTCGCAAAGTTTTACTGCATTCCAAATTTTATTGATAAAATTTTTATAACCTTCAATTCTTTGTTTTGATAATTTAATATCTCTACCTTGGGCTGCCATCGAGCACAATGCCATACGCAATGCATCTGCACCAAATTCATCCATTAACACAAGAGGGTCAATAACGTTGCCTTTTGATTTTGACATTTTCTGACCCTTCTCGTCTCTTACCAATGCATGCACATAAACCTCATTAAATGGAACTTTTTTTGTAAAATAAAGGCCCATCATCATCATTCTAGCAACCCAAAAAAATATAATATCAAAACCAGTAACAAGAGTTGAGGTTGGATAGTATTTTTCTAATTCAGCCGTTTTTTCAGGCCACCCTAGTGTTGAAAATGGCCAAAGTGCTGATGAAAACCAGGTATCTAACACATCGTCTTCTTGAACAAGTTCTACATCTTTGCCATAGTATTTATTTGCAGAAATATGAGCTTCTTCACCTGTTTCTTCTACAAAAATATTTCCATCAGGACCATACCAAGCGGGAATTTGATGGCCCCATGTAAGCTGTCTTGAGACACACCAAGGTTGAATATTTTCCATCCAATCGAAATAAACTTTATCCCAATTTTTAGGTATAAATTTTGTATTGCCATTTTTAACATTATTAATTGCTTCGACAGATAATTTTTTCGCATCAACAAACCATTGATCAGTGAGCAGAGGTTCTATTACTTCTCCCGATCGGTCGCCGTATGGAACTGTATGCAAATTTTCTTCTTCTTTACTCAAGACTTTTTTTTCTTTGAGTTCACTAATTATTTTTTCTCTTGCTTTATAACGATCAAGCCCTTGATATTCTTTTGGGCAGTTTTTGTTAAGTTCAGCATTTTCAGAAAAAATATTTATCATTTCTAATTTATGTCTCTTTCCAAGCTCGTAATCATTAAAATCATGAGCAGGAGTTATTTTTACTGCGCCGGAACCCTGATCCATTTTTACAAATTCATCAGCAACAATTGGAATTCTTTTTTCAACAATTGGAAGGATAGCAAATTTTCCAACCATATCTGAAAATCTTTTATCCTTTGGATGAACAGCTATAGCAGTATCACCTAGCATTGTTTCAGGTCTCGTAGTGGCGATAGTTATATAACCATCTTCATTCTCAATTTTATAATTAATATACCAAAGTGTACCGCTTACCTCTTTCTGAATAACCTCTAAATCAGAGATTGTTGTTTTCAATTTGGGGTCCCAGTTACTTAGTCTCTTATCTTTATAAATCAGGCCATCCTTATATAGTTTCACAAATACATGCCGTACAGAATTAGAAAGACCTTCATCAAGTGTAAATCGTTCCCTGGACCAATCGCACGAACAACCGAGTCTTTTCAGTTGATTTATTATTTCATTTCCTGATGAATCCTTCCATTTCCAGACTTGTTCAATGAACTCTTCTCTAGATAGGTTAGCCTTTTCTACTTTTTTCTTCTTCAATTCTCGTTCGACCACCATTTCGGTTGCGATACCAGCGTGATCTGTTCCTGGCTGCCATAATACATCTCGTCCTCTCATTCGATAAAATCTAATTAAAATGTCCTGTAACATATTGTTTAATGCATGCCCCATATGTAAATTTCCAGTTACATTTGGTGGAGGTATGACTATGCTGTAGTATTTATTTTTTGAGTCGATTGGAGCCTTAAAGTCTCCATCTTCTTCCCATTGCTTATAGATTTTTTCTTCAACTAAATCAGGCTGATAATATTTATCTAACATTTATTCTTTGTTATCTTGAGAACTTATACTTATCTTTACTGAACTTAATCTTTCTAAAACAACTCTTTTGAGTTCTTCATTTATAATATTGTCGATTATCTCTTCAGGTAAAGAATCTATTGTACTTCTTATCACATTCCGAATTTGATCTTCGCTTATTTTCAAGTCCTGTGCTTCCGCAGTAACTGTTTCATCAAGCGCCTCATCAGTAACCAATTCTGTTAATTCAAGAACACTTGTTTCGCTTTCATTGATTTGCTTTTCATCAATAGGTTTGGTTAATTCAATGATATCTTTTGGAAGCCGCTGCTCGATATTATGCTGATCATTGCTCATCATAGATTTAATGGCATCTAATATGTCGTCAGTATCTTTTTTGCTTTGATTCATAGGTTACACATGTTGTTATATCTATTGGCTATCAAAAACTAAAGATGTTTTTCTCTTTAAAAGAAGGCAATACTGGCAGAGCGCAAGGAAATAATTGCTCGGAATGAAACATGGTTTCTTTTCTTGTAAACATTTTTGCATTGCATAAGCCATTTTCTGACAAAATTGCGATTAGTCTTCCTCTTTTTTCGAGTTGATTCAACAATTTTTGAGGAACATGATCAACGGCACCTTCAATAATAATAGCATTAAAAGGGCTTTGCTCAATACAACCGTTTGAAATGCTTTTATTTATATAAATAACGTTGTTAAGATTATTTTCCTTTGTAGCTATTTCTGAAAACTTTATATAACTATCATCTTCCTCTAAAACAATTACAGTTTCGGCTATTAATGATAATATTGCTGTTAAGTAACCAGTTGTTGAGCCTAAAATTAGTACATTTTCATTTTCTTTTAAATCTATATGCAATGCAATCTTTGCAACTATTTCAGGTTTTAGAATAACTCTATGATTAGATAAAACCAAATTTTTTTCAACGTATGCGCTTTCTTTAAATTCTTCGGGCATAAAGCCTTCTCTATCTAAAGAATTAAATATAGACACTAACTTTTCAGTCATCCCATTTATAGGCTTAATTTGACCATTAACCATTCTTAAATTGTCAGCATTAATTTCCATTAGCATCTTTATAGAGTTAAGATTTGATATACATATCTATTAAAATTATTCACGGTTTTTAATTATTGATGGTATAAGCTTCATTGTTTGGCCACGTGGCGGAATGGTTACGCAGAGGACTGCAAATCCTTGTATACCGGTTCGATTCCGGTCGTGGCCTCCATTCATGATATATGCTTTCTTAAACTCTCGATAATCTTATCTGCCTGATCTTCCTTGATCCATGAATGAAAATTTTTAATCATAGCAGGACTAAAATTGGGAAGAAGTTCCAAGAGCTTAGATTTCATAGATTTGATATTGTTACCTTTTTCAAATGTTGCAAGGTACCCGATATATGACTGAGGGTATTCAGGTTGAAGTTTAACTAATTTTTCTGCGTATTTTTTTGCATTATTGCTATCTTCATCAAGAAAACTAAATCGCCAAAGCTCAAAGAATGTTCTCCACTGCCCATATGCATCTTCATATAATTCAAGTGCTTTATCCATTTCTTTAGAAGCCCTTTTTTTATCACCAATTTGATAGAGAGAAGATCCAAATAATCTTCGACCATGAGCAAATTTTTTGTTTAGCTTAATCGAGTTGTAAGAATGATTAAGAGATAGATCAAAATTTCCACCATAATAATATGATAAACCAAATGCAAATTGACAGAGATAATTGCTCTCATTTAATGATACTGAGCTCCTAGCAAGGTTAAGTAATGTCTTTCGTACTTTATTTGGATCTCTCACATTAAACATCCAAAGCTTATCTGCATACGACATAGCTATTTTTGATATAGTTATTGCTAAGTCTTCTTTTGGTATTGAGTCGCTAAGAGTGTCATAGGAATTTTTAGATAGTAAAAATCTTATTGTTCTTTTATCTTTTTGATTTTTTGATTTTCTTATTACTCCATTCTCCTCAAGATATTTTAAGCGTCTCCATAAAGTTCTTTCAGGTGACTGGGTGAAGTACTGAATATCATAGAATGAAAGACCTTTAAAAAAATTAACATAAAGCCTGAATACAATTTCTAAATCAAGAATACTGCTCAGGGATAGTGATTTTAATACCCTGAATAAACCTCCATAAAGGAAACTAAATACAGCCTCGTCAAGAAGGTTGGTGTTCTTAGAAACATCATCACTTCTGCCAAATCCAAATTCATAAATATTGTCTTTTTGTACAGTCACAACTTACTATTTAATATATTTCTAGATAAAGTAAAACTAGATATGCAAGATAACATTTGATATAAAGTGTTGCTATTCCCCGGTAGCTCAGTTGGTAGAGCAAGCGACTGTTAATCGCTTTGTCACTGGTTCGAGTCCAGTCCGGGGAGCCATTTTAGAGAATCTGACTAAGAAATGTCTTAGTTCTCTCACTCTCAGGATTGGAAAAGAAGTCAGTTGGGTTTTTACTCTCTACTATCTGCCCTTCATCCATAAATATAATCTTATCAGCAACTTCTTTAGCAAAACCCATTTCATGAGTCACAACAAGCATGGTCATACCGCCTTCTGCAAGCCCAACCATAACATCAAGGACCTCCTTTATCATCTCAGGATCCAGCGCCGATGTTGGCTCGTCAAACAACATAATTCTTGGCTCCATACATAATGCCCTGGCAATTGCCGCTCTCTGTTGTTGGCCGCCAGATAGTTGTGCTGGATACTTGTGAGCTTGATCATCAATTTGAACTCGTTTTAAATATTTCATTGCCTTTTCTCTGGCTTCAATTTTTGGTAACTTTCTAACCCAAATAGGTGCCAAAGAGCAATTATCTAATATAGATAGATGAGGAAATAAATTAAACTGTTGAAATACCATTCCTACTTCTCCACGAATTTTTTCAACACTTCTGTTATCATTCGTTAACTCTGTTCCTTCAACTACAATTTCTCCTCTTTGATGCTCTTCAAGTCTGTTTATACATCTAATCAAAGTAGATTTTCCTGAGCCTGAAGGTCCACAAATAACAATTTTTTCTCCCTTAGCTACTTTTAAATTAATATCGTTAAGAACATGAAGTTCTCCAAACCACTTATGAACGCTGCTCATTTCTATCATTGTTTCTGATGTCATATTTTAATTTCCTGTATCTAATTTCTTTTCAAGTCTTTGACTATATCTGCTCATTCCAAAACAAAAAACCCAAAAAATAGTCGCTGCAAAAACGTATCCCTCATGAGAAAACCCAAGCCAATCAGGATTTGTTCCAACAAATTGAATAATACCTAAAAAATCAAACAAGCCTATGATTAATACAAGAGTTGTATCTTTAAATAATGCAATAAAGCTACCGATAATGGCTGGAATAACTATCTTCAATGATTGCGGAAGAATAATTAAGGCCATCATTTTCCAATAAGTTAGCCCTGCAGCCTGAGATGCCTCGTATTGTCCTTTGGGCATTGCTTGCAATCCCCCTCTTACAACTTCTGCTAGATACGCAGCTGAAAAAAACATTACACCTATTAGAGCTCTTATTAGTTTATCAAAGTTGACACCTTCTGGCATAAATAGTGGAAACATATTTGATGCCATAAATAATACCGTGATTAAAGGAACTCCTCTCCATATTTCAATAAAAATTGTTGAAAGCAGAGAAACAACTGGCAACTTAGATCTTCTTCCTAAGGCTAGCATAATTCCTATGGGCAACGATAAGACAATTCCAACTCCTGCAATTACAAGAGTAAGGAAAAGACCTCCCCAAAGTCTAGTCTCAACATTTTCAAGACCTAAACCTCCTGAAAAAAGGAACACGCAAATGATGGGAAATATGATAAGAAGAAATATCCCTACGAAACCTTTATATTTCAGGTTAGGTATAAGTAAATAAATTATACTCACAGTAAGCAGAAAGTAAGCAATGTTAACTCTCCAAAGTTCATCGGAGGGATATAATCCATAAATAATTAGTTTTATATTCTGCTTAATAAATACCCAACAAGCCCCACTGCTTGTGCAATCCTCTCGATTTGTGCCTGAAAAAGTTGCATCAAAAAATATCCAAGAAAGAAGTGGTGGAATTATTAAATAAATAAAATATAGGCCAATTAAGGTCAAAATAGTATTGTACCAAGTTGAAAAAAGATTTTTTCTCAGCCAACCTATAACCCCTATCTCAATAACGGGAGGCGTAATATTCTTATTCATATCTGACACTACCGTTCACCTACTCTCATGCTACGATTGAAAAGATTCATTATGATTGAGGTAAAGAGACTGAGAAATAAATATACTCCCATAACCATCCCGATAATTTCTATGGCTTGGCCAGTTTGCATAAGTGCAGTTCCTGCAAATACTAAAACCAGGTCTGGGTAGGCAATAGCGGCTGCAAGTGAGGAATTCTTAGTCAGATTTAGATACTGATTTGTTAAAGGTGGAACAATAACTCTCAGAGCTTGAGGGATTATTATTAACCTCAATACTAAACCTTCTTTGAGTCCCACTGATCTTGCGGCTTCAGTTTGGCCTTTAGAAACAGCCATAATACCAGCTCTCACAACCTCTGCAATAAATGCTGCAGTATACATCGAAAGAGCAAAAGTTAAGGCTACAAGCTCGGGTATTAATTTCATACCACCTTTAAAATTAAAGCCTTTAAGTTCTGGAATCTCAAAAGATACAGGAAAGCCAGTTGCTGCTAGTGACGCAAAAAATACTCCTACTATTAGAGCTGCCGAAAAATAAAACGCTGGAAATGTAATTCCAGTCCTATTTTGTCTTCGTTTTGACCAGATAAAAATGAAAATAGAAATAACGATAGTTATCCAGAACAAATAAAAAATTACTGAAGAGCCTTCACTAAAGTTTGGATCGGGTAAAAATAAACCTCTGTTATTTAGAAAAATAGAATCCATAAATTCTATACTTTGTTTTGGCTTGGGTAAGGCTCTGAGAACTGCAAAATACCAAAAGAATATTTGGAGCAAGAGAGGGATATTTCTTATTACTTCAATATACGTCTCAGCAATCTTTGCAATAAGCCAATTTGATGACAACCGCATAATGCCAAATGCGAAACCAACAATTGTTGCAAAAAATATTCCAATACCTGCTACAAGCAATGTATTTAATAGACCTACAATAAATGCATCAAAATAAGTTGAGGTAGGAGAATATTCTATAAGAGTCATTCCAATGTCAAATTGAGACTCTACTCCTAAGAAATGGAAGCCGCTGGCCAAACCACGCGCCATCATATTCTCAGCAGTATTTTGAACAATATAATAAACACCAAGGATTACTATTGATAGAGTAATTGCTTGATAGAATGTTCCTTGAACATTCCTATTGAAGATGAAATTTGAAAATTTGGAAGGCCTCATAAGTATCTTAGTTTAGATATATACTACAATATTTAGACTTAAATCACATAAAAAAAGGAAGGCCAAATTAATGACCTTCCCTTCTTAACTTAAAGTAATCTTACTTATAAAATTAAAGCAAATTATCTTGCTGGAGGTGCGTATAAAACTCCACCATTTTTATAAGAAGCGTTCGGCGAACCTGCTCTTGCAAGACCCACTGGAGTATTTTCTCCTACGTGTTTCTCGTAGACATCACCATAGTTGCCAACTAGTGATACAATGTCATAAGACCAACTGTCGCCTAGGTTTAAGCCAGCACCTGTCCCACCTTCTTTACCACATAGTCTTGCAACCACAGGGTTAGAGGTAATAGCACAAGTTGTCTTAACATTTGAATTTGTTAAGCCAAATTCTTCTGCTTCAATCATTGCATTTAAAGACCATCTTACAACGTCAGCCCAGTCTCCATCACCTTCTCTTACAACAGGTCCTAAAGGCTCTTTAGAAATTGTTTCAGGTAACACAACGTGCGCATCTGGATCAGCAAGCTTTGTTCTTTGTGCAGCTAAACCAGATTTGTCTGTAGTATAAGTATCACATCTGCCTTCATCATAAGCATTCACAACTTCGTCCGCTTTTTCAAAAACAACTGGCTCATATGCCATGCTGTTTGCTCTGAAAAAGTCAGCCATGTTTAACTCAGTAGTTGTACCAAGGTTAGTGCAAACACTTGCACCGTCTAATTCCATAGCACTTGTAATTCCTGAGTCTTTTGTCACCATGAAGCCTTGTCCATCATAGAAATTAACACCAGCAAATTCTAAACCAATCTGAGCATCACGTGACAAAGTCCAAGTTGTGTTTCTTGACAATACGTCAATTTCACCCGCTTGAAGTGCAGTGAATCTCTCTTTAGCTGTTAAAGGGACATATTTTACTTTGTCCGCATCACCAAAAATAGCTGCTGAAACTGCACGACATACGTCTACATCAATACCACTCCAGTTACCATTTTCGTCAGGGTTAGAGAATCCAGGAACTCCCTGGCTCACACCGCAGTTGAAAAATCCTTGTTCTTTAACAGTGTCAAGAGTGCCTGCGTAAGCAACTGGCATCATCAATACTGAGCAAAGTAATCCAAGAATCGCATTTTTTATATTATTCATAAATGATTAATCCTTTTTTTAATTAATTAATTAAACTTATGAATAAATTATAATCATAGATCAAGAGGGAATCTAAATAAAAAAAATACATGAGAAGTTTTAAAATATTTTCTTCAACATATAGTGTTTGATCTTTATTGGGATACTACTTGTCGTGCAATAGTAATTCTAATATCAACTTCTTTCATGTCATCTACGACCAAGGATTTAGCTAATTCATATTGTTCCCCAGTTAGTTGATTAATTAAATCATCGATACCATCTACTCCAGCTCCACATAAAGAAGTGGTATTGCACTGTAAATACCAGCGAACAGACTGGGTAAGATCTTTTTTTACTCCATCACCATGTTCGTACATATTGGCTACATTAAATTGTGCCTCAGGCACTCCTTGTTCAGCAGAAAACAAATAATACTTGAATGCCTTTGAGTAATTTTTGCTAAAGTACCAATGGTCATCATAAAATTCGCCAAGTGCATATGCAGCTCGTGGATCGTTATAGCTATGGTAAAGTTGAGTAAAAATTTTTTTTGCTACTTTGTAGTTCGAAAAATTTTGTCCTAAACAGAAATCCTCAATGCCACATAAATTTATGCTTGATGCATCATTATATAGCAATCCCAGAACATATATTGCATCTTTATTATTCTCGTTTTCTGCAAGATCCCTTAAAATTGCAATTCCTTTTTCTCTTTCACCCGAAATAAAAAGATCGTATACAGTTTCAGCTTTAATCTGAGAATACAAAACAATAAAAATAAATAAAGATAGTAAAAGTATTCTTTTCATTTTCTATTTGGCGCGCCCGAGAGGATTCGAACCTCTGACCCACAGCTTAGAAGGCTGTTGCTCTATCCAGCTGAGCTACGGGCGCTCATTTAAAATTATCTGCGTAGGATTTACTTATAACCCTCCTCACAGAGGTTTCAAGTACTTCATAATCTATATTATTCGACTTAGCATAATGAATAGCATCTTCTTTTGATTTAAAATTTAATTGAATTTGAGATGATGTATTGCTACCTCCATTCCAACCCATCATCGTATCTTTAATTTGATTTTTGCTATCAGAGATTTTCAATACCCATTTATTAAATTTTGATCTTCCAGACTGCATCGCAGTTTTGGAAGGCTTATATATTTTTGCCTTCATGATTAATTTTCTGACCCATCTAGTTTAAGTAAATCACTATATAAATCTGTGCGTCTGTCTCTGTAGACACCCCATACATTTCGTAAATTTTCAGCTTCATCTAGATTAACTTTTCCTATCAATACTTCCTCTTTGTCTCTGCCTGCCTCAGCAATTTTATCTCCGACATGATTAGTAATAAATGATCGACCATAGAAGTAATTCGATATTTCTTCACCTTGCTCCGTCCCAATTCTATTAGATGCAACAACTGGAATTTGATTTGCTGCAGAGTGACCAATCATTGCTCTTTGCCACATATCTGAACTATCAAATCCATCATCTTCTGGTTCACCACCTATTGCTGTTGGATAGAGAAGAACTTCTGCACCCTTTAAGGCCATTATTCTTGCTACTTCTGGGAACCATTGGTCCCAGCAAATGCCAATTCCTATTTTTGCGTAAGCTGTATCCCATACTTTAAATCCTGTATCTCCAGGATTAAAATAAAACTTTTCCTGATATCCCGGTCCATCCGGTATATGAGATTTTCTATATTTTCCTAATATATTGCCATCCGCATTAATGACCGCAATTGCGTTGTAGTGTGCTCTATTTGCTTTTTCAAAAAAACTAACAGGAAGAACTACTTTAAGTTCAGATGCTAATTTCGACATACTTTTTAATGTGGGATGATTTTCAAATGGTTTTGATAATCCAAATAATTCATCTTTTTGATCCATGCAAAAGTAAGTTGATTCAAATAACTCTTGAATAAGTATAATCTGAGCTCCCATACCAGCTGCTTTTCTTATTATGCTTTCTGCTTTATAGATATTTTCTGAACTGTTTTTTGAACAAGTCATTTGAGTTGCTGCTAAAGTTACTTCTCTCATTTTACGCTCCTTGGTTGCTGCTGTGTAATACAATGAATATTCCCACCACCGAGCAATATATCACGACCATCAAGACATACAATCTGTCTATTGGGAAACTGGGATTTAATAATTTTTTCTGCATTTTCATCAGCCACTTTATCTCCAAAAATTGGAAATATTATCGCGTCATTAGCGATATAAAAATTAATATAAGAACTTGGTTCATCATCATCAGGTATAATTCTCTTATTTGACATTTCTAATTCAATAATATTAAAAGGCTTTCCATTTTGATCTTTTGCATTTCTTAATATATCTAAATTTTCTGACAAAAGATCATAATATGAGTCATTCTTATCAAAGCATGTCATTGTCAAAATAGTATCACTATTTGAAAAGCAAGCGACGTTATCTACGTGGCCATCCGTACCTTCATCCGTACCATGCTTTAACCAAATAATATTCTCTATTCCAAAATAGTTTTTTAAATTGTATTCGATTTGATCTTTTGAAAGATCTGGGTTTCTATTTTTATTCAACAAACATTGTTCTGTAGTTATTAAAGTGCCTTTGCCATTCACATGTATAGAGCCACCCTCCAAAACCATATTATTTTTAAAATATTTAGAGTTTGAATGGTCAATCATGAACTTTGCAACTTTATCATCAAGTTCATAGTTTTCTTTATAACCCCAACAATTGAAATCTGAGTCAACTCCTCCTAACTGATTTTTTTCGTTTAGTAAAAATATAGCCCCTGAGTCTCTACACCATGCATCGTTAATTGGTAGCTCTAGGATTTCAACATTGCTATTCAACAATTTCTTGGCACTATTAATATCACTTGGGTTAACAATCATCATTAATTTTTCAAATTTACTAATTGAGTTAGCAACATTGGCCCACGCAATACGACCCTTATCTAAATCAAAATGTGACCATGAAGGTGTTGCATTCGTAGGGAAAAAGTCCGTTGGCCACTGCATCCAACAACATTCATGGGGATACCATTCAGGTGGCATATAAAATAAAGATTCAGATGGTGTACTCATATTTTTTTGGTCGGGGCGGCAAGATTCGAACTTGCGACCCTCTGGTCCCAAACCAGATGCGCTACCAGACTGCGCTACGCCCCGAACATGGAATTCACTATACTTCTTTAAGCCAATTTTCCAGAATTAAATTTAATTCTTCTGGCTTTTCTTGTGCCATCCAATGGCCGCTATCAATTCTTTTTTCAGTGAGATTTTTACATTTTTCTCTCATTTTATCTGCAGCACTAGTTGAAGTCGTATCACATACATAATCATAAGTTGCGTGTATGAACAGTGAGGGCATGTCAATAATGCTGTCAGCTTCCTCTGCAAATGCTTTATTATCTTGGTGATTAACGTACCAACTATTTGGTCCAAAAAATCCATTCTTTTCCAAATATCCAGCATATTTTCGAGCATCTTCCTCATTTAGTATTTTGTTATCAATTGGAATATCAGGGAGTTCTCCACCTTCTGGAAGCCAACCATTATTTTTAGTTATTATTGAAGTTGGATAAGGCATGCCTGCAGTATTTGGATCCCCACTTCTAAAAACAAATTTGATCATTTTGTAAGGATCACTATCCATATCTGCGCATGCTTTGTCAAAATCCTTCATATAAAAAACTTGATAATCCCACTGCCCGAAGGGATATAAGTCTTTAGGGTAGGTATTCCTATTAATCAATTTTTCTAAAGAAGAATCACTTACATCTAATTCTAACATTGCGTAGGGCACGCACAATGACGCAACTGCTTTTACAAGACCAGGATAATGCCTTGCCATTGACCATGCAGTTTCAGACCCCCAATCGTGCCCGATTATTATTACATTATCTTTGTTGAAACTTTGAAAAAGTTCAACCATATCTCTTACAATCTCTCTTTGAGAATAATCAGCTTTATTGTCATGAACTTTGGAATCGCCGTATCCTCGCATATCAGGCGCAATTACATGAAAGCCTTTTTCACCAAAATATTTAAGTTGATGACGCCAACTATATGATAATTCTGGCCATCCGTGAAAAAACATCACTAAAGGACCATCAACTGGACCACTAGACAGATAGCTTGAAGTATGTCGTGCTGATTTAAAAATATTTTTGTTTATCATGATGGATCTTTCTTTCCTCTGTTTCTAATAATTTTGAAAATACCGTCTGCAGTAAATATAATATTTTCCTCAATAAATAATGTGCATTTTATAAATAAAATAGATTTCGTTTCCCTGGTAATTTCTGCGAAACCATATACCCATGAACCTTTGGGAGCCGGTCCAACGTAGTTTGCATTAAGTTTAGCCGTCAAACATGGAAAAGTACCTTTTTTCCATGCAGTGTACCCCATAATACCATCAGCGAACGCAATTAAAGTACCACCATGTGCTATTCCTGCTTTATTACAGTTTACTTCCTCTACTTTAAAGCCCTTAAAATAAGTTCCATCTAACTCCATATTGTATATAAAGCCATTATTTTTTGAAAAAGGTCCTGGATCTTTATCTTTTATAAAATTTGACTGATCTTTTAAAATATTAAATTGCATTTGAAAAAAATATTTGAAATTGAATAAGTTTTCAATGTATAGTTTAATTATTCACGGGGAGCAATTGCTGAGAGGTTTCTTTTGAAACGACCCTTAACCTGATCTAGATAATGCTAGCGGAGGCAAATATGAAAAACAAAATATTATCATTATTTTTTATCTTAGTAACAATAAGTTCAGTATCTGCAAAGGAAGTTTTAGTTATAGGTACTTATGACTCATTTTCTGCCGAATGGGGGCCTGGTCCTATAATTGAGGCTGAATTTGAAAAGATTTGTGATTGCGATATCCAATATATTTCAACAAGTCAGGCAGGTACGCTCGCCAATGAAATATTTTTAAAAGATAAGGATGTAATTCTCGGAGTTGAGATGCATGAGTTTGACTATTCATCTGAAAATTGGAACATCTATGATTATGGTTATTTTTCATTTATATATAATAGTGAAATTTTAAATAAAATTCCAAGTTCCTTTGAGGAATTAATTAGCCAAGAAGACCTAAAAGTAGTCGTACAAGACCCAAGAACTAGTCCAGTTGGAATGGGTTTATTGCGATGGATGAAGCTTACTCACCCAAATAACTTTCCTACAATACTCAAAGAATTTAATAATAAAGTTTTAACTTATACTCCCGGATGGTCTGAAGCTTATGGTATTTTCCTTGAAGGCAAAGCTGACTTGGTCTTAAGCTATAGTACTTCACCATTTTATCATCAAGAGTATGAAGATGAATATAAATATAAAGCTATCGAATTTGCAGGCGGACATCTTGTAACAAAAGAAATAGTTTATGTAAGGCCTGACTCAGAACAACAAAAACTTGGGAGAGAATTTGTTGAATTTATGGTTCGCGATGACATTCAAAAAATAATAGCACAGATGAATATAATGTATCCTGCAATAGAGAATGTTAAAAATATTCCTGATAAGATGAGAAAGCTTAAGAAACCTAAAGAAATTCAATATGATGATTTTTTAGAGGCCGATCCTCTCATAAAAACATGGCTTGAAGTTGCTTCGTCTTAATTCTAGAAATTTTTTTCCATGGATATGTCTAACATTCGTGACATTAACAATTTTACTTCCTTTAATTGGTATTTTCTCTCACTACGAGATAAGTGAAAGGTTTAAATTTTCTAATTATATATACTCAATTATTTTTTTTACTATCTATCAATCATTGCTATCGGCTTTATTGTCGATCATTGCTGGTTCTCTTTTAGCCTTTTTATTAAATACATATAATAATTTTTATATTGTAAAAATTATTGCGCAATCACAGTCAATAATATTTGTGCTGCCAACAATAATAACAATTTTTGGGATTCTATCTTTTTATGGAAATTATTTTGAAATTTATGGGCTTACAGGCATTCTCATCGGTCATGTAATTTTAAATACTCCACTCGTGGGTAGAATTATTTATCAATCATTAATTGAGATCAGTCCAAATGAGAAAATGCTATCAAGGCAAATGGGCTTACGAAAGATATCTTCTTTTCTTGCGTCAGAATGGCCAATTATTAAAAAAAATATTCCTAGCCTCTTTGTTTTGGTAACATTTATTTGTTTTGTAAGTTTTACCCCTGTGTTAATTTTAGGGGGAGGCCCTAAGTACTCTACTTTGGAAGTATCTATTTATTATTCAGTAATATTTTCTAACGATTTTAATGCAGCTCTAAATTTACTTTTTTTCCAACTTATAATTTGTTTTTCCATTTATTTAATTTTTTTTAAAAGCTTTAAAAGCCAGAATTTTTTGATTGATGATAAACGACAGATTAAAACATATTTCGATCTCACTCTACTTAATCTTCTTGGTTTACTAATTTTATTGATTATTACATTAATTATTTTTTCACCAATTTTATTTATAATTGTAAAGGGGATGAATAGAGAGTTATTTAATATTTTAACATACACATATCTTTGGGAAGCAATCTACAATACATTAATCATTTGTTTTTTCTCAGGAATTATATCTATACTTGTGGCATACAACCTTCTGGTGCTGACGAATAAGAAGACTAATGCATCAGAATCTTTGATCTATAGTTTAATAATTTTTTCACCTGCGGTTATGGCTGTTGGATATTACATATTATCATCTAAATTGAATTTGTTGTATTTCCCAAATATTATTATTGTAATCATTCTAAATTCTTTTTTTGTTTTGCCATTTGCATACAATTACTTAGCCCCTTCATTTTTTCGAGTGATAAAAGAAAATGATGATATTTCGAATAGTTTAAATATATATGGATTTAGTAGATTTCTAACGATTGACTTTCCCGGGCTAAAAAAATCATTAATAACAGCTTTTTGTGTTTCCTCAATATTGTCTGCAAGCGACTTAGTCGTAATCTCTTTTTTTGGAACGAATAACTTGTCAACCCTTACTCAAACAATATATAGACTAATGGGGAGTTATAGAATAAATGAGGCATACTCAGTATCATTAATCTTGTTGATATTTTGTTTTATTTATTTCTTCTTAGCTCATAAAATATTGGAGAAAAATACATGGAACATTCATTAGATTTAACTTATCACTGGGCTGGATTTTCCGCATTGGCAATTTTTGTTTTTGCTTACGCGCTAGTTATGGCTGAAGAATTTACTCATCTAAGAAAGTCCAAGCCCGTTGTTCTTGCTGCCGGTTTAATTTGGGGAATAGTAGCATTCGCTTACTCAGGAACCTCTCATTATGAAATGGTTGAGCATGAGATAAGGCACAGTTTTCTTGAATATACTGAATTAGCATTTTTCTTATTGGTCGCCATGACTTATATAAATGCTTTGGAAGAAAGAAATGTCTTTAACTCACTAAAAGCTTGGTTGATAAAAAATCAGTTTAGTTATAGACAATTGTTCTGGATTACAGGAGTTCTCGCTTTTTTTCTCTCACCGTTAGCCGATAATTTGACAACTGCACTTGTTTTATGCGCTGTTGTAGTAGCCGTTGGATCTTCAAGCCCTAAGTTCGTTGGGATAGCGTGTGTAAACATCGTAGTTGCAGCAAATGCTGGAGGCGCATTTAGCCCATTTGGTGATATTACAACATTAATGGTATGGCAAGCAGGCCAACTTGATTTTCTTCAATTTTTTGCTTTAGTAATTCCTTCGATTGTAAACTACATAATCCCTGCAGGAATAATGCATTTCTTTGTATCAGATCATAAACCTAATGTTGCAGAAGAAACTGTTGAGATTAAATATGGAGGAAAGGTTATAATTCTTTTAGGACTTTTAACAATACTTACTGCGGTTAGTTTTCATAACTTTTTACATCTACCACCTGTATTTGGAATGATGACCGGATTAGCTTACCTGCAACTTTATAGTTTTTATATAAAAATTAACACAACTAATATTGAAGAAAAAAAATATGATTTTTTTGAAAATGTCGCACATGTTGAATGGGACACTTTATTATTTTTCTTTGGTGTAATTTTATCTGTTGGAGGCCTTGGCTTTATCGGTTACTTGGAATATGTCTCTCAATTTATGTATACAGATTTAGGGGCAACCAATGCGAATATACTAGTTGGAATTTTGTCAGCTATTGTCGACAATATCCCGGTAATGTTCGCCGTTCTAACTATGGAGCCTTCAATGCCTGACTCACAATGGCTATTAGTGACACTAACTGCTGGCGTTGGGGGAAGTATGCTTTCAATAGGTTCTGCTGCTGGAGTTGCTTTGATGGGACAATCAAGAGGGATGTATACTTTTTTCGGTCATTTGAAATGGACGCCAATCATAGCAATCGGTTACTTTGCTAGCGTTTACGTACATATTTTAATAAATTTCTAATGAAATATTTTGTTTTAATCACAATCACTCTTATTTTATACATGGGTACAGCTATGACAGAGAATGCGCACGACCACTCTTTTAAATCAATTAATGAAGAAGATATAATCAAATTGTCTGACTATAAAGGGAAAACCATTGTTGTTGTAAATACTGCTAGCCTGTGTGGCTTTACTTACCAATATGAGGGTTTGCAAGATTTATATAATACTTATTCGGATAGGGGATTGATTATTATAGGGGTTCCTTCTAATGATTTTGGAAATCAAGAGTCTGGCGATAATGCACAAGTTAAAGAATTTTGTGAAAGCACATTTAATATCACCTTTCCACTTACAGAGAAAAATGTTGTAAAAGGAAAAAATGCTCACCCTTTTTTTCAGTGGTCAAAAAAAGAATTAGGTTTTATTGGAGGAGTACCCAGATGGAATTTTCACAAAATTATTGTTGATAAAAATGGAAATGCGCTTGCTGGTTTTACAGCCTTAACTAAACCAGATTCAAAAAAATTCATTAATGAAATTGAAAAAGCTCTAAGTCTTTAAATAATATAAATGTATGAAAGATATATTTATAGTTTTAGGTAATCAATTATTTGACCCTCGACACCTAAAAGAGTTCAAAGATTATAAAATATTTATGGCCGAGGACTTAAGTCTTTGTACTTATGAAAAACATCATAAGTTAAAAATACTTCATTTCTTGTCATCAATGCGCAGTTATAACGATTTATTAATAGATAAAGGTTTTGAGGTTGATTATTATAATTGTAAAAATAAATTTTCCTCGCAGTACGAATATAAATTGGAAAAATCAATCAAAAAAAATAAATCAAGGAAAGTTTTATCGTTTGAGATTGAGGACAAGCCTTTTGAAAAAAAAATAAACAAATTTATAAAAAATGCTGGTTTAGAACGAGTAATTGTCACCTCACCAATGTTTCTAAATACAAAAGATGAATTCAAAAAATACCTAGACAACAAAAAAAAGCCATTAATGGCCAATTATTATAAAATGAGTCGCATTAAATTTGATTTGCTCGTCAAGGATGAAAAGCCAGTTGGAGGTAAATGGAGTTTTGATAAGGATAATAGAAAAAAATTACCTCAGACTGTAAAATTACCAAAACGCTTAATTGCTTCTGAAACAAAACATACAAAAGTTTTAAAAAAATTTGTAGAAGTAACCTTCAAGAATCATCCGGGAAATACTAATAATTTTTGGCTGCCTACAACTCATAAAGAAGCATCAAAGTGGCTAGATAATTTCATAAAAGAAAAGTTAAATTTATTTGGTGATTATGAAGATGCAGTAAGCCAAAGAGATAATGTTTTGTTTCATAGTGCCCTCAGCCCGCTAATTAATACTGGATTAATCACTCCTAGGCAAATTGTCGAGGAATTAAGAAAATTAAAAAAGAAGGTAAACTTGAACTCGCTAGAAGGTTACATCAGACAGGTGATTGGGTGGAGAGAATTTATGAGAGGCATTTATCAGAATTACTCTGAAGAAATGGAAAAGAGAAATTTTTTTAAACATAAAAGAAAATTAAAAAAAGAATGGTACTCAGGTGAGACTGGGATACCGCCCCTAGATCATTCAATTAACAATGCTTTGAAATATGGTTGGACGCACCATATTGAAAGACTGATGATATTATCAAGCCTAATGAATCTATGTGAGATCGAGCCAAAGGAAGTTTATAAATGGTTCATGGAAATGTTTGTTGACTCTTCTGAATGGGTAATGGTACCCAATGTTTATGGAATGGGTCTTTTTAGTGATGGAGGAATTTTTGCAACAAAACCATATATATGTGGTTCTAGTTATTATTTAAAGATGATGGATTTTAAAAAAGGTGAATGGTGTGAGACGGTGGATGGTCTTTATTGGAGATTTATTAACAAAAATAGAAAATTTTTTAGTAGCAATCCAAGACTGAATATGATGGTAAACGTTTATGATAAAATGAAAAACGAAAGAAAGATAAAGATTTTGTCTAAAGCTGAATTATTTATCAATAAATTTACAACTTAAGCATTATTGCTGCAGAGCATTATCTAGGTTCATTAGTATTGGCCTACCATCGTGAGCAGAACTTAAAGGGATTATTTTGTCATCAATTGACGCACATAATGTAGGTGCGCTCCTTTTTTTATCGCCTACATTAACTTCAAGTTCGACAATAATAAGTTTTGCATTATCAAATGTTTTTAAAATCTTCATAATTACTCCTAATAAAAATAAATAAATAATAAATATAATGAGCCTAATAGCTGTAAAATAAAGAGTACCACTGAAAGTAAATGAAATTGTTTAAATTTTTTTTCAGACAGAGGACTTCCTATTTTTGCTTCATCTCGATAATTGTTTATTTTGGGTGTGATTATATAGAGATTTATTGCAAAGAAAATGGAGGAGAAAGCTGAAATAATCCAATAAATATCTAGCTGGCTACTTAAGGTACTTAGAGTTGCAAGTAGCATTACAATTAATCCGTACAAAAACATGCGTGGAAAGAGCTGTCTTAGAAATGCTCCTGAGTTAGTTTCATCAAGTATCTTAAAAATTACAGGTGAGACTACAGCCATAAAGAAAATCATAAAACCCACTACTAGTGAATGTAAGAATATTCCTAATTGTAACATAATAGATTTATTGATGAGTTATAGGTAATTACTTCTTAGATTTTAATTCCTTAGTTCTAATTAAATTTTTATTTGGAACCTCATTATCTAAAATAGAAACAAATTCATGATTAACATCTCTGTGACCCATTTCGTCTTCTCTAACTGCTATAATGACATCTCTTAGTTTGGCAAATTTTGATAGATTCCAATAATCTATTGCAATTTTTGGTGCAGGTGTATTTTCAATATTGCCACTATCAATTTCATCCAGATATTCTGTATAACTTATTATAGCTTGCTCTTCAAAATACCCAACGATTCGGTGGCACGTACGTGGAGAAACTAAATACATAATGAAGTATAAGTTAAAAAATATTCCTTGAACAAATATTACTAAAAATCTCTCAAATGCAGATGGTTTTGCAATGTTAATGAATGTCATTAAATGCATTCTTTCATTCTCAGCTTCATCCAAGAGAATTTTAATCCAACCTCTACCCTCTTGCATCTTTCGAAGACTTTTTAAGTGATTTAACATACCTGCGACCATTCCAGGCACGGCAGCAACTGTCTCTAAAATTACAGCTCGGTGCCCATATCTCTTCTTAAAGAAAAGATCGGCAAATAGCCTTAGCATTTTAGTGAATAAAAGGGCAATTTTATCACTTAAGTTTCTGGGTTGATAATGAGAAAACATCTTATTATTCATACATCACAGATAATGGCTAAACGCATTTTTTAAATAGGTATTTTTGAATTTTTATTGACATATTGTCACAGATTTGGCGGTCCCTACGGGATTCGAACCCGTGATCTTCTGGATGAAAACCAGATATCCTAACCGCTAGACGAAGGGACCTAATGCCATTTATATATCTAATAATAATATGAAATCAATAACTGTTTAATTTATTTGGGAATTCGCTATATCAATTATATGCAGTTGAGGAGTTTTTCTACCATTCCATTCATTTATTTTTATCTTACCAAATATTGAAATATTTTCACCTTTATTCTTTTTTAATTCATCTCCGAGCTTTGTGTTTAAACTTCTAAATGCCATTGCCTCAATGAACGAGCTTCCATTTGATTTAATGAGACATTTAAGATGATCTTCTCCAATCTGATCCACAGAGGTAAGTTTAATATTTTCAAATATGAAATTTGGTTCAGGATTCTCTGAACCAAATGGTCCAACTTTTTCAATCTCATTGTATACTTCCAAGTTTACTGCTGAAATACTAAGTTTGTCATCAGCAAGCATGGTGGAAAAGTTTGATTGAATTTCGTCAACCTTCTTTAATCTCTTTTCAAAAAATTGACTTAGTTCATCTATTTTATTTTTTTCCATTGTTAGACCTGCAGCCATCGCATGACCGCCACCCTTTAAAATTAATTGACTTTGCTGAGCAGCGACCACTAAGCTTCCTAAGTCAATTCCTTTTAAGGATCTACCAGACCCCTTAGCAATGTCATCGTTAATTGCAAATACAATAGTAGGTTTGTTAAATTTATCTTTTAAACGACTAGCAATAATTCCTATTACTCCTTCATGCCAACCCTCACCATAGACAATCAAAACTTTATTATTAAGTTTTTGCTCAGTTACTTGTTCAACGGCCTGATCTAATACATAACTTTCAATAGTTCTTCGTTCAGAGTTAAATTTATTTAATTCTTCTGAAATCTGATCAGCTTTTAATTTCTCACTTGCTGTCAACAAATCTGTCCCAAAACTTGACCTTCCGAGTCTACCTGCGGCATTTATTCTGGGACCCAATTTAAAACCCAAATCATAAACAGATACC
>CABZEU010000013.1 GCA_902524795.1 uncultured Pelagibacteraceae bacterium
GTATATACTGTACTCAGATAGTATTTGTTCACTTGAATTCTCAGCTCTATACTGAGGTGTTGCATTTTCACTATTTCCTTCATCAAACTCTGAAAGTTCGTCATCTTCTTGCTGGTCAATATTCATTTCTGTTTCTTCATATCCTACTTCCTCTTCTGACTGCGAGGCGTCATCATCACTAAAAGATGACTGATTTTCTATCTCATCTAATTCATTATTTTCGAGTTGTTCTGTGTTTTGATTTTTTTCCTCTTCATTTTTTTCATCATTGGTGTTTTGGTCATCATAATAGTCTAAGTCATTTATTAATTTATTTACATTTTCAGCAAAAACTTTTTGATCATAAATATTCTCTAAGAGGGAATTGGAAGAGTCGCCAATCCTACTACTAAGCCATTTCTTCCATACGTTTATTGCTTTATCGGAGTCTTTAGGTAGATAATCAGGACTTACTTTATTTCTGAAATATAAATCAATAGCATCTTCAATATCAATATCAGATTGTTTAGAGATTTCAGAAATGTTTTTGTCTTTAAATTTATCTTCATAGAGAGAATGCAAATTATTTTTAACACCCCTCATCAATTTACTGCCTATTAGTTGTATGCGAGTATCTTCAAGTATTTCATAAATCCTTCTATTTTTTTCACCAGAGGGCTCGTATTCTTTAAAAGTATCTTGATTGTGGTATTTATATCTTAGCGCTTGATTATCAGCATTTCCTCTAAGCTGGCTAAGCGACTCAGGATTAACATCTAACTTTATTTGAGGTAAAACAATCTTATTTTCAGATGAAGAACCAGTATCTTCGAATACAACTTCAAGCTCTTTGTTTTCAGCAATAGCCCTTGTAGCAGATGAGATAGCTCTTTTGATATCTTCTAAAATATCTTCTTTCACTATATTAAGTTAAATTCATTCTTTTCTAATGAGAGATCATCACCAAAACAGCGTTGATAATACTCAGATATAATCTGTCTTTCACTCTCGTCACATTTATTTAAGAAAGTAAGTTTGAACGCCATTGCATAATTAAAGTCAAATATCTCTGCATTTTGAGCCCAGGTTAAAACTGTTCTTGGGCTCATAACTGTTGATATATCTCCATTTGATAGACCTTTTCTGGATAGGTCTGCCACTTTAATCATGAGTTCAACGATCTCTTGCTTTTCTTGTGTATTGAACGAAGGAACTTTTGAGAGCATAATTTGTTTTTCTTGCTCAAAATTAAGATAATTGAGTGTCGTTACAATATTCCACCTATCCATTTGACCCTGATTGATTTGTTGGGTTCCGTGATATAAGCCTGTAGTATCGCCTAAGCCAACCGTGTTTGTTGTTGCAAACATTCTAAAATAAGGATTTGGCTTTAAAACTCTATTCTTATCTAGAAGTGTAAATTTACCATCTGCTTCCAAGACTCTTTGTATTACAAACATAACATCAGGCCTGCCTGCATCATACTCATCAAAAACTAATGCTGTTGGATTTTGTAATGACCATGGAAGAATTCCATCCTGAAATTCTGTTACTTGCTTACCTTCTTTTAGCACAATTGCATCTTTTCCTATTAAATCTATTCGGCTTATATGACTGTCAAGGTTAACTCTTATACAAGGCCAATTAAGCCTCGCAGCAATTTGTTCAATATGGGTAGATTTTCCAGTACCGTGTAATCCTTGGACCATTACCCTTCTATTATATTTAAAACCTGATAGAACTGCCATTGTTGTTGCTTTATCAAAACAATAGCTACTATCGATATCTGGAACATATTCTGACTTCTTTGAAAATCCTTCAACGTGTAAATCTGTGTCAATGCCAAAGGCCTGATTAACTGAAATAGAAATATCAGGCTTATTTTGAATTAGGTTTCCTGTTGCTGTCATGTTGATCCTTTATTATTTTGTAGGCTTCTAGAACCTTAGTAAGTTTTTCTTTATTTTCTTCATTCAGTCCAACTGTATCAGGGTGAAGTTCTTTTACAATCTTTTTGAATTTAGATTTAATATCCTCTAATGAACTTTCTTTTTTGTCCATACCTAAAGTTGCTAGCGCATTTAGATATTTTGAACTATAAAAACTAGGGTGCATATTCAGGTTTTCAAGATTATTCATACCAGAAAACATCTGTTCAGAGATTTTTGATATTTTTTCGAAGTAATTCACATCATTCGTGCCTATTTTTTTGGTTTTTCTGTGGCCAACGATGTCGTTTTCAATAAATTCTTCAATTTCGTCAGCAGACATATCAGAGAAATAATTCCACTTTTTATTATATTCTCTAATGTGCTTTAAACAGAACCATACATACCTTTTAAGCTCTTTTGGTGATGAAGGTGCTTTAAATTCTCCATCATTGGGGCAATTTTCAAAAGAGCATTTTCTGTTATCCATATCGCAATTAATTATGTTAAGTATATATGATTATATATGAGTCTTGAAAAAAATATAAACAGGAAGATTAATGATTTTTTTAAACCATCATTTTTCAAAATAATAAATTTTTCTGACCAACACAAAAACCATTATTCTGGCGAAAATAAAGATACTTCCCATATAAAACTTATTATAGTCTCTGAAGAATTTCTAAACTTATCACGAATTGATAGAGAGAGAAAAGTGCACAAAGTACTCGAACAGGAAATTTTAGATGACATTCATTCAATTAGACTAAAGCTACATACTGAAGCAGAATATTCTCTAATTAAGTGAAGATATTTTTACTTGAGTAATAATATTTTTATTTGTTCCTAATATTTCAAACTTAAAACCATAATATTGAAAAATCTGACCAGTCTTGGGAAATGATCTTGACTCATTTATTATCAGTCCTGAAATCGTATTTGCTTCTTCATCAGGCAAATCCCATCCAAAACTTCTATTTATATTTCTTATTTCTGTCGAACCCTTTACTTTTACTGAACCATCTTGATTCCTCTTTATGTCAGAAAGCTCAATATCATGTTCATCACTTATTTCGCCAACTATTTCCTCAATAATATCTTCTAAGCTAATCATCCCGCTCAGTACCCCGTACTCATCTACAACCATAGCCAATTTAATTTTTCTATTAAGGTGCATCTGAAGTTGATCTTTCAGAGAAGTTGTTTCTGGAACAAACCATGTTTTAATAAGTGAGTCCTTTATATCTTCCCGTGTAATTGCAAGGGTTTGTTTTCCCCTGAGTAATTTCAGTAAATTTTTAGCATGTATTAGACCTATTATGTTTTCATTATTATCTTTCCAAATTGGGACTCTTGTATAGGGGCTTTCTATTACCTGATTAACAATGTTTTCAGGATCATCATCAATATTTAGCATAAACACGTTGCTTCTATGTACCATAATATCTTCAACTGCAATTTCAGATAAATCTAAAATTCCGGTAACCATGTCCTTGTCAATTTTAAACAGCCGACCTTCTTTATGGTGTAGGTCTACCGTTCCTCTTATTTCATCGGCAACAGATATACTGCGAGAATTTTGATCATGTTTAATTCCTACAATTCCCAGAATATAAAAAACTATTTTTTCCATAATCCATGTAACAGGCGCCAGTACAGTAACCAGTGGTTTTAATAATGGACTAACAATCAACGCTAATTTCTCCGCATTCGCAATTGCATAGCTTTTAGGAAGAATTTCAGCAAAGATCACAATTAATGCTGTCATAATTATTACTGCATAAGCTACACCTGAGTTTCCAAATACTTTAATGAGTAGGCTTGTAGCCAATGCGGAAGCAAGAATATTTACTAGGTTATTACCTAATAATATCGCACCAATTAATGACTCTTTTTTATTTAGCAATTGAAGAGCAACATCAGCATTTTTACTACCTTTCATTCGCAAACCTGTAAGTCGACTTCTAGTACTGGCTGTCAATCCAGTTTCTGATCCTGAGAAGAATGCAGATAATACAAGCAGTATAATAATAGCAAAAAATAAAATAATTATCTCAAATAACATCTAGTTTAAAAAATCTTTTATTACCTTTTTCATATTCTTATGTTTGAAAGTATCAGTGATGTAAGCTTCACCAATACTCTTACATAGTATTAAATTTATTTTTTTGTTTTTTACTTTTTTATCAGAAGACATTGCTTCTATAAACTGTGAAGTATTTAAATGCCGTTTTAATTGCTTTGGTATTTTTCTTTTAATACCTATTTTATCAAAATGTGATTCTATTTTATTTATAATGTTTTTTGATATTTTTCCTTCTAAGAAAGATAGCTCTAGCGCCATTATTATTCCTATCGCAACAGCTTCACCATGCACAACTGTTTTTTTATAATTATTAAGTGCTTCGATAGCGTGTCCAAAAGTATGGCCAAGGTTTAATAAGGCTCTAATATTTTTTTCCTTTTCATCTTGATTTACTATTTTTGCTTTATTTTTGCATGATTTATATACTATCTCTATTAAATAATTAGCATCTTGATTCAAAAAATATTTATCATTTTTTAATAGCCAATAAAAAAACGCTTTGTCCATTATGATGCCATACTTGATTACTTCTGCATATCCTGACAATACCTCTCTTTTATTTAAGCTCTTTAATATGCCTACGTCAGAAATAACAAGGGCAGGCTGATAAAAAGAACCGATTAAATTTTTTCCAAGTGGCGTGTTAACACCTGTTTTCCCACCAACTGATGAGTCTACTTGTGAAAGTAAAGTTGTAGGAATCTGAATAAAGTTAATACCTCTTAGGGTTATACTCGCTACAAATCCAACGAGATCACCTATTACGCCTCCCCCAAGAGCAATCAGAGTATCATTTCTATCAACTTTATTTTTTAATAAATGGCTTGTTAAGATTTTTACTGACTCAAGATTTTTCTTACTTTCACTATCGTTAATGATTATTTCGCGGACAGTTATTCCTTGCTTAACAAATGAGTTCTTTATTTTTTTTAAATATAAAGATTTAAGAAGCTTATTTGTAATAATGAATACCCTATCACTCCTTAAATATTTTTTAGAATATTTTCCAGAGCTGGCTATAATATTATTGCCAATAATTATATTATATTTCTTAAGAGGAGTTGTAACCTTGAGAGTTTTAATCATTAAGTTTAAAATGGTTCAGTAATTCCTTAGTAACCTGATATTTCGTTTTCCCCCCCACATTTATTGACAAGTGGGCTTTAGAATAATTTTTTCTTCGAATTTTATCTAACTTTAACAGTTCTGATTTAATATTTTTATTTTCAAGTAAAGGTCTATTTTTTTTAAAATTACACCTTTGTTCTAATAGATTTAAGCTACATTTTAGCCAAATACAATTACATTTTTCTAATGCTACTTTTCTTACAGAAGGATTTTGAAATGCTCCACCACCAAGTGCAAGAATTATATTCTTATATTTAAGAAGTTTAAGATTAATTTTTTCCTCAAGGTCTCTGAAATACTTTTCTCCATGTAAACTAAAGATATTGCTAATTTTTATTTTTTCTCTTAACTCGATTTCTTTATCAGAATCAAAAAAATCAATACCCAACTTCTTTGAGAGGTTTTTGCCTATTGTTGATTTTCCTGATCCCATGTGACCCACAAGAACAATACTTTTATTACTATTAGAAAGTCTTAATTTTGACATCATTAGATGTGAATAAATTTCACAGTTTTAGATTAATCTGTTAAAAGAAATTGTTATGACGAAAAAAAGCATTTTTGTATATCTATTATATATTATAACTATTTATCTCGTAAGTATAATTTTTATAATTTTCTCAGCAAATGCCGAACAAACAGACACGAAAGAACCATTTGATATTTGGGCTGAAGATAGTTTGCTGCCAATTAATGAAAATGACACAGAAGACGATTTGAAAATTGATGAAAATACAGACTCAAAGTCTGCAGTAAAAGAGTCTAATTTTTCTTATTCTAGAAAAGACTCACTTGGATTGATCGATATCTCAAATGGTGGGTTTGATATAACTTTATGGAATGGATCAAGTTACTCTGATATAGAGTATTTGATTAATTCCTTACCTGAAGTATCCCAAAGTTCAACACTTAGAGAGCTGTTGGTTAATTCACTTCTTACTATAGCTACACCTCCAAAATATAATTTAGAAAGTGCTCAAAGTTATTTAGATTTAAAAATTAATTTTCTGGCCTCCAAAGGGTATTTTGAAGAAATTTATTTATTATCCACTCTAATGAATGGAGACGAAATCAATGAACAGATATTAAGGAATATTGAAAAATATTTTCTTATTAGTGGAAATTATAAGAGAATTTGCAATAGAGACGTAACTTATTTTTCTGATTATTTTAATGACTTACATTACACATCATTTTGTAATGCAATGAACTCAAACTTGTTGGCTTTGGATTTAAATATCTCTCTTATGCGTGAAGAGTCTAAGCACGAAAAAGAATATATTGATCTTTTGATTTCTTTATTAAATGATGAACTTACTAATACTAATGAAATTGGAGACATAAGTCTCATTAAATTAAATCTGCTAAAGAATGAAAAGATAAATTATGATAACTTGATTAAAGATGATGCAGATATTGACTATAAATTATTTTATGTTTTATCTAGTCAAGATAGTAACTTAAAAAAAATAAACATCACTGAAACATTGCTAGAACAAGGGCTTCTTGACGTGTCCTACTTAGCAGATTTTTATATAGATTATAAGATTGAAAATGATAATGAAAAAAATATAAAATTGGAGAATAGGATTTCAATTTATCAAGAAATTAGAAAAACTGCATCTCAAGAAAAAATTGTAAAGCTTATTCCAAAATTTATTGATGTATTTAGTAAGCAAGGCTTTCTTAATAAAGCTTCAACTCTTATTTATGACAAAGTTAAAGTAATTACTCCAAAACAAAATTTAGTAGCAGAAAGTCTAGATGTTTGTTTAATTCTTATACTTAACAAAGATTTAGATAAATGTAAGGAATGGTTAAATGTAATTGATTATAAAGATGATTATAAAATATTAATGGCGAAGATAAAGTTTTATTTATTCCTCAATTCCGATATCTCTTTTTCTTTAGATGAGCTTGAAATTCTACTTGCAGATAAAAAACTTAGCTCAAAACAGAAAAATATTATTGTCAAATATTATGAGTTAATGACAGATGAAAAAATAAGTAATTATTGGAAAACGCCAAATGATTTAAACAGGGTTTCATCTGTAATTACAAATGTGAAGCTTGATGAATACTTAAAATCACTAGATAATCAGGTTGGAGAAATGATCTTGCTTTTAAATCTCATACACGGTGATCAAAAGTTCATAAATCTTCATGAAACTACAATATTTACGATCATAGAGGGACTTATTAATATAGACCCTGTATATGCAAATCAATACGTATTTGAATATCTCACAAAAGATACGCTTTAGATTAAATGGCTAATGCATCACTAATCGAAAACTTTTTAGAATCTCTTGCGTCTGAAAAAGGACTTAGTAAGAACACTATTCAATCATATAGCCTTGACATCAAGCAGTGTTTAAAAATAACGAAACTTAATATAGATAAAATTTCATCAAAAAATTTAAATTTAGATATTGAAAAATATATTGCTTCGTTGAATGCAAAGGGTTTTGAGCGATCTACTGTGCTTAGAAAAATCTCAGCGTTAGGGCATTTCTTTAACTTTTTAGTCGAAGAGGAAATTCTAGAATCAAATCCAATAAAAAAAATAAATATTCCAAAGAAAAGTTCAAAGCTACCTACTTTCCTAACAAATACACAAATTGATCGACTTTTAAAAGCTGCCCGAGAAGATAAGTCTAATGGAGGTATTCGATTTTTAGTGATGCTTGAGATACTTTATTCAACAGGCATAAGGATAACAGAACTAATTAACTTACGGATTTCAGCACTTTATGAGAAAAAAAATTTTTTACTTATTTATGGGAAGGGAAATAAAGAAAGGCTTGTTCCGATTGACAAAAATACATTAGGCACAATCGAAAACTATTTAAAAATAAGAGAATTATTCATTAAAAATAAAAATGATCAAAAATGGTTATTTCCTTCAAAAAATTCTAAATTAGGACATATCAGCAGACAGAGATTCAATCAGCTCTTAAAAGAACTTACGATAAAAGTAGGCATAGGAGAGAAATTTGTTAGTCCTCACAAACTACGTCATGCCTTCGCATCACACCTGCTCGCAAACGGTCTTGACCTGAGATCCTTGCAGATATTGCTGGGTCACGCAGATATTTCTACAACTCAAATTTATACTCATATTTTAAATGATAGAATGAAAAAGACTGTTAAAGATAACCACCCACTCTCAAAAATTTACAATAAATAAATTTGTATCTGAAGAAGGCCTTGATAAGATAATTTTATAGTGATAGAAAAATCAACATGAGCTTCACATCTGTACCAACAAAACCAACGAGACTAAATCGTTCCCAGTTATTCGTTCCAGGCTCTAAACCTGAATTATTTGATAAAGCATGCAAGAGTAATGCTGACATTATTTGTTTAGATTTGGAGGACGCGGTGGCTCCACAAGACAAAGAGCAAGCAAAAGAAAATGTTATTAAAGCTCTAAATGAACTTGATTTTGGAAAAAAAACTATTTCTGTCAGAATAAATGGGCTCGATACTCATTATTGTTACCGCGATGTGGTTGATTTAATGGAGCAAGGTGGTGAACAACTTGACTTGATAATGATACCAAAAGTTGGAGTTGCAGCTGATGTTTATGCCATTGACATGATGGTTACTCAAATAGAAGACAAAGTAAATAGAAACAAAAAAATTGGTTTTGAATTAATCATTGAAATTTCTATGGGCATAACCAACTTAGACAGTATTTTAACTGGCAGTAAAAGAATTGAGTCTCTTCATTTTGGTTATGCTGACTATGCTGCATCAGTCAGAATGAGAACTACTAATATAGGTGGGTCGAATTCAGATTATTCCATTTTAACAGACGAAACTAATGGAGAGAGAAATATTCACTGGAATGATATGTGGCACTATCCTATTTCCAAAATGACAACTATTGGCAGGGCTCACGGCATGAGAATTATTGATGGACCTTTCGGTGATTTTTCAGATCCAGATGGATTTAAATCGCATGCAAGAAGAACTGCAATACTTGGATGTGAGGGTAAATGGGCAATTCACCCTAGTCAAGTAGACTTAGCCAATGAAGTCTTTACGTTACCTGAAAGCGAAGTCCAAAAAGCCAAAGATATTATTAAGGCAATGAGAGAAGCTCAAGAATCTGGGGCAGGGGCAGCCACTCTCAATGGTAGACTTATAGATGCCGCATCCATTAGACAGGCTGAGCAAATCATTGAACAAACTAAATTAATTGAAACTTTAAGTTAATATAATTTATATTTAATGACCACTTATCTTGAGTTTGAAAAACCAATTGAAGTACTAGATGGCAAAATAGTTGAATTAAAAAGTCAAAATGATAGCGCTCCTTCTGAGGATATGCTAGACAAGATCTCTAAAGTTGAGTTAGAGATTAGTGATACTTATAAAAAAATATACTCAAATATAAGTCCTTGGCAAAGAACACTTATTGCTAGGCATCCAGATAGGCCAAAAACAAAGCAGTACATAGAACACTTAATTAACGATTTTTTTCCTTTATCAGGTGATAGAGCTTTTTCAGATGATAAGGCGATTATAGGTGGATTTGGAAAATTTAGGGGAAAATCTGTTTTGGTTATTGGTCATGAAAAAGGTCATGATACAACTTCTCGTATCGAGCATAACTTTGGCATGCCAAGACCTGAAGGTTATAGAAAAGCTCAACGTTTAATGAAACTTGCTGAAGAGTTTGATATTCCTGTTATTTCATTTGTGGATACACCTGGCGCTTACCCAGGAGTGGGAGCCGAACAACGAGGACAGTCAGAAGCAATTGCGAAAACTACAGAATGCTGTTTATCACTAGGAGTGCCTATTGTAGCAGTAATCATCGGAGAAGGAGGTTCTGGAGGAGCGGTTGCAATAGGAACGGGCAATACCGTTTTGATGCTTGAAAATTCAATATATTCGGTAATCTCACCTGAAGGATGTTCCTCAATTTTATGGAAGGATAACTCAAAAACTGTTGAGGCTGCATCAGCACTTAAACTTACCGCTAATGATATGTTGAAAATAGATGTGATTGACAAAATAATTCAGGAACCTTCAGGTGGGGCCCATAGGAATCGACTCATTGCGATGAACAATGTCGGCGATCAAATAGAAGAGTATCTTAATATTTTATCAAACCAGCATGGAAATGATCTAAAACATGCAAGACAAGAAAGATATTTGCAGATTGGGCGATCAGGGCTATTTAGTGATACACTTACTACAGCAAATTCTGTGCTTGATGAAAAGTATGGTAAGGCAAGTGATAGGAGAAAATTGAAAAATAGTACTTTTTTCAGAGCAATTTCTGCTTTTGCAATTACTATTTTTTCAGTAGGATTAGCTTACTACTTATTTAGCTAATATTTCCGTGACAGTGTTTATATTTTTTCCCAGATCCACATGGACAAGGAGAGTTCCTGGATATTTTTTTATTTTTTTTGATAGGTTCATTTGAAGATTGATCAACTTCGTCATTATTGTTGTCAATGTTGAGATTAGTATTCTCACGTATTCGCATTCGTGAGAAAATTTTTGTTACATCTGTTTTTAGATTATTGATTAATCCTTCAAATAAACTAAAAGCTTCATTTTTATATTCATTAAGAGGATCTCTTTGCCCATATCCCCTAAGGCCGATTGTTGATCGTAATTGTTCTAAATTATTTATATGATCCTTCCATTTATCATCTAGTATTTTGAGAAGAACCATTTTTTCAGCAGCATTAATTTTTTCTTTGGAATGATTTTGAGCTCTGGCGATGGAAATATCATCTATGATTTTATAAATCTTATCTTTTAATCCTTGATGATCGATCTCTTCCTCTTCTATTATTTTCCTAAGATTAAAATCTTGAGAGAAATGCTGAGAAATCTCCTTACTTAATTCATCAACATTCCATTGATCTATATACGCTTTCTCAGGAGCGTATTGATTTATAATATCATCGGCGACATCGTATTGCATATCTTTTGCAATTTCAGATATATCTTCGGCATTCATCAATTCCAGTCTTTGATCAAATATTGTTTTTCTTTGATCATTTAAAACGTCATCAAATTTCAATAATGTTTTCCTTATATCAAAATTACGACCCTCAACTTTTTTTTGCGCTCTCTCAAGAGCTTTTGATATCCACGCATGTTGGATTGATTCACCCTCTTTAAGACCCAGACTTTTTAGAACGCTATCAATTCGTTCAGAACCAAAAATTCTCATTAAATCATCTTCTAAACTTATAAAAAATTTAGTTTCACCTGGATCTCCTTGTCTTCCAGATCTACCCCTAAGTTGATTGTCTATTCTTCTACTTTCGTGCCTTTCACTTCCAATGACGTATAAACCACCTGCATCAATCACGCTTTTATTTTGTAAGGAGATTTTATTTTTTAATTCATTAGAACCTTCACGATCTTTTATTTGTTTTTTATTAAACTCAAAGTTTCCACCCAATTGAATATCAGTTCCTCTTCCAGCCATATTTGTTGCTATTGTAACAGCGCCTGGCTCTCCAGCATTAGCAATTATTTTTGCCTCTGATTCATGTTGCTTCGCATTTAGAACTTCGTGATTAATTTTGGCATTTTTTAATTTTTTTGATATTTTTTCCGACTTATCAATACTAGTCGTTCCTATCAGAACAGGCTGATTTTTCTGACTACATTCAACAACTTGTTTTATAATTGCATCATATTTTTCTTCCGAAGTACGGTAGATTTCATCTTCATTATCTTTTCTGACAATAGGTGTATTTGTAGGGACCGCAAAAACTGGCAAATTATATATATCTGCAAATTCTTCCGCTTCGGTAAGGGCTGTTCCAGTCATTCCTGATATTTTCTTGTAAAGTCTAAAATAGTTTTGATATGTTATAGAAGCTAGGGTCTGACTCTCATTTTGCACCTTAACATTTTCTTTTGCCTCTATTGCTTGATGCAAACCATCGCCATACCTTCTTCCTTCCATTGTTCTGCCTGTGAATTCATCTACGATAATTACACTTCCAGATTTAACAATATAATCTCTATCTTTTTCAAATAGTTTATTTGCTCTCAATGCTTGATTAATATGGTGAACTATTGAAACATTTGATACGTCATAAAGTGTACCTTCAGTAATAATATTTTTTTCCTTTAAAATTTTTTCTGCCTTATCATTTCCTTTATCTGTAAGAGTCCCTGTTTTTGTCTTTTCATCAATTTCGTAATCTTCTAGGTCTAGGAAAGGAATAATCTTGTTTACAGAATTATAGAGTGTTGTTTTATCTTCAACAGCTCCAGAAATTACTAAGGGTGTTCGTGACTCATCTATAAGAATGCTATCAACTTCGTCAACAATGCAGAAATTGTGAGATCTCTGTACCATATTTTTTTTAAGCACTCTTAGGTTATCTCTTAAATAATCAAAACCAAATTCGTTATTTGTTCCATACGTAATGTCGCAGTTGTATTGTTTTTGTCTTTCCTCAACCCCGGTCACGTCGTTTGTGAGGCATCCAACAGTTAGTCCAAGATATTTGAATACATCACCCATCCACTCTGAGTCTCTTCTTGCAAGATAGTCATTTACAGTAACTATATGCACGCCTTCGTCAGTTAGTGAGTTAAGAAATGCAGCAAGTGTAGATACAAGTGTTTTACCTTCGCCTGTTTTCATCTCAGCTATACCACCGTTATGAAGAATCATCCCCCCAATTAACTGAACATTAAAATGTCTTTGCCCAAGTGTTCTTTTTGCTGCTTCTCGAACGATAGCGAAAGCTTCAAGAATAAATTCATCAATACTTGCCCCATCTTTAATTTTAGCTTTAATCATCTCGATATGAGTTATTAAGTCCTCTTGAGTTTTCTTTTCAAATGCTGGTTCAAGTGCGTCGATATCTTTGGCAATTTTCGAAAACTCACCAATTTTTTTCTTATCATTCCCACTAAAAAGTGAATTTACTATCGAATTTAGATTAAACATTTAAGTTGATATTGTTATTTTCTATTTAATTGCAAGCTTTTATACATTAAATACTAACTACAATTAAGTTAAAATTAGCATTATTAATTAAAGAGATAATAGTGAGACAAAAATACAGAAAATCACCACTTGCACCAAAAAAGGCAAACAAGGTTTCAAGCATTCAAGGCATAGAACTTTATACTTACTGTGCCAATCTTTATGATAAATCTCGAAACGATGTAGCAATTTTTATTTTTAAAGAAAAAGGTTCTATAGCTGAAGTGTTTACTCAGTCTACTATGAGATCCTGTACTCTTGATTGGAATGAAAAAGCACTTAAAAAAAAAGAGGTGCAAGCAATAATAATTAATTCTGGAAATGCAAATACGTTTACAGGAAAGAAAGGTCATCAGTCTTTAATTAAGATAAGCGAACTTGTTTCAAATATATTTAATGTTTCAAAAAGTAAAATATTTTTTGCATCTACGGGTGTCATAGGAGAAGAATTTCCTGAGCAAAAAATAATAAATGCGATAAGAAAAAATAAAATTAAAAACAATAATTGGATGGATGCAGCAAAAGCCATAATGACGACAGATACTTTTCCAAAGGCTATTTCATCGAAGACTAAAGTTGATAATAAAGTAGTAACAATTACGGGAATTACCAAAGGATCCGGAATGATCGAGCCAAATATGGCAACCATGTTAGGATTTATATTTATTGATTTAGAAATTCCTCAGAAAATCTTACAAGCTTTATTAAAGCAATTTAATGCCAAGTCATTCAATAGAATATCTGTTGATGGCGATGAGTCTACGAATGATACAGTTATACTTGCAAGCTCGAATAAAATAAAACTTAAAAACAAAATTAAATCTATAAATGATAAAAGAATAAATAGCTTGAAAATATCTTTATATAAAGTGTTTAGTTCTTTATCGGAACAAATCGTTAGAGATGGTGAGGGAGCAACTAAATTAATCAAAATTAAAGTGAAGAAAGCTAAGAATAGTTTGCAGGCTGAGAAAATTGCAAGATCTATCGCAAATTCAATTCTTTTTAAAACTGCGATTTATGGAGAAGATTCTAATTGGGGGAGAATAATAATGGCAATTGGCAAAACATATAAAAAAATCAATCAAAGAAAATTAAAGATTTACTTTGGCGACTACTTAGTAGCAATGAATGGAAGAGCTAATACTAAAATAAATAATTCTGATATTAAGAAGTACTTAGGTCAAAAAGAGGTTGAAATACAAATTGATCTCGCAATAGGAAATTCACACGCTGATATTTTAACATGTGATTTGTCGCACAAATATATAGATATAAATGCCTCATATAAGTCATGAATCTGGTTTTTTGCTCTTCAGCAGTCATTCGAAATAAAAAAAACCAAATTCTAATTATGAGTCGAAAAAATAAAAAAACATTCAGAAATTGTTGGGAGTTTCCTGGAGGAAAATTATCTAATTTCGAAGATTATTTTGAAGCCTTAATAAGAGAATTGAAAGAGGAATTAGGAATTGCTATCGCTAAAAATAAGTTAAAGAATTATATTTTCACTAGGCATCAGTATCGAGCTTTCTTATTAATGATGTACACATTTGAGGTTAAACACTGGTCAGGTCAAATTGAAAATAAAGATAATGAAACATTAAGATGGGTTTCAATTAAAGAGATAAAAAAAATAAAATTATTGCCTGCAAATACCAAAGTTATTAATTATTTTTTAAAATAACAACCAGTTTCCTCAGTAAAAACAGAAACTATATTATACTCTCCATATTCAATTGAGATTTCTTTTCCCACCTCATCTTTATTGTAACCCAATAGTTTAATTTGACTGTACAATTCATCGTCTGAAACTGATGCAGTTATAACACGATCATATGCTTCATCGCAATAATCACTTTTCATCTCTGATATAAAGAAACAAACACAATAGTGTTTTGCTGAAGCATTTAAACCAATGAGAGTTTCATCAGACTTGGCTGTACTAATATTTATAAAAAAAAATGATATTAATATTATTAATGTGTTATATATATTTCGTAATACCTTATGCATAAAATTATAAAATTTATTACGTATTTATCCTTTATTTTTATTTGGGTCAATCCGTCATTAGCTATTATTAATCAGTTACCACATAATGATGCAGTTGAATGGCCAACAAATAAATGGCCAGAAAATTTAAAAGAAATTGACGACGAAGGGTTTAGTGCAATTATTAATTATACTTTTTCTGATAATTCTCATGATGAATTGGGGCGCACGAATGCGCTTTTAATTATTCAAGATGGAAGTATTGTTTATGAGAAGTACAATTCTCCTATTACAAATGATACTAAACTTGTCTCTTATTCAATGGCAAAAAGCTATATTGGTTTATTGACTGGGATGATGATTGATAGGGGAATCATCTTATCAAAAGATGAAACAAATCTCCTACCAAGCTGGGATGACAATAGAAAACATATTTCTATAGGACATATGCTTAATATGCAGTCAGGGCTAGACTATGTAGAGGAGTATGATTTAGGTGGAAGGTCAGATACATTAGAAATGTTATTTGGGCAGGGACGATTTGATCAAGCTGGGTTTGCATCTTCCATGAAACTAAAAACCCCTCTACCAGGTATGAAATATAACTACTCGACGGGAGAAACTAATATTCTTAGCCAAATAATAAAGACAAGGCTTGAAGTTCAAGGAATCGACTATTTGGATTTCATCAAAGGTAATCTTGTTGAAAAAATAGGTATAAAAAATTCTATCTTCGAATTTGATAATTCTGGAACTTTCATTGGTGGTAGCTCGATCTTTGCAAACGCACGAGATTATGCAAGATTTGGATATTTATATTTAAGAGATGGAGTATGGGATGGTGAGAGAATTGTGTCAAAAGAATGGATTGATGACACAAGAACTCCAGCTAAAAACTCCTACCGAATGTATAGCAATCAATTTTGGATGCCTCATCCAGCATTTACACGGGGACTTCCAAAGGATACTTACTATGCCGCTGGATTTGGAGGACAGTACATATTGATCATCCCATCTAAGGATATGATAGTCGTTAGATTAGGTGAAACTTATGTTGAAGATGATAAAGTATTAGAAAATATTTCTGAAATCATAAATTATTTTGATGATAGGATCTAATTTTTATGAGTGACCAAATAATTATTTATTCATCCTACAATTGTGGATATTGTGACTTAGCAAAAAAACTCCTTGATCAAAAAAAAATAAAGTATCAGGAAATTAACATTCAAGACGACCCCTCCCAAAGAGACATTATGTTAGAGAGAGCTAATGGAAAAAGAACTGTTCCACAAATTTTTTTTAAAAACCTGCATATTGGTGGATTTGAAGAATTAAAAAAACTTGACGTAAGTGGCAAGCTTGACAGTATTTTAGATGGGTAAAAGATTTAAAGTGGCCTGCATCCAATTAAATTCAGGTCAATCAGTAAAAAAAAATCTAGATCAAACACTCAAATATTTATCTAAAGCTGTAAAGCTTGATGCAAATTTAATTTTAACACCCGAAATCACTAATATCGTTTCTTTAAATCAAAAGCATTTACTGAAAGAAACCTACTCTGAAAAAAATGATCCATGTTTAAATACAATAAAAGAATTTGCTAAGAACAATTCTGTTTGGGTTATTTTAGGATCTATCATTGTGAAAGATAAAAATGAGAATCTTTTCAATCGATCTTACTTAATTAGCAATAAAGGTATAATAATTTCAAAATATGATAAGATTCATATGTTCGATGCCATCATCTCCTCTAAAGAATTTTATAAGGAGTCTTCTATTTTTACTGCTGGGAAAAAAGTAAAGATAGGTCAGACACCGTGGGGCAAAATTGGGCTCTCAATTTGCTATGATATGAGGTTTCCAGAATTGTATAGAAGTCAAGTTGCTGGAGGTGCTAAAATAATTTCAATTCCTTCCGCATTCACAGTTACTACTGGAAAAGCTCACTGGCACACATTATTAAAAGCACGAGCTATCGAAAGCGGATGTTATGTATTCGCACCTGCACAATATGGTCAAAATACTCCTAAAAGAAAAACATATGGTCATAGCCTCATAGTCTCGCCATATGGCAAAATCTTAAAAGAAAAAATGAGTGGAACTGGAATAATTACCTGTAAAATACATATGGATGAAGTTGATAATATTAGAAAAAATATGCCAAGTTACCAATCAAAACTATTGAAAAGAACTATTTCGTAACAATATATAAAGCATGATCGTATTTAATTTAATGTGCAAAGATTGTTCTTCTGAATTTGAAGGGTGGTTTTCTAACCCTAAATCCTGTGATACTCAGATTAAACAAAAATTAGTTGAGTGTGTAATTTGTAATTCCTCTAATGTAGAAAAAACACTTTCTAAGCCGAATGTATCTGTCAGTAAGGGCAAGGATAAATCTTCAGAAAAGGTTCTTAGAGAATTAAAAAATAAAATTAAGGATGTAAAAAAATTCATTGAAAAAAATTGCGATTATGTAGGTGATAATTTTGCTTATGAAGCAAGGAAAATACACTACGGCAAGAAAGACAAAAGACCTATTTATGGCAAGGCTACTAAAGAAGATGTTGTAGAGCTAAATGATGAGGGTATTGAAGTCGCATCAATACCTTGGGTTGAAGAGGAGAATTAAATTTTTTTACCAGCTACCACATAATTAGCGCTCATATTTTGAGACTTGTACCATGTATCGCCTAAAGGATTATAACTAACACCCGCACTTCCAATAACATCAAATTTGTTTTGAATAAGGAAAGAATAAATTTCTTCCGGTGTTAAGAACTTATTCCAATTATGAGTGCCCTTCGGAAGAAATCCTAATATATATTCAGCGGTAAATTTAGCGAACACCAGAGAAAATAATGTTTTATTAATCGTTGCAACAAACATCAATCCATTATTGTTTACCAGATTGCAACTTTGATTAATAAACTCTTTCGGATTATTGACATGCTCAATAACTTCTAAATTTAATATTACATCATATTGATTTTTTTTCGGTAGCTCTTCAACGGTACTCACAATATAGTTAATGTCTAATCCATTCTCATCAGCATGAATTTTTGCTGTAAGACAGTTTTTTTCTAATGCGTCTATTCCAGTTACTTTGGCACCTAGTCTGGCTAATGGTTCGCACATTAATCCACCACCACAACCTATATCCAAAATTGATAGACCTTTAAGTGGTTTGTTGTTTTCGGAGCTTATAGAAAAATGATCCTTTATAGTTTGAATTATGTAAGAGAGACGAACAGGGTTAAATTTGTGTAAGGTTTTGAATTTACCATCGTGCTTCCACCACTCTTTTGAGAGACTTCTAAATTTCTCAATTTCAGTCTTATCAATTGAATTTATATCCATAATACAATGTCTTAACTAGTACTTGATTTAACTGAGGTAATACAGTACTTCTTATTTTTAATTCTTTAAAATATCACGATAAACTATTTAGTTACGATATAGAAAATGTCCACAATTGTTTTAAAATTCGGCGGTACCTCTGTTGCTACAACAAAATTAATAGAGTCTGCTGCAAAAATTGTTAAATCTGAGTATGATAAAAACAATAACACTATCGTAGTCGTATCAGCGATGTCTGGAACTACAAATAGTTTAATCGATCATGTCAACAGTATCGATTTTAATGATGATAGTGAATATGACCTTGTTGTTTCATCCGGTGAGCAAATTACAGCTGGTCTTATGTCATTGGCTCTCAAGAAACTTAACGTACCAGCAAGGTCTTGGTTAGGATGGCAAATACCCATTATTACTAGAGGCCAACATCGAAATGCCTTTATTGATAAAATAGTTCCGGATGGCATTGTCAACGATTTTAAAGAGAAAAAAGTTGCAGTGGTTGCGGGTTTTCAAGGAATATCTTCAGAAGGAAGGATAACAACTATTGGCCGAGGCGGATCAGACAATACAGCGGTCTTTTTAGCTGCGGCAGTTGGTGCGGCAAGATGCGATATCTATACTGATGTTGATGGTGTTTATACATCTGATCCTAGAATGACAGACAAAGTCAGAAGACTTGATAAGATATCTTATGAAGAAATGATTGAAATGGCCTCTCAAGGAGCGAAGGTCCTTCAGACTACATCAGTGGAGTCAGCGATGAATCATGATGTGAGTGTTAATGTAAGATCGACATTCAATCCTTCTAATGAAGGTACACAAATTTCAAACGATGTATCGAATGAAATTCGTGCGGTTACAGGAGTTGCTTACTCTAAAGATGAGGCAAAAATAACTATTATAGATGTAGAGGATAAGCCAGGAGTTGCAGCAGAAATATTCAAAGAATTAGCTGGTTCATCAGTAAACGTTGACATGATTGTCCAAAATAATTTTATTGAAAGAAAAATGACAAATATAACTTTCACTGTCCCGATGACTGATTTAAAGAAGTCACTCGGCGTACTTGTGAAGCTCAAAAAAAGAATAGTTTTTTCCAAAGTGTTGGATGAACAAAACTTATCAAAAGTTTCAATAATTGGTTCAGGTATGAGAAATCAGCCTGGAATAGCAGCAAAAATGTTTGAGTGTCTCTCTGATAATAATATTAATATTGAGGTCATATCTACTTCAGAAATTAAAATTAGTGTCCTAATTGATAGAAATAAAACAGAGGCTGCTGTAAATGCGTTACACAGTGTATTTAATCTAGATAAAATATAATATAATTTAAAAATATTAATAAGGTATCATTGTGAGGGAAGATTTTAAACACACTATAGTCAGACGTAAGACCAAAATGATTAATGTTGGTAACGTACTAGTTGGCGGAGATTCGAAAATCACAGTTCAATCAATGACCAATACTTTAACTACAGATATTGATGCTACAGTCTCTCAAATCAACTCATTGATTGAAGAAGGTGCTGACATTGTTAGGGTTTCCTGTCCAGACAAAGGGTCAACTGAGTCTCTTAAAGAGGTAGTAAATCAGTCAAGTGTTCCGATCGTTGCAGATATACACTTTCATTATAAGCGTGCAATAGAAGCGGCAGAAGCTGGTGCGGCCTGTTTGAGAGTGAATCCTGGAAACATTGGAAAAGAAAAAATTATTGAAGTGATTGAGGCTGCAAAGCAAAACAATATTAGTATGAGAGTAGGAGTTAATGCAGGATCAATAGATGAAAAAATACTAATGAAATACAAGGAACCGTGCTCAGATGCATTAGTTGAAAGTGCGTTAGAAAATATAAAGTTATTGGAAGATAATAATTTTGAAAACTTTAAAATAAGCGTTAAAGCTTCTGATGTATTTATAACTATTGAATCATACGAAAAGCTTGCTCAATTGTGTGATTATCCATTTCATGTTGGGCTAACCGAGGCAGGCACTTATTTATCTGGTTCAATTAAATCCTCGATAAGCATTGGCAATCTTTTATCAAAAGGCATAGGAGATACGATCAGAGTATCACTTACTGCTGATCCAGTAGAAGAAATTAAAGTTGGTTATGAAATATTAAAAAGTTTAGATCTAGGTTCAAGAGGAATAAAGATTATCTCTTGTCCTTCATGTGCGAGACAAGCTTTCCCAGTGATTGAAACAGTCAAAAAGTTAGAACAAAGACTTGCACATATAAAAACACCTCTCACACTTTCAATCATTGGATGTGTTGTTAACGGTCCAGGAGAGGCACTAAAAAGTGACATTGGTCTTACTGGAGGAGGTAAGGGTAATAATATGATTTATTTGTCAGGTGTTGCAGATCATAAAATTACCAATCCTGAAATTGTTAACCATATAGTTGAGCTTGTTGAGCAAAAAGTTAGATCAATAAATGATTAAGCGAGACGAATTAGATAAAATATTAAATAAATTTAATTCTTTAGAAAAAGAGCTAACTACTACAGTAAATGATAAAGAAAAATATGTGTCAATTTCAAAGGAATATGCAGAAATTAAACCTTTAGCGGAACAAATAAATATTTATTTTTCTCTTCTCAAAGAGCATGAAGATTTAAATGCAGTTCTAGACGGAAATGACAACGATCTAATAGAAATTGCAAAATCTGAGATTGGTAACTTAAAATTAAATCTTCAATCATCAGAAGAAACCTTAAAACAATTATTGATTCCTAAAGATCCATTAGACCAAAAAGATGTAATTCTTGAAATTAGAGCTGGAACAGGTGGAGATGAAGCGGCGTTATTTGCAAATGAACTATTGCGCATGTACCAGCGATATGCGGAGGATCAAAATTGGAAAGTCGATTATTTGTCTGTTTCTGATTCTGAGAAAGGGGGCATGAAAGAGGTTATAGCAAAAATATCAGGGCAGAGTGTCTATTCGAAACTGAAGTTTGAGTCTGGTGTTCATAGGGTCCAAAGGGTTCCTGAAACTGAGTCTCAAGGAAGAGTTCATACATCTGCAGCTAGTGTTGTAGTATTGCCTGAAGCTGAGGATGTAGATATTCAAATTGACGAAAAAGATATCAGAGTTGATGTATTTCGCTCTAGTGGAGCTGGAGGCCAACATGTAAATACTACAGATAGTGCAGTTAGAATTACTCATCTGCCATCAGGAATTGTTGTACAACAGCAGGATGAGAAATCACAACACAAAAATAAAGCAAAAGCTATGCTTGTATTAAAAACAAGACTTTACGATCATGAGAGGAAAAAACAAGAAGATGATATCGCAGATAAGAGGAAATCTCAGATAGGTTCAGGAGATAGATCTGAGAGGATTAGGACTTATAACTTCCCTCAAGGAAGAGTTACAGATCATAGAATTAATTTAACGCTGTATAAACTTGAGCAAATTTTGAATGCATCAGGTCTTGAGGAAGTAATCTCAAATCTAATTATTGCAGATCAGAGTAACTAAAATGACAACAATAGATAAGATTTTGTATTCAACAAAGAATTCTATTTCTGTTTCTGAGAAAAAGTTACTTCTATCACATGTGCTTGGATTGAGTAATGAAGAAATAAATTTAGCTAATAATAAAAAAGTAGGTGAAAAGGATTTAAAAAAATTTGAACAACTAATTAATAGAAGAAAAAATTCAGAGCCAATTGCTTACATAACGAATGCCAAATCATTTTGGAAAAATGATTTTTATGTTGATTATTCTGTTCTCATTCCAAGATCAGATAGTGAATTGTTAATTGAATCAGTCATTGAGTATTTTCCTGATCTAACAAAATCTTATAATTTTTTAGATCTTGGTTCTGGATCTGGGTGCTTGATTATTTCTTTGTTAAATGAATATTTATTAAGTTCAGGAACAGGAATCGAAATTGATAAAGAAGCTATTAAGGTTTCAGAAATTAATAAAGAATTTTTATTAAATAAAGATAGGTTAAAATTTTTAGAGAGAGATTTTTCTAATTTTGATACCAGTTCATTTGATATTGTAATAAGCAACCCTCCATATATTCCATTTGAAGAAAAAAATAATATTATGGAAGATGTTAGGAATTTTGAGCCAATAAAAGCATTATTTGCAGATGATAAAGGACTTTATTTTTACAGAAATATAATTCAGAATTTAGCTAAAAAGATGAAGAGGAAGCAATATTTATTCTTAGAAGTAGGAATAAATCAACACGATGGAGTAGCTAAGATATTGAAAAACAATAACTTTAAGGTTGTTTCTATAAAAAATGATATATCAAATATTCCCAGATGTATTATTGCCGAAAGTAATTAAATAAAAACTTGATTATTTTAATAGTAAACACTAGTTTACAAACATTCTTTTAATAGAATTAATTAAAAAATTTCCAATTATATTTAGGAATTAATTTTCAAAGTGAAAAATAGAAGAACTAGACCTTTTAAAAGGTCAAACAATAGACATTCAGGTGATAGTTTTGTTAATGGTAATAGCTCTACTCGCGTAAGAGGAAATCTATCAACTGTGCTTGAAAAGTATAAAGTCCTTGCAAAAGATGCAGCAGCTTCAGGAGATCATGTAGGTGCTGAAAATTATTTGCAGCATGCAGAGCACTACAGCCGTTTAATAAATGACCGTCAAGATAAAAATAATAGCAATGGCGACGCAAAAGTTATCAAAACTGAGTCGCCAGATGAGAAAACTATACCTGTAGAAACTTTAGATCCTGCTAAGGCTATAGAAGAAGCTAATTCTTAATTTTTGAAATCTCATTATTTATCCTGTCTCTTTCTATGAGGAAGTTATTTAGATTTATTCCTGCTAATTTTTTACCTGATGGAAGTTTCATTTTCATCGGATTAATTTTTTCTCCATTAAATATAACCTCATAATGAAGATGCGGACCTGTTGATAATCCTGTACTACCGACATAACCGATAGTTTGACCTTGTTTTACTCGAACATTCTTTTGCATGCCCGAAGCATAACTACTGAGATGAGAATAGCTTGTTTTATAGCCATTCAAATGTCTAATCCGAATATATTTTCCAGCACCACCGTTGGTACCAATATATTCAATATGCCCTGTTCCAGCAGCCATGATTGGAGTGCCTATGGGAGCAGCAAAGTCAACGCCCATATGCTTTTTATTATATCCTAGGATAGGATGCTTTCTCATGCCGTATGTTGATGATAATCTTGCACCATTTATAGGAGTTTTCATTAGAGCTTTTGCAGCACTTTTGCCATCACTATTAAAATATTCAATATCATTATTATCCTGGAATTTATAAAGTTCGTAGCTATCTTTGGTAAGTACGATTTCTGCAAAAAAGATGGATCCAGTTTTGATTAAGTCATCATCTTTATCTTTAAATTGTTCAAATAGAATTTTTAATTGATTTTTGTTTCTTATGTCCCGTTGAAAATCAATATCAAAACTAAAAAGTTGCACAAATGACATAATTATATTGTCTGGAACATTAATATTTTTAAGTGATGAATAAATACTTTCATCTATTTCAACTTCATGAAATACGAGTTCTGAATAAAGCGTTTTTACGTCTTTTTGTACTATAAATTTATCGTCTATTCTTAAGACTGATATTTTTTCCTCATTATCAGGGTAAATTACAACTTCTTTAATAATTCTTTTTTCGTTTATTAGTTCAGAAATTATCTCTATACGTGTTCCAATTCTTAGTTGGTTTGTATCCATTAAACCTTGTGCCGCTATAATTAATTGTTCAATTTCACCATTATTAAGATCAGTTTTTTTAAGTGTACTAATAAAGGTGTCGCCTTTTTTAAGTTCATAGTACTCGAGAAATGAAAAGAATAAATCTAGACTATCTTTTTCTTCAGTATTAACAATTTGAATTTGACTTGCCTCTTCTTGTTTTTGATTATTATAATTGTCGTTGTTAGATACTGATAAATAATAAGCTATCATACCAATAAGAATCAGCCCTGCTAAAAAAAACAAGATTTTTTTGTTTAATAGATGCATTTTCATACTTTCATATAAAGAATTTAGACTTTATGACATCACTAATATTAATTCTAGAAGACTAAATGATTTTACACGCTCTATCCCATTGATATTGTTGGTTTTAATGTAATACTAAAAAATGCTTATTTTCTGCGTAATTTTGTGTTTGACACTTGACTTTTTGGCTCAATACAATAAAAAACGTTCACCCTTGTTCGGTGATGCTCTGAACCTGCGGCATATGACTATTATAGTCTTAATATAATTAATGTGGCATTTTTTATTTTTCCAATGGAAAAGTAACACATGTCTGTGCGATTATGCTATTGGAAAAGTAAATTGAAAGAGAAACGTGGGCGGTAATTCCGCAGTACAGAATAATCGTACACGTTTTATTTGGATTACATAATTTAGATTATGTAACTCCGCCAATAAGTTTGTGTGCGTCGTGTTTAAACTTGAGAGTTTGATCATGGCTCAGAATGAACGCTGGCGGCACGCTTAACACATGCAAGTCGAACGGGATCTTCGGATCTAGTGGCAGACGGGTGAGTAACGCGTGGGAACCTGCCCAGTAGTAGAGAATAACTTGAGGAAACTTAAGCTAATACTTTATACACCCTCCGGGGAAAAGCTTTAAGCGCTATTGGATGGGCCCGCGTTAGATTAGTTTGTTGGTGAGGTAATGGCTCACCAAGACTACGATCTATAGCTGGTCTGAGAGGATGATCAGCCACACTGGGACTGAGACACGGCCCAGACTCCTACGGGAGGCAGCAGTGGGGAATATTGGACAATGGGGGCAACCCTGATCCAGCGATGCCGCGTGAGTGATGAAGGCCTTCGGGTTGTAAAACTCTTTCGTCAGGGAAGATAATGACGGTACCTGAAGAAGAAGATCCGGCTAACTCCGTGCCAGCAGCCGCGGTAATACGGAGGGATCTAGCGTTATTCGGAATTACTGGGCGTAAAGCGAGCGTAGGCGGATTTGTAAGTTGGAGGTGAAATCCCAGAGCTTAACTCTGGAACTGCCTTCAAAACTACATTTCTTGAGTTTGGTAGAGGAGAGTGGAATTCCTAGTGTAGAGGTGAAATTCGTAGATATTAGGAGGAACACCAGTGGCGAAGGCGACTCTCTGGGCCAATACTGACGCTGAGGTTCGAAAGCATGGGTAGCGAACAGGATTAGATACCCTGGTAGTCCATGCAGTAAACGATGAGTGCTAGATGTTGGGAATTTAAATTTCCAGTATCGCAGTTAACGCGTTAAGCACTCCGCCTGGGAAGTACGGCCGCAAGGCTAAAACTCAAATGAATTGACGGGGACCCGCACAAGCGGTGGATCATGTGGTTTAATTCGAAGATACGCGAAGAACCTTACCGGCCCTTGACATACCAATCGCAGACTTAAGAGATTAAGTCTTTCACTTCGGGTGGATTGGATACAGGTGCTGCATGGCTGTCGTCAGCTCGTGTCGTGAGATGTTGGGTTAAGTCCCGCAACGAGCGCAACCCTTACCTTCAATTGCCAGCACGTTATGGTGGGAACTTTGAAGGAACTGCCGGTGATAAGCCGGAGGAAGGTGGGGATGACGTCAAGTCCTCATGGCCCTTACGGGCCGGGCTACACACGTGATACAATGGTAACTACAAAAGGCAGCGAAGGAGCGATCTGGAGCAAATCTCTAAAAGTTACCTCAGTTCGGATTGCACTCTGCAACTCGAGTGCATGAAGTTGGAATCGCTAGTAATCGTAGATCAGCGCGCTACGGTGAATACGTTCCCGGGTCTTGTACACACCGCCCGTCACACCATGGGAGTTGGTTTTACCTGAAGCTGGTTCGCTAACCGTAAGGAGGCAGCCAACCACGGTAAGATTAGCGACTGGGGTGAAGTCGTAACAAGGTAACCGTAGGGGAACCTGCGGTTGGATCACCTCCTTTCTAAGAGTCATTTTTTGAGTTCTTTTTAACTTAAGAAATTTTTAACTTAGTAATTATATGTGGCTTACCGTCCTCGTTTCTCTTTCATTGTTTAAAACTATAAAGCCTACGTTTGGGCTTGTAGCTCAGTCTGGTTAGAGCGCACCCCTGATAAGGGTGAGGTCGGTAGTTCGAGTCTACCCAGGCCCACCATGACGTGGTTTCTCTTGGGGCTGTAGCTCAGCTGGGAGAGCACCTGCTTTGCAAGCAGGGGGTCACCGGTTCGATCCCGGTCAGCTCCACCAAAGTTTTAAGCTTTTCCATTTACATCGTGAAGTGACATCAATACTAAATTAATAAAATTTTTATTGAGAATTCAAAATATCAAAAAGTATTGCAAAAGACATATAAGTTTGTTTTTTGTACATAGAATAATCAAGCGTTTAAGAGCATTTGATGGATGCCTTGGCACACAAAGGCGATGAAGGACGTAGTACGTTGCGATAAGCTTCGGGGAGTGACGAACACACTTTGATCCGAAGATTTCCGAATGGGGAAACCCAACTCTTTTGAGTTATTGCTAACTGAATACATAGGTTAGTAAAGCGAACCCAGTGAACTGAAACATCTAAGTAACTGGAGGAAAGGATATCAACCGATACTCCGTAAGTAGTGGCGAGCGAAAGCGGACTAGGCCAGTAGCATTAATTGTACAACCAGAATTACCTGGAAAGGTAAACCATAGAGAGTGATAGTCTCGTATGGGTAATGACAATTAATGTTCTCGAGTAAGACGGGACACGTGAAATCTTGTCTGAATATGGGGGGACCACCCTCCAAGCCTAAGTACTCTTGTGTGACCGATAGTGAACTAGTACCGTGAGGGAAAGGTGAAAAGAACCCCGACGAGGGGAGTGAAATAGATCCTGAAATTGAATGCTTACAAGCTGTGGAAGCCCGTAAGGGTGACCGCGTACCTTTTGTATAATGGGTCAGCGAGTTAGTTTGAAGTGCAAGCTTAAGCCGTAAGGTGTAGGCGTAGCGAAAGCGAGTCTTAATAGGGCGACAGTACTTTTGATTAAACCCGAAACCGAGTGATCTAGCCATGAGCAGGTTGAAGATAAGGTAACACTTATTGGAGGACCGAACCAGTTGACGTTGAAAAGTCTTTGGATGACTTGTGGTTAGGGGTGAAAGGCCAATCAAACTCGGATATAGCTGGTTCTCCGCGAAAACTATTTAGGTAGTGCGTCATATGAATACCATCGGGGGTAGAGCACTGGATGGGCAAGGGGGGAGAGATCCTTACTAAGTCCAACCAAACTCCAAATACCGATGAGTAATGTATGGCAGACAGACTACGGGTGCTAAGGTCCGTAGTCGAAAGGAAAACAGTCCAGACCAACAGCTAAGGTCCCCAAGTTATTGTTAAGTGGGAAAGGATGTCGGACGACCAAAACAGCCAGGAGGTTGGCTTAGAAGCAGCCATCCTTTAAAGAAAGCGTAACAGCTCACTGGTCTAAATAAGTTGTCCGGCGCCGAAGATGTAACGGGGCTAAACAATACACCGAAGCTTTGGACACAATTTATTGTGTGGTAGCGGAGCGTTCCGTACGTTGTTGAAGGGAGACTCGTGAGAGCTCCTGGAGATATCGGAAGTGAGAATGCTGACATGAGTAGCGACAAACAGAGTGAGAAACTCTGTCGCCGAAAATCCAAGGGTTCCTGCGCAAGGCTAATCCGCGCAGGTTGAGTCGGCTCCTAAGGCGAGGACGAAAGTCGTAGTCGATGGGAACAAGGTTAATATTCCTTGACCAGGTGAGATGTGACGGATGACGTAAATTGTCTATCCTTATATGGATTGGATAGGCAGTGAAGTTGTTCCAGGAAATAGCCTCATCGTGGACCGTACCCGAAACCGACACAGGTGGATAGGTAGAAGATACCAAGGCGCTTGAGAGAACTATGCTGAAGGAACTCGGCAAATTGCCTCTGTAACTTCGGAAGAAGGAGGACCTATGTTTGGGCAACCAGATGTAGGTGGCACAGAAATGGGGGTAGCAACTGTTTATTAAAAACACAGGACTCTGCAAAGCCGTAAGGCGAAGTATAGGGTCTGACGCCTGCCCGGTGCCGGAAGATTAAAGTGAGTGGTGCAAGCTACGACCTGAAGTCCCGGTGAACGGCGGCCGTAACTATAACGGTCCTAAGGTAGCGAAATTCCTTGTCGGGTAAGTTCCGACCTGCACGAATGGCGTAATGATTTCCCCGCTGTCTCCAGCGTAGACTCAGCGAAATTGAATTCTCCGTGAAGATGCGGAGTACCCGCGGTTAGACGGAAAGACCCCGTGCACCTTTACTATAGCTTTACATTGGTGTTAGAAATTGCATGTGTAGGATAGGTGGTAGACTTTGAAGTGAAGGCGCCAGCTTTCATGGAGTCATCCTTGAAATACCACTCTTGTAATTTTTGACATCTAACTGAGATCCATTATCTGGATCCAAGACAGTGTATGGTGGGTAGTTTGACTGGGGCGGTCGCCTCCCAAAAAGTAACGGAGGCGTGCGAAGGTAGGCTCAAGCTGGTCGGAAATCAGCTGTTGAGTGCAATGGCATAAGCCTGCCTGACTGCGAGACTGACAAGTCGAGCAGAGTCGAAAGACGGTCATAGTGATCCGGTGGTTCTGAGTGGAAGGGCCATCGCTCAACGGATAAAAGGTACGCCGGGGATAACAGGCTGATACCGCCCAAGAGTTCATATCGACGGCGGTGTTTGGCACCTCGATGTCGGCTCATCACATCCTGGGGCTGGAGCAGGTCCCAAGGGTTCGGCTGTTCGCCGATTAAAGTGGTACGCGAGCTGGGTTTAGAACGTCGTGAGACAGTTCGGTCCCTATCTGCCGTGGGTGTTGAAGAATTGAGAGGAGTTACTCCTAGTACGAGAGGACCGGAGTGAACGTACCAATGGTGTACCAGTTGTCGTGCCATCGGCATCGCTGGGTAGCCAAGTACGGACGGGATAACCGCTGAAAGCATCTAAGCGGGAAGCCTCCCTCGAAACGAATTCTTCCATGAGAGTCGTGGTAGACCACCACGTTGATAGGTCAGGTGTGGAAGTGCAGTAATGCATGAAGCTAACTGATACTAATAACTCGATCGGCTTGATTTTCTATGTACTAGAAACAAACTAGTAAAAGCAAGCAAAACTAAGATAGAATAATTAATAAAATATTATTTGGTATTGATTTCATGTTTAGTTGACCTGGTGGTTTTAGCGGAGAGGTTACACACGATCCCATTTCGAACTCGAACGTTAAGGGCTCCAGCGCCGATGGTACTTTGTCTTAAGGCATGGGAGAGTAGGACATTGCCAGGTCTACTAAGCATGAGATTAAAAAGTCACTTTACATGTATTTTATAGAAGCATAACTTAATCAATTATGTTATTTACAGTCGTTGGAGCAGGATATGTTGGTCTCAGTCTCGCAGTCCTTATTTCTAGAAAATACAAAGTAATAGTATTAGATACAGATCGTCAAAAAGTTGATTTAATTAATAAACGAATCTCTCCATTTAAAGACAAAGAAATTGAAAAATTCTTTAGTGGTAATGAAATAGATCTTATAGCAACAGATGATAAAAAATATGCATATGGCAAATCAGACTACATTTTAGTAGCAACTCCAACAAACTATAATATTGAAACTGACTCCTTTGATACTTCAAGTGTAAAGAGTGTTATTAATGAGGCCCTCAAAGAAAATCCAAATGCATCAATAATCATAAAATCAACAGTGCCACTTGGCTTTACAGACGAAATTAATAAGATTAATAATACAAATAATATAATTTTTTCTCCTGAATTTTTGAGAGAGGGGAAAGCTTTGTATGATAATCTATATCCTTCCAGAATTGTTATAGGTGGCAAATCAGAGACTTCAAAAAACTTTGCTGAATTAATTTTGGAATGCTCTGAAAAAAATTCATCTAACTTAAGAATTCACCATATGAGCTCTAAAGAAGCTGAGGCAGTAAAATTATTTTCTAATACATACTTAGCAATGAGGATTTCATTTTTTAATGAGTTAGACACTTTTGCTGAAGCTGAAAAAATTTCATCAAAGAAAGTTATAGAGGCTGTTTCTGGCGATAACAGAATTGGCAATTACTATAACAATCCTTCGTTTGGATATGGAGGTTACTGTCTTCCAAAAGATACAAAGCAATTACTTAGTAACTTTCAAAATATACCCAATAGTTTAATAAAAGCTGTAATAGAGTCAAATAAAATAAGAAAACAGCATATTTCAAGTTCTATTATAAATAGAAAAATTAAAGCTGTCGGTGTTTATAGATTGGCTATGAAAATGGAATCAGAAAATTTTAGGGAAAGTGCGGTATTAGATATCATAACTGAACTACAGATGAAAGGGATTAAAATATATTTATATGAACCCTATATGCGAAAATGTGAAATATATGATGTTGAATTAGTAAAAAATCTTGAGAAATTTATTAATAAATCTGATTTAATTATAGCTAACAGACTAACTGATGAAATTTTAGTTGCTAAAGATAAAATTTATACTAGAGATATTTTTAGGGAAAATTAATTTTTTAATGTTAGTTAAAAATACTATTGAGGATCACACTGATCATATAAGTGGTTCGCAAAAATATCTCATTGATTACTCTAATCTTAAAGATGGATTAATTTCAAATCAGAAAAATTTTCTTAATAGTAAGAGTCTATCACTTTGGTATGACAATCCAATCAGAGGAATGCCATTACTCCTCCCTATAAATCTAAAAGAATTTGATTATAATCAAAATGTTGAATCATTTAAGTTAAGTACTAAATCGATTTGTACTAAAATTTTTAATATTAATAATGAAAAATACATTGGATTAAAAATTTTTTTTAACAATGGAAATATATTCACTTCTAGCGCAAAACCAAAGTTTGAATACAAGTCAATAGTAAGAAAAATTTCAGAAAATAACAAGAATCTCAAAAATGACATAAAGGAGATTATTAATTCAGGCAAGACTGTAGCTGCCTTTCAAACAAGAAATATCCCCCATTTTGGTCATGAATTTATAATAGAAAAGCTGTTAAATAAATTTGACTATGTTTTTATAAACCCTGTAATAGGTCCAAAAAAAATTGGTGATGCAAAAAATAAAATACTCTTTTATTCTTATAAATATTTAAGTGAAAATTATTATGACAACAGGGTTTTCTATAAACCGCTATGCGCGAATATGTTTTATGGTGGCCCAAGAGAGGCATTGCACCATATTCAATTGAGACAAAATATCGGCTTTTCAGGTTTTGCAGTTGGCAGGGATCACGCAGGAGCTGAAAATCAATATAATGAAGAAGATGCTATTCGAATTGTTAATAAATTTAAAAGTAAGTTTATTATTAAAATATTAACCCAAGAAAATATATTTTTTAATAGTAAAACAAATAATTTAACTGCAACAAGCAAAAGTAATTCTAAAGATTTTTTAATTTCAATATCTGGAAGTAAGTTTAGAGAAAATTTAAAAAATAAAAAAATATATCAATATGCAAGGATAGATCTCCAAGAGTATTTGCAATCAAAAAAAGAAGTGATGTTTTATTAAGATGGTAAAATTATGTATATAATATATATTTCAAAATATGAATAAAATATTACCAACGATAGGTCCCAAAACAGAAAATGTTGGTGATATAAAAAAAATTCTAAAGTTTAGTAAGATTCTTAGAATAAATGGATCACATGGAAAACTACTTTGGCATGAAAAAATATCAACTAGGATAAAAAATATAGATAGGGAAGCTAAGATCCTGCTTGATATTCCAGGCGTGAAACCCAGAACTGATAACAATATAGATATAGAGATTAAAAGAAATGAGTTGATTTGTTTTTACTATAAAAATAAATCAAATAGCACTATCAAGCATATAAAGATAACAAATCCACTTCCAGAAATAAGTAGTAAATGTAAATATTTTACTATTAGCGATGGTCAATATAGATTAAAGTTAGTTAAGTCTAATAAAAATTATGTTATAGGCAAAGCTGAAGAAAGGTTTTTATTAAGGCCAAAAAAGGGTTTAAATGTTCCATTCTCAATATATGATGACAGAAGACAAACTCTCAAATTTATCGAATTTTTAAAAAAAGCAAAGAAAGTAAGGCATGATGCAATTGGGCTAAGCTTTATACAGAATTCCAGTGTTTTAAAATTAATTAAAAAAAAATATCCGAAACAAGTAATAGTATCAAAAATTGAAAATTTAATAGGGCTAAATAATTCTGAGGATATTATTAAAAACTCTGACACTGTAATGATTGACAGAGGAGACCTCGGAGCAGAAATTGGGGATAAAAATTTGTTTAATGCGATATTACATATTTCTGAACTATGTAAAAAGCACGGTAAATCTCTAATTATTGCAACCGAAAATCTTGAATCAATGATTCATAGAATTTCACCAACCAAAAGTGAAATAGTATCTCTCGGCCATAGTCTATCAATTAATGCTGATAAAATAATGCTAAGTGATGAAACTGCTACTTCAGATAATTGGCTTCAAATTCTAAATTGGTTAAACGATTTCATTGATCAGAATTCTCCAGAAATAATAAAAAATAAATCCATCCAATCAAATATCTTTTGGGAAATGGTAGGAACTGTATCAGATATTCCAATAATTTTATTCTCGAGGCAAGGCTATGCTTTTGAACATATTTCCGCGATAAATCCAAATATTGAATTGTCAGTTTTTACCGATAATCCAAAAACAGCAACAAGGTGCATGTTTAGAGCAAATACAAAAATTTATTTTACTAAAAAATTTGACTTATCAGGAAGAAACAGTCACATATCTGTTAACATAAAGAAAAATCTTAATTCCATTTTTAAAAGTTCTAATAATGCATTATTAATTTATATTTCTTATCCAAGAAATAAATCAAGAGCAAATACAGTTTCTCTAGTCACAAAAATAGATTTTATATAAATTTATTTATTTAGTTATGGAACAAATAATAATAATTTTGTTATTAATTATTTTCTCACTTATCCAATCTGTAATCGGAGTAGGAGTATTAATGTTTGGAACACCCACTTTTCTTCTCTTAGGTTATAATTATGTAGAAACTCTTAGTATTGTTTTATTACCATCTATTTTTATCAGTCTTTTACAAATTACTATTTATAAAGATTCTAATGAGGGAAAAATCAAAATATTCAAAAAAGAATTTTTATTAATTTGTTTGCCTTTTTTATTATTGGGCTTGTTTATTATGGAGAAATATTATGTTGAAATTAATTTTCAATTATCAGTTGGAATTTTAATTGCACTGTCTTTTATCATTAGAATTTTTCCATTATCTCATAAGTTTTTTAATTTCAATAAAAATTCAAAAATTATTCATATGATTATAGGAATTGTACATGGACTCACAAATATGGGTGGAGTCTTTCTTTCAATGTTTGCTTCAGAATTATTTAAAGAAAATAAGCTTAACACTCGATATACAATCGCATTTGCATACCTAATAATGGGTATGATTCAATTAATTTATATTGTTTACTTTTTTTCAATTTATCTAGAATACAAACATTTTTTTTATATTGTAACCTCAACAATTACATTCTTTGTGATAGGAAATAAACTTTTTCACTCCATTAATAATTTTAATTACAATTACTATATTAATACTGCTATTTTGTTATATGCAGTATTATTAATAACATTGAATATTTAATGAATTTTAATAAGTTTTATGAATTTATTCTATCTACTTTAAGGTCTCTTTTTGGATCATTACCTTTTGTTTTCTTTATTTATACACCTCTTATATTTATTTTTTCTATCATAAATCCAAGAAAGAAAAATTTATGGCTTTTTTCTGCGTGGGAGGGAAAACATTACAGGGGAAATTCTAAATATTTGTTTGAATATATGAAAGATAATAAAAAAATTAATACAATTTGGATAACAAAAAATAACAGTTTGTACAAAAAAATGAAAAGTGATGGACTCAAAGTAGTCTATGCGTATAGCTGGCTTGGGTTGATAAGCTTACTTCAATGTAAAGTAATTTTTATATCTCATGGCTTTAATGATATACTTCCAATTTTTACCAAGAGAGCAACGATAATTTGCCTTGGTCATACAAGTCATCCAATAAAAGATATGTCTTACGATAATGAATTCAATAAGTTAAATTTATTTAAAAAATTGGTAATATTTTTTATTTATCCCTTTAATTTATCAAAGCCTAATTACGAAGTAGTAATTTCTGAAAAAACTTACAATTCAACAATCTTTTTAGACCCAAAAAAACTGCATGAAAAAAAAAGAATTTTGCCATTTGGACACCCAAAGACAGATTATATTTTAAGAGAAAGAGGTAATGATAAGGCAGCTATATTAAATAAACTAGGTGATTTATTTCCATCTAAACTTAAAAAATGCAATATTATTTTATTTTTACCTACATGGAGAAAAAAAAAGAATTTCAGTCTTTTCGATTATAATTTTAACTTAAAAAAAATAAATAAAATTCTTATAAAAACTAACTCTTACTTATTAATTAACTACCATCCTTTTGATAAAAAAGATTTAAATACAGATTATACAAAATATAGAATTATAAATACCTCAGTTAATGGTGATAAGATTAATCAACTTTTGTTATCAGCAGATATATTCATTACTGATTATTCTTCACTATATTCAGAATTCTTACTTTTAAATAAGCCAATAATTTTTGCAAAATTTAATCATCAAGAGTATGTCAAAGAGAGAAATTTAAATATAAAATATAGTACTCTTCCTGGTGAGATTGCTACTGATTGGGAGAAGATTTTATCGTCAATAGAAAAAATACTTATAGATAAATCTGATACTTATCTTGATTTAAGAAAAGAATGGCTAAATCATATCTATTCTGGTCATGATGATGGAAATTCATCAAAAAGAATCACAAATTATGTGAAAAAATTAATATTCAATTAAACCAAATTACTATTTATCAAGTTCTTGAATATCTTATATGAGGATGTTTTTTTGAAAAAAATATTCAAATATTTAGTTATTTTTTGATAAGTTTTTTATTATTTAATAATAAATTATTGTAAAATTTTTATTGAAATAATTTTCATCATTGAAAGTTTGAATTTTTGAGTTGAAATCAAATATTGTCGCTTTACAATCTACATACATAAAATTATTTTTTTATTCATGAATTTCTTAGTCACAGGGGGCGCCGGATATATTGGTTCACATATGGTCAGTTTTCTACAAAATCTAAATTTTAATCCTGTAGTTTTAGATAACTTTTCAACAGGTAGAAAACGATTATTAAAAAATTGTGAAATATTGAATGTTGACTTGAAAGATAAAGAAAAACTCTCTTATATATTAAAAGATAGAAAATTTGATGCAGTTTTTCATTTTGCAGCAAAATCAATTGTTTCAGAGTCGTATATAATGCCTGACTCATATTTTAATAACAATTTAGATGGAACTATGAATTTGGTTGAAGAAATGAAAAAAAATAAAAATGAAATATTAGTTTTTTCTTCAAGTGCTGCAGTCTACGGGAATCCTCAAGCTAAGATTATAAAAGAAGAACATCCAAAAAGTCCAATTAGTCCTTACGGAAAAAGTAAACTTCTCTGTGAAGAATTTTTAGCGAGTGAACAATCTAACGAAAATTTTAATTATTGTAGTCTGAGATATTTTAACGCTGCAGGAGCGGATAATTTGGCAGGTATAGGAGAATATCGTAACAAAGAAAGTCATTTAATTCCTTTGGTACTAAATTCAATCATAAAAAATAATGAGTCTATCGATATTTATGGAAATGATTATGATACTTCAGACGGAACTTGTGTAAGAGATTTTATTCATGTTTGTGATTTAGTTGAGGCTCATTTCAATGTGTTTAAGAAAATTAGAAATGATAAAAAGTCTTTTACCTTTAACCTTGCTAATGAAAAAGGGTATTCTGTTTTAGAAATAATAAAAGTTTGTGAAAAAATTACAAAAAAAAAGGTAAAGTACTCATTTAACAAAAGAAGACAAGGCGATCCAGCAACACTAGTCGCTGACTGTCAAAAAGCTAGAAAAGAGATATTTTGGAGTCCATCAAAAAGTAATATTGAAAATATAGTTGGCACTGCCTGGAAATGGCATGCATCACTAAAATTAAAAAAATAATTTTAACAATATTAATAATTTATTTATCATGTTAAATTTTTAATATGACCTCAAACTTAAAAATCCTTGATTGTACCTTCAGAGATGGAGGATATTATAATAATTGGGATTTTGATAAAAATATAGTTCGTAAATATATTAACTCCATGTCGACGTCAGGTGTTGATTATGTAGAAATTGGATTTAGAAATTTTTCTCAAAATAATTTTATGGGACCCTTTGCTTACTCTACAGACAGTTTTATCGAAGGTCTTCCAAACATTTCTAAAATTAATGTTGGAGTTATGTCTGATGCTTCAATATTCTTAACAGACAATAAAAAAGTTAGTGATTTAGTAAGAGAATTGTATCGCAATAAAGCAGATTCCATTATTTCTCTAGTAAGGATTGCTACTCATTTTAAGGATGTTGAAAGGTCTCAAGAGATTACGAAAACTTTGAAAGAGCTTGGATATATCGTTGCCTTAAACTTAATGCAAACTGGAGGACGAAAATCTTCAGAAATAGAAGATATAGTAAAGTCTATTGCTAAAGATGATACTGTTGACACTCTCTATTTTGCAGATTCACTAGGAAATATGAATAATGAGGAAATTATTAATGTGATAGATAGTATTAAAACTTTCTGGAAAAAGGATATTGGCATTCATACGCACAATAATCAAGGTCAGGCACTTAGCAATTCTATGACAGCTTTAGAAAACGGTGTTACATGGCTCGATAGCACTGTTCGAGGAATGGGAAGAGGTGCAGGTAATTCTACCACTGAAGATTTAATGCGATTAATCAATAAAAAAATGAATGATACAAATTATAGTCCTCAAGAGCTCTACGAAATTTGTCTTAATGATTTTGACATACTTCAAAAAAAGTATAATTGGGGTCAAAATTTATATTACGCTTTAGCAGCTGATTTTGATATTCATCCCACATATGTTCAAGAAATGCTTTCTGACAATAGATACTCACGACTAGATATTTTAGATATTATTAATAACTTAAAAGATGTGCCGACAAAATCATACAATAAAGAAATACTTGAAACAATAAAATATAAAGACGCCAAAGATTGTCATGGTGAATGGAATGCTAATGGCTGGTGCTCAAACAGAGATGTTTTGATAATTGGTAACGGACCATCAAGCTTAACTTACTATGATGATATTATTAAATATATAAATCAATATAAGCCTTTAGTGCTTAGTCTAAATATACAAAAGAAATACCCAGAAGATATAGTAGATGGTTTTGTTTGTGCCAATTTGTCCCGCGCAACATTAGAGTCAAAATTTTACGAGAATATTCATAAGCCTATTTATGCTCCACAATCTATTTTTTTAGAAAACCCAAATTTAAGTAACATGTTTGAAAATATAAAGGATTACGGAATGGCGCTTAAAAATTCTGAAATTCAAATTGAAAATACTGGATGCATACTTCCTTACCCATTAACTGCGATATATGCTTTTGCTTTAGCATCAATTGGTAAGGCAAATAATATTTTTTTAGTGGGGTTCGATGGATATGGCTCGTCAGATTTTAGACAGCAAGAAATGATCAATGCAATTGATTTATATAAGGAGAGTCCACTTTCACTAGACTTAATTTCACTTACGCCCACTACATATCCTGTAATAAAAAATTCAATATATGCACCTAAATGAAAATTAGAGAATTTTTAATTATCATTCCAGCAAGATATAGCTCATCAAGATTTCCTGGAAAGCCATTAGCTAAAATTGCAGGAGAAAGTATGTTGTCAACTGTTTGGAAACAATGTGTAAAGGCATCTAGTAAAAGAAATGTAATAATTGCAACGGATGATAAAAGAATAAAAAATCATTGTGAAAGTCAAGATATGCAAGTCATTATGACATCTAAACGATGCCAAACCGGGACGGATAGAGTCATTGAGGTTTCTAAAAAAGTAACTTGTAAATTTTATATAAATGTTCAAGGAGATGAGCCATTAATTAATGTAAAAGATATTAAGAAAATAATAAATTATTCATATAAATACCCAAAATATATATTAAATGGAATTGCAGAAATTAATGACAAAAAAGACTTTCTAAATAAAAATATTCCTAAGGCAGTAATTAATAATTTAGGAGATTTGATGTATATGAGCCGATCCCCTATACCTATAAACAAGGAAGGTTCATTTATTTCAGCTTTTAAACAAGTTTGTATCTACTCTTTTCCTAGAGATACTCTTAGGGTCAAAAACATGTATAATAACAAAACAAGTGTTGAAGACATTGAAGACATCGAAATACTAAGATTTCTTGAAAAAGGATTTAAAATTAAAATGATTAAATTATCTGATACATCAGTTGCAGTAGATACACCAGCAGATTTAAAGAGAGTGAAGAAGATTATTGCAAGGAATTATGTTTGAAGAATACGAGTCTTTTTTCTTCGATTGTGACGGGGTAATTCTAAACTCAAATGAAATAAAAACTAGAGCTTTTAGAGACTCACTCAAAGGTGAACCAGAAGAATATATTGAACAATTCATTAAATATCATCAAGAAAATCAAGGAATAGATCGATATAAAAAATTGAAATACTATTTTTCTGATATTAAAAAAATAAATAATTTTGAAAAAAATTATTTAGATTGTCTAAAAGTTTATGCAGACTTATGTAAAAAAGAATTAATTAAAGCAAATTATGTAACAGGAGTTGAGCGATATTTAAAAAAAATTAAAGATTTAGGAAAGCAGCTGTATGTAGTCTCTGGATCTGATCATGATGAGCTAAATCTGATATTCAAAATAAGAAAGTTAGATAGTTATTTCATTAAAATTTATGGAAGTCCAATGTCAAAAATAGATATTCTAAACGAATTGTGTTTAGATTCAAAAATGCCTGGAATATATTTTGGTGACTCAAAAAGTGATATGAATGCAGCATTAAAACATGATCTGCTTTTTGTTTATGTTTACGAACACTCCAATTGGACTGATGGTAGAGAAATATGCAAGGCCAACAATACTATGCAAATAAAAAATTTTGATCAAATTTTGTAATTAAAAAATGAGATTTCTTATTAATATTATATATTCTTATTATCACAGCACTCGTCCCTCTAATAATGTAAAAATGATTCACAAATTACATCAAAGAATTTGTTCAAGTAAATTTTTGGCAAAAAAAATATTTAAAACAAAGATAGATCCAACTATTTTAAAAGATGCTAGAGGATTTAATCATTTATTTGACCTTACTTCGATACTTATTAGGAATTTTTTAAATCACACCTTAGATAAAAAAAATAAAAAAAAAATTTTAGATCTAGGTACCGGCAGGTATGCAATTTTATCGATTTTTATAAAAAAAAAACATATTCACTCTAATGTAATTGCTTCGGATATAAATGAAAATTTTATTAGACATGCAGATATTAATTGTAAGCGAAATAATGTTGAAGTGAAGTGTGTAGTATCAAATTTGTTTCAAAATATAGATGATAGAGATTTTGATCTGATTATATGGAATTTGCCTTACTATGAAGACCCTAATTTATATCTAAAGAATTTTTTTGAGGAATCTATTCTTAGAACTACAAAAGATGGGCAATTAATTTTAGGTTTTAATTCATTTGCTACTACTTCAAAAAAAATTGAAGATATTCTGAATAATTTTGTCCAACTGAAAATAATACAAATTAAAAAATATCTTTGGAATAATCACAAAATTATTTTAGTTCAAAAAACAGGTTAAGATATTATTAATATACTCATTAAAACCAAGAAGATTAGCTTCCACCAATTCATTGCAATTTTACCTCTTGTGTGGTAATTCAAATCATAATCGTATTTGTCGCGGGGTGGAGCAGTCTGGTAGCTCGTCAGGCTCATAACCTGAAGGTCGTAGGTTCAAATCCTACCCCCGCAACCAGTTTATTAATTATGTCTCACATCAAATAAATGGGAAATTTACCTTACAATAATAATTTAGATATCTTAAGAGCAATCGCGGTATTAGCGGTTTTGCTTTTTCATTTAAAGATAGATGCATTCTCTGGAGGTTTTATAGGAGTAGATATTTTTTTTGTTATCAGTGGATATTTAATATCTAGCAAACTAATAAACGAACACCAATCAAACAAAAAAATAAATTTTGCCAAATATTTTAATAAAAGATTTATAAAAATATTTCCTGCACTTATTATTTTAATTTTTTTTATTTTAATATTTTCTTTTTATATATTACCACCTAACTTATTTTTAGACTTTGCTACATCCGGTATTTACTCAATATTTATGATGCCAGATATCTATTACTTTCTTAATACAAGCTACTTTGACACAAATTCATATCTAAGACCCTTATTACATTTGTGGTCTCTTGGTTTTGAAATTAAATTT
>CABZEU010000014.1 GCA_902524795.1 uncultured Pelagibacteraceae bacterium
TTTCTACAATTGTTTTTCTAAGTTGTAAATATGCACTGTTATTTTGAAATATTATTCCCTCTGGAACAATAATTCCTGCACGACCATTTGGTTTTAAATGTTCATTTATATAATCAATAAACAATACTTCTGCTCTAGTGGATTTAACACCAAATCTATTATGAGGAGTTATCCCACCTTTTGGAGAAAAGAATGGTGGGTTTGCAAGTATTACATCATAGTATTCATTCCATCTATCTTCACTTGAAAGTGTATCGTACTCATTAATTTTAGGGTTAGTAAATTTATGTAAATACATATTTACCAAAGACATTTTTACCATATCAGGAGAAATGTCATAACCATTTAAATTCTCTCCAATTTTTTTTCTATCAGATGCATTAAGACTGTCACCCAAATTATTTTTAGTGTTTTGTTTTAAAATATATTTGTAAGCACTAATTAAAAATCCTGCAGTACCACAAGCAGGGTCTAATATGGTTTCGATTTTCTGTGGATTTACTATCTCAGTTATAAAATCAATGATGTGTCTTGGTGTTCTAAATTGACCCGCATCACCTTGTGATCCCATGAAAGATAATAAATATTCAAATGCATCACCAAGTTTTTCTGAATTGGAGTAATGAAATTCATTAATCTCTTTTAAAAACATATTAAGAGTTGAGGGGTCTTTAAATGGAAGAAAAGAATTCTTAAAAATCTCTCTAAATAATTCAGGAAGATTTTCATTAGTATACATCTGCTCTATTGCTTCTGAATAGAGTTTAATTTTCTCAACACCACTCGTCTTAGTGTCTAATAAATTCTTCCAAGAATATTTTTGAAATTTACCTGAAAAATATGTTGATTTACCTCCCATTGATACAGATTCTTCATCCATATCATTCATAAACTTATAAATTAGACCATTTGTGATTTGCTCTACCTGTGCCTTTGGGTCTGGTAATTTACCAACCAATATTTGCCTTAAAGAGTTAATTCTTTTTTTTGTTACATCATCAAGCATTAGTAAATTTCTCTAATTCAATGTTTTCTCTGATATAAGAAGGTATACTTGTTCTAAATTCTTCAGGTAGTTTTTTAAAATATTCTCCAGTAGGATGTATATTCAATTCAGCAAATCTTCCAGAGTCGACTATTTCTCTAAATTGTGAGTCTGTTGCATATGCTTCAAAAACCTGTCGTATAGAATCAAATGAATTTTCATCAGGATTAAATAAACTATCAAATTTATCAAATTCATCTTCAAATAATTCGTCTTTTGATTTTATTTTGTTTATATGTCCAAACACATATAACAATAGTTCTTTAGTGCTTAATCCTCGATCCAGTTTAAGCGCTCTTTTAAGTTTATCTAATGTGTAGTACTCATCAGGTTTGTTCAGAAGATTGTCATTTAGATATTGTTCTGCTTGGTCAAAATCTCGATTATTCATCATTTCTTCAATTGAAGTGTGAGTTTTAATTTTTTCTGCAAATTCATCAAAGAACATTCGATCAATTTTCATGCCCTCCTTTCCTATTTTGATAACATCTAAAGTAGCAAGAGGATCAGGATTAGTATTTTCAACTTCTTCTGGTTTAATAGTGATTACTGGTTCTTCAGGATTTGGACTTGAGATGGTTGGTAATTTTAGTTTTTCGTCGTATTTAAATTCTTTTTCAAAATACTCACAATTTGCAAAGAAATCAAAAAGTAGAAATTCTTTTTTATCATAATCAACTTCTTCTGTTATTTCTTTCTGATCTATCCAATGACTCTTAAAATTATTTAATCGTGTGCCTCTTCCTTTCATTTGTATAAAATCAGAAGGAGAAAAAATTGGTCTCATCAAGCATATATTTAATAAATCTGTGCAGTCGTATCCAGTTGTCATCATGCCCACAGTTACACAAACTCTTGATTTTGATGTTTTATAGAATGGGTTAAAGTCAGATGTGCCTCCCAAATTATTGTTTCTAAAATTAGTAGTCATTTCTGTTGCACGATCTACCTTTGATGTAACTTGCATTGCAAAGTCAGATTGATATTTTCCAGGAAACATTTCATGAGCAAATTCATTAAGGTACTGGGTGATTTTGCCTGCGTGATTTTGAGAAACACAGAACACGAGAGATTTGCCAATTTCTCCAGAGTAGGGATCCTTTTTTGCATTTTCCATAAATGCCTTACAAAATGATAAATTCGTTTCTTCTGATTTAAATGTTTTTTCATACTGTTTTCTTGTGAACTTTGCTTCTATCGTATTTCCTTCTTCATCTACATCTGTATATGTGTAACCTTGATCTGATAAAAGTTGAGTAGTGATATCTGTTCGTCCATCTAGGGGTTTAGGGTTAACTAGGTAACCATCTCTTACGCCATCTAAAAGTGAGTATCTAAATGTAGGATTTCCACTTTCGCAACCAAATGTTGTATATGTATCAAGGAGCATACGTGTTTCAAGTTCTCTTGGATCAAGAACACCTTGATTTGAATAAACATTTTTTAAGTAATCCTTTGGGGTAGCAGTTAATCCAAGTTTATATCCAATGAAATATTCAAATACTTTTTTGCTTTGTCCACCAAGAGATCTATGTGACTCATCTGAAATTACTAAATCAAAGTCATCTCTTGAAAATTCTCTCTTATATTTATTTTTGGTTTTTAAAGATTGTACTGTTGTGACAACTATCTCTGCAACTTTCCAAGATGTTTGTTTTTCTTTCCAAATTGCAACTGAATAATCATTTTTTAAAACTTCTTTAAATTCTTTTTCTGCTTGTGTCTCAAGTTCTAATCTATCAACGAGAAATAGTACTCTTTTAACATTTGCTGATCTTAAAAATAATTTAATAATTGCACATGACGTGAGAGTTTTTCCTGTACCTGTTGCCATTTCAAGTAAAAAACGATCATTTCCTTCTTTTGCAGATTTTTGAATTGCTTTTAATGCCTGCAATTGGAATGGACGCAGAAATTTTAATTTATTTTTTTCTTTAAAATGATCTCTCTTATTTTCATTAATATAGTCTGGATTTTTGCTATATTCAGGCAATTGTGTTAGAACAATGTAGTCCTCATTAATTTCTTCTTCAAACAATTTATTATTATCTGGTTGGTACTTATTAAGTTTTAATTCAAGTTCTTCTTGAGTAGGGCAAATTGATATTGCAACGGGATTACCTATATGCGTATCCCATAGATAATGCATTTCACCATTTGACATTATTGCAAAACGACACTTCTGTGCCTTCGCATATTTTCGAGTTTGCTCTTTTGCCGCTAGTAATCCACCATCCCCTTTTGAAACCTCTAATGACTTTGCCTCAAGAGCACATAGTGGAAAATTATTTGAGTCATATAATGTATAGTCAACTCTACCTTTGCCACGTACTTCAAAATCTACATTTCGTTTTTCACCTTCGTGATCAGTCAAAATCCAATTTGATCTTCTTAACCAGTCATCAATAACAACTCTATCTTTCGCTTCACTCATATTGAATTCACTATACTTGAACAAAAAAATCGTTCAAACTCATTAAATGTTTAATAAAATTAAATACAAAAAGGCGCTAGATTATACTTATAGGTTGCATTTAAAGCATGATCGTAAAGGTGGAGCAAAAATCCCATATTTCTCACATTTATCTTCTGTAAGTAATTATGTAATTGAGAACCTGGGAACTACCGATGAAGCAATTGGTGCTTTACTGCACGATGCAGTTGAAGATCAAGGAGGAGTGAAAACACTCAAAGTAATAAGAACAAAATTTGGTAGTAAAGTAGCAAACATCGTTAAAGAATGCAGTGACTTTGTTGTAGAGCCAAAACCACCATGGTCTGAGAGAAAAAAGAAGTATATTTCAGATATAAAGAATAAAACCCAATCCTCTATGTTTGTATCTATATGTGATAAACTGCATAATGGAACATGTATAATAGATGATCATAAAAGAGTGGGTAAAAAACTATGGAAGCGATTTTCTGCATCACCCAAAGATGTCGCTTGGTACTATGAAAGTCTCTATAAGGAATTTAATAAGCATCTTAAGGGAAATAAAGTATTGAAAGATAAATATTTTTTAGTTGTAAAAGAGATTAAAAAGATCACAAAATATGTGTGATTATTACATAAAAATCTGAGGTATTCATGCCTACTTTCGTGCGAATAAACTTGTAAGTAGTTGATATGAATAACAAATCTAGAAGTATAGGAAAAGTAGGGGTGAAAGACTGAGTTTTTTCAATGGGTTAGAGGAATTTACTCCCCCATATACGCTTGCTTAACATCTGCGTTTTCTTTTATTTCACTTGGCAAGCCTGATGCCAGTATCTCACCATAGTTTAATGCCAAGATTCGATCTGAAACTTTATTTACAAAGCTCATATCGTGTTCAATCATAATTATTGTTATGCCGAGAAGGCTTTGAATATCTTTTATCCAGAACCCTAAATCATTTGTTTCTTCATTAGTTAAGCCAGACGACGGCTCATCAAGTAAAAGCAGTTTAGGTGCAGTACAAAGAGCACGTGCTAATTCAACATTCTTCCTTACACCATAAGGAAGACCATTGATCAGTGTGTCTCGGTAGTGTTGTAAATCTAGAAAATCAATAACTTCTTCAATTTTTAATCTGTGCTCACGTTCTTGTTTTCTGGTTTTATTTGTAAATAATATCTCAGATAAAATATTTGTTTTTTTGTAAATATGACGTCCTAATAGCATATTTTGAAGGACTGTGGCATTTTCAAATAGTTCTAAATTTTGAAATGTTCTAGCAATACCCAGAGATGAAATATTATGTGGTTTAATCTTTGAAATATTTTCTCCATCAAAAAAAATTTCACCATTGCTTGGTTCATATATTCGACTGATTACGTTAAAGAGAGTAGATTTACCAGCTCCATTTGGACCAATGATTGTAAATATCTCTCCTTTATCAACTGTGAAAGAGACATCATTTAATGCTTTTACTCCACCAAAGGATACAGTGATATTCTTTGCTTCAAATAAACTCATTAAACCCTATCCGATTTTGTAAATACTTTTTGTTTCTTGAACGTTTGTTTTTTGTAAGTAGGAAACAACTGAAAAAATAATTTTATTTTTACCCAACGACCATAAATACCTAGAGGTTCATAAAGTATGAAAAGAACAAGTATCAGTCCAAAAAGCATAGGCTCTAACCCTGGCTGTGAACCAATTGAACTTGGTAAATAATCTCTGCAAATTGCTATAAATTGTGGAAGCGAGCCTACAAAAATTGCTCCAAATACAGTTCCATGGAGACTTCCCATTCCGCCTACAACAATCAAAAGAAGCAATGTTAGTGATAGGAAGATATTAAAGATGTCTGGCGCAAGATATCCAATGTAGTGAGCGAGCAAAGCTCCGGCTAGTCCAGTAAAAGCTCCTGATATAGCAAATGATAAAGCTTTATATAAACCTAAATTTACCCCTAGACTTTGAGCGGCAATTTCACTGTCTCTAATGGCTACAAAAGCTCTGCCAGTAGGTGATCTTAATATATTTATAGCTGCAAACATGGAAAGTACTAGGAAAGCTAGACAAACATAATAAAAGGTAGCACTGTCATAGAAACTCATTCCCATAATTTCAGGCTGCGGCACAGGCATTCCTCTGTTTCCTCCAGTAAAATGTTCCCATTTAATAAAGACATGTTCAGCAATAAAACATAAAGCAAGCGTTGCAATCGCTAGGTACATACCTGTTAAACGAAGAATAGGTATTCCTATGAATGCACCCACCATAAATGAAACTATTACAACTATTGGAATGGAGGCAAAAAATGGGATTCCATTTGTCAGCAAAAATGCATGCGTATAGGCTCCTATGCCTAGGAATGCAGCATGACCGAGAGAGGCAAGTCCCGTGTAACCAGATAAGATCATTAATCCAATTCCTGCGATAGCCAAAATGCAAACGTAGGAAATCTCTCCTAAATAAAAATCATCAATGAGAAGCGGCATTGCAAGCATTAATATAATTAACAATGAATACCAAAAGCGATCACCACTATGCCGTGCAATATTAATATCTTGAGCGTAATTTGTTTTAAAAATAAATCTCATTAAACTTTTTTAACCTCAGCTTTATCTGAAAATAATCCTCTTGGATAAATAATTAACGCTAAGATCAGCACTAAGTAGGCAGAAATTTCTCTGATGCCTTCAAATAAATAATTTTCATATGTTCCACACAATTGTTCAACTATGCCAATGATTATTCCTCCTACAATTGCACCAGGAATAGATCCAAATCCACCAAGCACTGCTGCAGCAAAAGCTTTTAGTCCAATAAGTGAGATTGAAGTATCAACAAGCGTTATCGGTGCAAGCAATACACCAGCAATCGCAGCTGTAGCAGCTGATATTGACCAAATTAACGAAAAAATAAATTTAACTGGGATACCCATATAATATGCGGCTAGTTGATTTTCTGAGGAAGCACGCATGGCTACACCAATCCTTGAAAATGTAAAAAAGAGATAAAGAACTGAGACTAAAATAACGGTCCCAATAATTATAGATAAGTTAACATATGAAATAATAAGACCATTAAACTCAGTTATTTTTCCTGAAAAGGGTGTACTGAATGAAAAGATATCAGTTCCCCAATAAATTGATGCAAAGCCTCTTAAAATAAATCCTATTCCTATGGTTAACATAACTGTTGCAAATGGAGGCTGGCCGATAATTTGCCTTACAACAACTGAGTCTAAAAAAAATCCAAATACAGCAATTATTACAACAGTGAGAGCGAATCCCATGATGTAATCCATGCCTAGAACGCCTATTAACGAGAAGGCGACAAAAGCACCGAGCATTAAAATATCACCTTGAGCAAAATTTATAGTTTCTGTCGCTTTGTAGATTAGAACAAAGCCAAGCGCCACTAGCCCGTAAATGCATCCTGATGCCACACCGTCTATTATTAATTGTATCAATTGCATATATTAACTATTTAAAGTTTAACATTAAATATTCATTAAATTATTAAGAACTATAACCTATAACAATTTTATAGTAATTAGATAAATTCAATTAAAAATTTAACTTTTTTTTTATTGAAACATTGGCAAAATCTACTTTTATTTAACTAAAGGAAAAATTTATGTTTAAGACTGATGACCGCATTGTCGATATTGCAATGGGAGTAAGTTTTTTTATTGCTTTCATGTATGCTGCGATGATGATTTTTGATCCAGACGTATTGCTTATGCGATACGATGATCCTAGTACAAATCCTGACATGGACACTCTCAAAGTGTTTTTATTTTGGTTTGGAGTAGCCAATGTCGGAATGATAACAGGCATTATATATATGGGGTATAAAGGCTTAGACAGGGCATTCTTTGCATTTGCTGTTCCTTTTTTAGCTTTAGGTATTTATTGGAATATAACACCAGCTCAGAATAGTGGCAATTATGCAGGTATTATTTTGGTTTCCATTGGTTTGCTCAGTTTAATCATTGCACGTGCACGATCAGGATTGCCAAGAAACCCATTCGATATTCCAAAAGCAAATAGTTATTTTGGAACTGATGATAAAGTAACTAAAGTTCTTCTGTTTCTCGGTCTTATAGGAAATGCATTTAATGTAGTAATTTATTTTATAAGACCAGAAGGCTTAATAGAAGACTCACCTTTTTTAATTATGTCCGCTGAAGCTCAATACTTTTCAATGGCTATGATGTTTATATCTTTATCGTGGGTTCTTACTCTCTTGTATCAAATGAGAGCTGGTTACAGCATGACTATGATCGTTGTAGGGTTAATGCAATCTACATTAATGTTTGTTGGCATGTTAAATTTTATGATAAGAAATAATTTCAGCGGCGATGATGGAAATGCTCTTTTAGGTTTGTTTATCACCACTTTCTTTGTTGGATCGGTGATATTATTCTTTAGAAATCAAAGCAAAGCATAGGAGATGCAAAATGATAAAAAATAATGATACGCCTACGGTAGTTATACTAAGTTTAGTAGCTTTTGTTGCTTTAACGTATAGCTTTATGTTTTTAAACCCAATGAATGCGGAAGCCTTTATTGATCGAACAGGTGGACTAGAACAAGGTCAAGCTGGCTATTTCTGGATGGGATTAATTGGAACTATTTATTTAGCTCTAGCCATTGGAAATATATTTGCATTACTAGCAACTCCTCAAGAGTGTGCTGTTTATTATAGAGTTATGGTAACTCTTACAGCCTTATTGTTCTTGAGAGCGATCTGGACTTCGATGACACAAGAAGGTGGTGGTGGGATTTCAGCACCATTAGTTATGCAAGGCCTTGTTTGGCTTGGAACCTTAGTTGTTTATACTAGATCTGGTCAGCGAATTGGATCAAACATTAACTGGATGTAACTTTTTTTTAGAGTAAACATAAACATAGTAAAAAAAGGGCTCAGGCATTAAGTTTGAGCCTTTTTTTATTAATATTAATTTTGCTTTTTGAGTTTGTTATTAACAGCAACCACAGGTTTTTTTACCTGCAGGGGCAGCTTGTTGCGCTTTTTTTTCGGCGAGTAATTCTTCTTCTTTTATTTGATTTTCAGTGAGAAGTTGCGCTTCATTAGCTAGTTTGTCTTCAAAGTATTTTTCTAAACAATCGTATCCAAGCTTCTTAGCTTTTTTTTCTTCATAACCTCTTCTGCCTTTAAGGTTAGCAATGATGTCAGGTATTGAAATATTTTGCATATAGGGTTTTTATTTAAATTTTTACCTTTTTACAAGCACACATATTATTTATTTCACTAATCATTAATTTTTAACGAATTACCAGTCAAAAAATCCATGAGTACCTGTTGTTCCTCTGTAATATTCTACATCATCAGCTATTAGTTCATACCCAACAACTGCAAGTTCCTCAATGTTATGATTTTCAATTTTAATCTTACCTGTAACGTACACAGGTTCCCACCAAGCAAGTCCTTCCCATGGTTTTTTGGTTTCAACATAAACTATCTGATTAGGAGCAGGAGCGGGGACATGTATACATGCTCCTATGTAAGGCACAAGTAAGAAAGTGTTTATCTCTCGTCCAATTATATCTAACGGAAGTATATACCCCGGTATTCTGACTTCTTTGTCGTCTAATTTTTTGTTAAATTTAACTTCAGATGGATTAAACATTGCAGTCCATGGGATTAAGTCTTCCCAATCAATTTCTTTAGGTTCAGATGAGTAAGAATAAGATGAAAGTAAAATTGTTGATGTAAGCACTAAACATTTAATGCTTAGGGAAATACTCTTTGATAGTTGAGTTTTCATATTTTAATTGTCATACCGTCATTAATTGAAAACCAGTAGGCTCTAATTGCAGGGATCAGACTTACCAATGAAGCAGCTATAATAAATAACATAAAAATATAAATATCTTTTACAGCTAGCATTTCAATATTAACTAATATTCCGTAAGTATTATCAATCCATGGTTGCAATACGTACAATGTCAGGAACAGCATGACAGTGCTTACAATTATACTCATCACTGAGATAATGAATGCTTCAAGCATTAAAAGACCTATAACAACTTTAGGCGATGCTCCCATTGCTCGCCAAATAGCCATTTCACGTCTTCTCTCATTCAAACTTGAAAATATAATGGCCGTCATACCAATAAGTGTTGTAAAAATAACTGTTACGGAGATTCCAAGCAGTAGATTTTCAATAACGCCAACGATCCTCCACAGTTCTTGAAGAGCAACGCCAGGTAGAATTGAACTTAATGACTCCTCTGGATACTCATTAATCCATCGTTGTAATTGAAATATTTGTAATTTTGAATTTACCCCAATTAATGCTGCCGTGATATTTTTAGGAGAGAGGTCCATCTGACGAATTTCTTCTACAGGAGTAATTTGCCCTGGAATTTTAGCTCCAGTAGACCAGTCCACATGAATTGCTTCAATTGCTTCCAAGCTTACGATAACTGTATTGTCGACCGGTGTTCCAGTTTTAGCAAGAATGCCTGAAACTTTAAAAGGCTGATCATCGTGATCTGAAAATGATTGTAATCCATGAGATACAATGAGTGGAGTGCCCACAGAATAATTTAGTTTTTCAGCAACACCTGCGCCTATTATGACATCGTATAAGTCATCTAGCTTGTTGCCCTCTTCTAATTCAATTGATTGCCCACCCCTAAATTTATATCGCTTAAAAAATTCACTATTGGTACCCATAACTCTAAAACCTTTATGACTATCTCCGAGAGAGATAGGCACAGACCATGCAACTTCTTTTTTATTTATAACATCTTCATAACTTTCCCAAGTTATGTTGTTGGTAGCATTTCCAATTCTAAAGACTGAATATAGAAGTAACTGAACAGAACTCGTTCTTGCGCCAACTATTAGGTCAGTTTGAGAAATCGTATCAGTGAAGCTTGTATAAGCAGATGTTCTTAACTTTTCAACGCTCATGTACAACATTAAAGATAAGGATATGGCAAAAACTGTCATACCAACAGTTAATAATCTTGCATACAAAGAATTGAAGGTAAGTTTTAAAAGCATCTTTATTGTTCTTTCACCGAGACATTCTTCATATCTATAACTCTATCAAAGTTAGAGCTTAAAGATTTATCATGAGAAACCATTAATAAGGTTGAATTGCTACTTGCAACTTGAGAGAACATTAAATCTAGAAATATAGTTTGTGCGTCTGTATCCAAAGAGGATGTAGGTTCATCTGCTATGACCAATGAAGGATTTCCAATTAATGCTCTTGCAACAGCAACCCTTTGTTGTTGACCAACGCTTAATTCACTTGCTTTCATATTAACAACGTCTTCAGGCAAACGTAAAGATTTACAAATACTAATTGCGGTTTCTCTTTGATTGCTAATGTTTGCTGACCTTAATTTTGAAAAATAAAGTGGCAACAAAATATTATCAATGACATTTGCATATGGGAGTAAATTAAATTGCTGAAATATAATACCAATGTTATCGGATCTATATTGATCTCTTTTTGTTGCTGATAAGTCATTAATCAGCTTTTCATTCAATTGAATTTTGCCTGAAAGGGGAGTTAAAAATCCACAGATAAGTGAGAGTAGGGTTGTTTTACCTGAACCGCTCTCGCCCAAAAGCAATACTTTTTCTCCTTTGTCGACTGATAGCTCTGGAATATGAAGTTTAAATTTGCTTTTATTTGACCAATGAAACTTTACAGAATTAATTTGTATCGTTTTTTCATTCAAATTAGATTTTTCCATCTGTGTTAATTAAAGGCTTATCTCCCTCTACCCCAAAGCTAGTAGACCCCATATTTGAGATAAACTGAACCTCTAACTCACCAGAATTCGTGAAAGTAGCAAAATAAGGAAAATTTACCTCTTTAATGGCGTTTATGTTGCCACATTCAAATGAATATTTTGCATAAAACTCATTATGATTTTCTTCAGCATGCTCAGCATGCTCATCGTGTTCTTCATGCTCATCGTGTTCTTCATGCTCATCGTGTTCTTCATGCTCATCATGCTCATCTTCTTCCTTTAAAGCAACTTTCTGACCGTTTAATTCGCAAAGACTATTACTTGGTAGAGTGAATATATTTGTGTAATCATCAAATGTTTTCAGAGCTTGATTAATTTTAGCAATATCTTCATCATTTTTTGCTACATATTCAAACCCTACAATATCGGCTCCAGGTATCATAAATTCAAACTCAATTGTCGATCCTTCAACGGCAATATTTAACTCACCCACGCCATGTTCGTGCTTATCAACTTGTCTCGTCTCTTCAGCGCTGATTGTAAAAGTCATTAAATTAAATGAGAGTAATATATATATTATGTATTTCATATGAGTCTCTATTTGAAAAAAAATATACTATCGTTAAAAAAATATTTTATCTAGATAAAATTGTTACTATATAACAATTAAATTAATGGATGATTTTTGCCTTAAGATGTTTCACAGGATTTACAAGTACCAAAGAATTCTAGATTATAACCGTCAAATTTGATTCCACTATTATCCTTATAATCTAATAAATATTTAAAGAGTTTAGGGTCATTTATTTCTGAGACTTCATCACAACTATCACATATTGAAAATGCGGTAGCGTGAGGTGTTTCACAATCTGAAGTTTTGCATGCAACAAATGAATTTTGACTTTCTACTTTATGAATTTTACCAATTTCAATTAACTTATCTAAAGCTCTGTAAACTTGAGGTGGAGCATTGATGCCTTTTTTTTGTACATTAGATAAAATGGAATACGCTTTGACAGGTTTCTTGTTTTTTTGAATGTATTCAAGAATGATCTTTTGATTTTTAGACAGTGGTTTCTGTTTATTTTCCATTGTTTACTATTTTAATATTTTTTTCTGATTCTGGATAATGATAAAATAAATAAAATTATTGCAACTGTGACAATAGTTGGACCCGATGATGTATTAATTTCGAAAGATGCATAAAGTCCAATAAATACTGATAATAATCCTCCAATAATTGACAAAATAACCATTTGTTTAGGATTATTTGATAAATTACGCGCCATTGCACATGGAATAATAAGCATCCCAGTTATTAAGAGAAGACCTACCATTTTGATAGAAATTGCAATAAGAGCTGCCAATAAAATTGTAAATATAGCGTTAACTCTTTTTGGATTCATGCCCTCAGCTTCAGCCAACTCATAATTTACTGTTGAGGCGAATAAAGGCTTCCATATTAGCCATAATACGAAAAGTATTATTGCGCCACCTGCCCATATGATGATCAAGTCATTTACATTTACCGACAGTATATCTCCAAACAATATCCCCATGATATCAAACCTTATGAATGATAAAAATCCTAAGACTACCAACCCAATGGCCAAAGACGAGTGCGAGAGGAGTCCCAGTAGTGCATCCCCTGCTAAATTTGTTGTATTTTGTAATCTCAATAAAATTAATGCGACTAATGATGAAACAGCAAATATTGATAGTGAAATGTTTATATCAAATGATATTGATAATATTACACCTAACAATGCTGAATGCGCTAGTGTATCCCCAAAGAATGAAAGTCTCCGCCACACAACAAAGCATCCAAGAGGACCGGTAACTATTGCAATTCCAATACCAGCTATAAGTGCCCTAAATAAAAAGTCATCAAACATATTATTTTGCTTCTTTCACGATGTTACCATCTGAGTCATGAACATGGTCATGCTCATGTTCATAGAGAGATAGAAGCTGAGATGATTTTTCGCCAAAAAGTTCTTTATATTCTTTGTTTTGAGCAACAGCTACTGGCGTTCCTGAGCAACAAACATGCCCATTAAGACAAACGACATAGTCCGTAGCAGACATAACAACATGAAGATCGTGTGAAATTAAAAGTATCCCACACTTAAGTGTTTCGGATATTTTTTTTATCAATGCATATAATTCAACTTCGCCTGTAAAATCGACGCCCTGTACGGGTTCATCAAGGACCAAAAGGTCCGGCTTCTTTGCAATTGCTCGTGCCAAAAGAACTCTTTGAAATTCACCACCTGATAATTCTCTCAGATTGTTATTTTTAAGGTGTTCAACACCCGTCAAGTTCAAAGCATCGTTTATTTCTTGTTCCTGTAGGTCCTGAGTTAAAACCATAAAATCAATAACTCTAACTGGCAATGTCCAGTCAATCGAAACTTTCTGTGGTACGTAAGAAATTTTATTTGTTAATCTTTCTACATTGCCCTCAATGTTTTTGTAAAGACCAAGAGCTATTTTAGCAGTGGTAGTTTTACCTGACCCGTTTGGACCAATTAAAGTAACAATTTTTCCTTTTGTAATATTTAAATTTACACCCTTCACAAGCCATTTGCCATCCTTATACAAACCGGCATCAGATACTTTTACTAAAAGGTCATTGTCTATCATAAAAAATGCTTGCTAAATAATTATGTTATAATATAACGCTATACTCAAACTATTATGAAAGCAATATATCTATGAAATTACAACTTAAATTTGGATTAATCTTATCAACTTTTTCTCTATTAGCGTTTATTTCTTACGCTAAAGCTGAAACAAAAGTTATAACATCAATTAAGCCGATACATTCATTAATTAGTTATGTAATGGATGGAGTAGGAACGCCTGGCTTATTAGTAGATGGCAGTTCTTCACCACACACTTTTCAATTGAAGCCTTCCCACGCAACAATGCTTCAAGAAGCAGATATCGTGTTCTGGATTGGCAAGGACTTGGAATCATTTCTAGAGAGACCTCTGGAGTCAATTGCAAAAGATGCAAAGCAAGTAACATTGATGGAATCAGAAGATATTGAAATGCTCAAATTTAGGGAAAAAAATGTATTTGATGATCATGATGAGCACGGTGATGAACATGACGAGCATGACGAACACGAAGAACATGGTGACGAGCATGACGAACACGAAGAACATGGTGACGAGCATGACGAACACGGTGATGAACATGACGAGCACGCACATCATGATGGTCATAATCATGGTGAATTTGATATTCACTTTTGGCTAGATCCAGAAATCGCAAAGACTATTGTTCAAATAGCTGCAAAAGAAATGTCAGAAATTGATCCTGCAAATGCATCAAAATATGAAGCAAATGCAGCCAAAGCTCTGAATGAACTTGATCAACTTATAAATGATACAAGAGGCAAGATAAATAAGGATGCCACTTATGTTGTATTCCACGATGCTTACCAATATTTTGAGCAACGCTTTGGAATCGAAGTAATCGGTGCACTCACAGTAAATCCTGAAGTATTGCCAGGCGCTAAACAGCTTGCTGAAATTAGAGAGGTCATTGAACACGAGGGCGTTAACTGCCTATTCTCTGAGCCTCAGTTTAATCCAAGTATTGCTGAAACAATTGCTAGTGACACAGGCGTGAAGACTGCAGTTCTTGATCCGTTAGGAGCTGAACTAGAGCCTGGAAAAGATCTGTATTTTGATCTTATAAGCGATATGGCATCATCATTTGAAAGTTGCTAGGAGTTTATCAAAATAAGGCAGTCAATGAGAAATCCAGAGGGAATTTTTTTAACTGACAATCTTGAGTCTCTAAAAAACTTCAATAAGTCTCAATACAAGCTCGGGATTGTAGAGAGAAATGCCCTTAATGGTGGGGATGAGTTCTTCAATGAGTTAATGCAGAAGCCTTTTCAAGTATCAGGAGCTGTCCGTAAACTCTTTGCAAAATCAGATATATCAAAACTTCTTGAAAATACTTTTTCTCCAAAATTGAGAGCCAATGAATTTTTCAAACAATGGCTTAGTGATATGGAAGACGTATGCAAGTCATTTTGTGATCTTGAGAACATTAAAGATGTTGCATTTTGGCTTGGTACTAAGCGTGGATGCAGTCGATACCATGTAGACAATGTTCCAAAACGGTTGCTTGTAACTTATGCTGGGAGAGGGACTGAGTGGATACCTGATATAGCCGCAGATAGAACTGCTTTTGAAAGCGGTGAGCCTAATGAGCATATTGTAAAAGATACATCAGCCTTAAGACACATACGTCAATGGGATGTTGCAGTGTTCAGAGGCTTTCGTGAAGGCATATTGCACCGCACACCAGATGAAGCATTAAATGGGCCGTCAATATTACTTAGGTTAGACCATTCTTCATTTTTAAAAAAAATAGATCATAGCTACTAATCAATACATTAAATAACACATTTAAATGTTTCAAAAATGTGAATTATTTAAATTCTTATACTTATTTATTGATTTCGATTTATTATCTAGAATAATTTAAAAGTTTTGAATCTATTAAAGATATGACATCAGAATTTACATTATTTGGTTTTCATCATCTAATTTCAATTACATCAATCTTTGCAATTTCATTTCTATTTCCTGCAATGGTGAGATTGATTAACAATAAATCAATTACTGAAATAATCTTAATCATCTTAGGAGCTCTATTAATTATCCATGAATTAGCAAAACCTTTTTACAGAGTTTTTTTTTATGATCATTCTGTTTATGAGGTTTTTCCAATACACATTTGTCATATCGCAGCATTATCGATGGGAATTTATATCTTCACTAAAATTAAATTTTTTTTTGAAGTTGCGTACTTTTTTGGACTAACTGGAAATTTGTTAGCTATGGTAACGCCTGATGTTGATTATACTTATCCAGATGCTGAATTCATTACATATTACTTTGGTCATGGATTGCTTTTTATGACTGTATTTTATGTATGTATCTGTACCAAAGTGGAATTGACCTGGAGTTCAGTAATTAGAGTTCTAGTTTTTGCTGTTTCCTTATTACCATTGATTTACTTGCTAAACCTTTATCTCGTTAGTTATTTTGCTGATGCTAATTACTGGTATTTAATGATAACGCCTGCAGCCAATACGTTGTTGGATTTCTTCCCAGCCCCACCATGGCATATACCTTATCTAGCAATATTAGCTCTGATCTTGTTTGTGATGTCGTATTGGGTGTACTTAGCCCTAATGAGACTAAATAAATTCAAATATCTTTAATATAATGATTGTGTTTAAGACTAATAGCAGCAGAGGAACCACTGTTCTTATGAGTTCCATGATGTGATTAATGTTATCTAACTTCTTTTCGAGCTCAGATTTGTTATTCAGTAATTTGTTCAACATATAACAATTATAACACATCAATTTATTAAGTTCAAGTTTTATTATGTAAAACAGTAACTTATAAAATTTTATGAATATTTTACATTACCTTAAAATACTATCGGATCAATCAGAATAAATAGCAAAAATTATCTACATAAAATTTTATATCTTAGTTCGTAAGTTCTTGAGATTTTCAAACGAATCAAATCAAGGTTGATAATTCTTTTAATTTCAAAATTTCAATTTTTATTATGAAAAATATAAAAATCGAAAAAGAATGTCCAAATCATATCCAGGCAAGTGTTTGCCTAAATTCAGTGTTTAATATTTTCAATTAAGGAGAACAGAGACAATGGAAATATCTGACGTTTATATGATTATCGGTTTCACTTTAGCAGCTTATTCTGTGGTTGCTAATGACAGCGTGCAAACGCTTGGAACTTTTATTGCATCAAATTCAGAAAAGTTTAAATGGTATATACTTGCAGGCGCAGCTTCATCAGTATTAAGCTTAACATTATTTTATGGATGGTACATGTATGATGACATCTCATACGGTAGATTGAATAAAATACCATTTCAGGAAATTAAGTGGTATCACGCAGCTGCTCCAGGATTTCTTTTACTATTTACTAGATTTGGTGTTCCAGTATCTACGACATTTTTAGTACTATCTGCTTTTGCATCAACTGTAATTTTGGAAAAAGTTTTAATCAAATCTGTGATGGGTTATGGATTAGCTGCAATCATTGCTTATACGATATGGATTGTTATCTCAAGATACATTAATGAAAAATTTGATAAGGTTGATAATATTAAACGATGGAGAGTCTTTCAGTGGATGACAACAGGTTTCCTCTGGTATACGTGGTTATCACACGATATGGCTAACATTGCTGTATTTTTACCTAGAGATCTACCTTTGACAATGTTAGTTGCAATTATTCTTCTTTGTTCTGCATTGTTATTTTATATATTTTATGAAAAGGGAGGACGTATTCAAAAAATTGTATTAGATAAAACTGGAACTCGTTTCGTAAGATCTGCTACAATCATTGATGGAGTTTATGCCTTTATATTACTTTATTTCAAGCAGTATAATGATATCCCAATGTCAACCACATGGGTCTTTGTGGGAATTTTGTGTGGTCGAGAATTAGCTATCGCAACAACAGCAGCTGATTACAAACTTGGCTATGTTTTTCCAATTATTGGTAAAGATTTCCTAAAAATGATCAGTGGTCTTTTGATTTCTGTGGCAATAGTTCTATCAATCCATTATGTGATAATTCCTGGTGGATACGAAGATATTAACTTTGCATTTTTAGAATCGTCTTTTAGGTTCTAATTAATTTCACATAATCGCTCTAGGACAGTCTTAGAAGACCTGTACCTAGGGCAATTATGATAATAGATAGAATTTTAATCTTTGAGAGTTTCTCAGACAGTATAACAATGGTTTTGAATACGATCCAATAAGAACAGTACGTGCAGCGGGGTATTCTCTTGGCTTATAAATAGAAATTTTCTACTAAGATACGTATTCTAATAAGAAAACGCCTATAAACAAAATAATAGCCGCAGCAAGCCTTCTCTTTAATCCTTGTTCTTTAAAAAATAGTAATCCGATTAGTGAGGCAAATATTATACTGCTCTCTCTTATTGAAGCGACGTAGTGAATTGGTGCTTGTGTATATGCCCATAGAACAAGTGAGTATGAAGTTACAGAGCCAAGCGCAGCAATAATTAGTGGAAACTTGTTTTTGGTGAATGTTGTTATCAATAAATTGCGCTGATTGCTTATAGAATAAAGCAGAATTGGAATAGGCATCAAAAAAAATAGCCACACAATATACTGCATGGAGCTTTCAACAGATTTAACCGCATATGAGTCAACTAAAGTATAAAACGTTATAGAAACTGGAAAATACAATAAGGCCAATACATTTTTATAATCTAAGCTGAAACTTTTACCGATAAAAAGAACAAAAATACCTGATATGATTATTCCAATTGCTATGATTTCATTTAATGAAATTGTCTTGTTTAAAATAAATATTAAAATCAAAATTGTTAGTAAGGGCGCTAGACCTCTTGCAAACGGATAGGCGACCGAGAAATCCTCTATAGCATATGCTCTTGTTAATGAGTGCATGTACATTGTATGGGCAATGACTCCAAAAAATAAATATATTGCTGCAGTAGAAGAGGGTAGGCCCACATAAAATAGGAAAGGCACCATCATAAGTGAGATGATGGATGCAAGTGTAACCATTTTTGCTAAACCATTGCCCTTATTCTTAATGAAGGCATTCCATGATGCATGGAGGATAGCAGCAAACAGAATGACTGCTAAAATTGACATATTAAGGTGTTAGCCATTCTTTGGTTAAATTCTCATTATTAAGCTTAAATAAGGCCCGTCTATGCCCATGTCGGTGGAGATAAAGCCATTCCAGGCTTTCAATCTTAATCTCAACAAGCGCAAAATTATCATAGCCTTTATTTAAAATTTCTTCACTGGGCAAATCTTTTTCATGTTCTGGAAGATAACCAGACACAGGCGTATCTGAATGCGTGCCTGGAGCCACTTCAACAATATAGCATTTTTTACTAAATGATCTGGTGTTGGCCCATGCTTCTTGAGCTTTATCATTTTTATGATTGATTTTAGCAATGCCGGATACTTTAATTTGTATCTTTTTACCATGATCATAAAAAAGCATACTGATCATTTCGTTATCCTTCAGCTCATTCACCTTATTAGATCGAATATCAGTGTGAAAACTTATTGAATTAGTTTCTTTATTCACATGTCTCAATACTACTGTTCTTATGGACGGGTAATCCTTGTTGACTGTTGCAATGTAGCCTTGATGCATCTCTGATTTTGATTTTGCTTTACCAATTGTTAAGAGACTCCATATATTGTTATAGGTCTTATCTAAATCATCATAGAAATCAGGAATATCGTGCGTATGATCTTTTACCATTCGAGCTTTTTTCCTTCATAATTTAAAAATGAGCCAGAGTTATCGAGATTAAGTTCATTTATAACAGTGATCATTTGAGTAATGCTCTCTGGTATGTCTAATTTGGCACTTGTGCCACCCATATCTGTTTTTACCCATCCTGGGTGCAAAATAAGGACAGATATACCATCTTCTTTCCAATCTATGGATAAACTTTTTGCTGCAGAATTAAGAGCTGATTTTGATGAGCGATAAAAATAAAATCTACCAGAGTAATTGTCATCAATGCTTCCCATTTGACTGGATATAAAAACTACTTTTTTATCAGATCCCATTTTTAAGTTGTTCTTTAATTTTCGTGCAAGAATTATCGGTATCACAGCATTAATTCTCATTTCATTCATCCAGGCATCTATATCAAGATCTTCTTTTAATTGCTCGTCACTAAAAATTCCTGCGTTGTGAATGAGAATATCAATTTTTTGTGACTCGATACTTGTTACAAAATTATTCACGCTTGCATCAGAAGTTAAGTCAAGTTCAGCGATATCGATATTATTAATTTCATTCAACTCTGTTGAGTTATCTTTATTTCGAGTAGTTGCAATTATATTATGGTTTGTATTGTTGTATTGCTTTACAAACTCAAGTCCTAGACCTCGATTAGCTCCTATGATTAATATATTGCTCATTTTATATATAAACTTATAGTACGTTCATGAGCATTTTAGCAAATCCTCTGCGACTAATCTTCTTTTTTTATTTATTTTATCTTTATTACTCATATGTGCGACCTGTGCCTGTTGACTCTACAGTAAGAGAAGTGGCAAATTTAATTAGTGATTATGGAATACACTTTATCTCATTTTTCATACTTGGCGCCCTGGCACAATTGTCTAACAATAAAAACAATGATTTTCTATTTGGGATTAGCCTGGCTCTGATCACAAGTGTTTTTATTGAGTTTATACATTTTTTTATTCCTTTTCGCGATTTTGTGATGATGGAAGGGGTTACAAATATAGTTGGTTGTTTGTCAGCGATATATTTAATAAACTATTATAAAAAAAATTATGGATAAGCTCATTATTAGAAATATTTGTCAACCACCAGATAGCAATCCTTACGGTACAGCACACGGGGCTTGGGTAGTTAAACAAATGGCGCATGCAGGAATTTACATGACCCAACTGGTATCAAAGGGCAATGCAGTACTTGTTGAGTCAAAAGTTAAATACAAAAACCCAATGCACGTTGGTAAATTTATTAATGTTTATGGATCTGTTGTAGGCGTTAAGCAATCCAAAATGATTTTTAAAATTACTGCAAAAAGAACTGAAATGAATCAAAAGGAAGTTGATGTGGCAGTGGGGGAATTTTCATACATTGCGATCAATGATAAAAATAAGACAAGAAAATTTAAACCTAATCTAAAGATATAAAAATAAGCCCCCAAGTTAATGGGGGCTTACTGTAGTTAAAACGGAGCTCCACTCAAAAAGTGGAGGTTTCCATATCTACAATCACATGGAATCTCACTACTCGAGCAAAGCTCCTCTATACTACTGATAGACATAGACCACCTCCTTTCATTAAATATGGTTTAAAATATAGATATATATATAATTTACTGGATTCTTATTTCAATCAAGGAGTTTGTTATGTCGCCTGAATTAATATTTGAGCCAGTCATTAACATGTTATGGCTTTCTTTAGCTGTTTTTGCCTTTGGGACCACTCTTAGGCTTAAATCCATTATTATTGACAAAAAAAGCAAAGAAGAAGACTTTAAAATACCCACATTTGATAGTGGGGGTGAGACTATTCAAAATAGTCAGAGAAATCTGACCAATTTATTCGAATTCCCAATCTTTTTCTATGCTGTTTGCATCATGATTTATGTAACAGGGAATGTTGATGGTTATTTTGTTTTGTTGGCTACTTGGTTTTTCTGGTTGAGAGTCGCACACACTCTGACGCATATATTTTATAATAAAGTAATTCCAGGCATTGCAATACCTGTAAGGACTCTATTTTGGTTACCTTCAACAATCATTCTTGGCTGGATGGCGTATAGAGCTTGCTCTATGATGATGTAATGTCAGAAAATATTTTATTGCCTGCACTCGGATTAGTCCTGCTTACGTTTATAGTGGGACTGATGCATACAATTGCCTCAACTGATTTAATGAGAAAAAATAAAAGTTGGGAAGAAAGTGGTATTCCTATAGAACCTTACAAAGATGCACCTTTGTATTTAAAGCTGATGAAAAACAATATCAGCAATTTATTTGAATTTCCTGTTCTATTCTACTTTTTGATAGTGATGATAATTTATTTTAATATCGCTAATGCATTCCTGGTCATCTGTGCATGGATTTACTTAGTGTTAAGAGTAGCTCATTCAATTTGGCACATTTGTTTTTCTAATACAAATATACGCGGTGCTATTTGGTTATTCTCCCAGACAGTTCTTTTTTTCATATTTGTTGGAAGTTCTTATATCTTATTAAGCTGAAACCCCAGCTTCGTCTAACTTCTTTTTGAGTTTACCTGTAAGCATCAAATACACCATATGGTGATCGCCCATGAGAGACCACAGTGGGTACTTAAAAGTCGCCGGTTTATTCTTTTCGATAAAAAAGTGTGATACCCAAGCTGGCCCATAACCAGCAAGTAGTATTAATGGAATAAATAAGAAATTCTGCGTAACTATTAAGGACCAAAAAAGAACCTGATAAGCAATTGTACCAAAATAATGGAAGACTCTAGTACTTTTTTTTCTATGCTCCCTTAAATAGAATGGGAAGAAATCATTGTAATTTGTATATCTCTCTGGATTTTTCATATAATTGATATTATATTTCGATCATGAATCTAGACAACAAAATAATGTATGCAATAGTCACAGCATTTGTTGTTTTCATCTTATATTCAAGTTTTTCGGCATAATTTATGAATACTTTCTGGGCAGTTCATATACCTCGATTTGTTATTTTTTACTTTATCTTAGCAAATATTATTGCGATTATACTTTTTCCTGGAGGGAATCATCTTGATAGTACTCAAGTAGGATATGATTTTACACTCAACTTCTTCAGCGAGCTAGGATTTTACAAGACTTTTTCTGAAGATATAAATTTTCTTTCATCATTTTTCTTTAACAGCGCTATGTTTTTATTTGTTGCACAGGGTTTTGGCTTTTTATTTATGCCTTTCTTTTTTAAAGAAAATAGAATTTCATATATTTTTGCTTGGATAGGTGCAATTTGCATATTTCTATCAACTATATTTTATGCAATGGTAGGCTTAACCCCGGGTGATTTATATTTTAATGCCCATATTTTTGCAGTTTTTACAGCCTTTAGACTTACAATACCAGGTGTGTTATTTTTAATGCTCGCATTTTATTTTAGTAGGGCAAGTAATATTTATACTATTGGGGCTTTCCTGCTTCTTGCAAGTGTTATTGCTTATATAATTTTTATGGGTGATATGCCTCAAATTGATCCGGTGAATGATAGAGAAAATTTTGTTAGATTTGTATCTATTGACACGCTTAGGTTAAATGTAATATTGCAAAAACTTATTGTGATAGCGATGCTTATATCGATGTTTATGTTTACTTTTGGTTTTCAGAAACTAAAAAAAAATTAAACTAATTATTTAGTTATATCTGGGACCCTATTGATCCATGGTGATGTTTCCTCAAGTTGAGCAGCTAGGGAAATTAACGTATATTCATCTGCATAACGAGATGCAAACTGAACACCTAATGGAATATTATCATCTGACCAATAGGTTGGAATTGAGATAGAGGGTTGCCCAGTTATATTCTGTAACATTGCATCTGGTGCATACCAAAGACTGTCTGGTGTTAAACTATTTAAAATAGCATCACGTAATGGCTTTATTTTGAATATAAATCCCAGTTTTAAAGCCATAATAATTTCAGCTCTAATTTCTGCTTTTTTATCAGGTCTGATTTTTCCAATTTTGGGAGGAAATTCTGAAATAATAGGAGTTAATACTACATCATATTTATCGGTTGATTGCATCACAGAGCGTGCAATTGATTGCATGGTATACCGTGCCCAAGTGTAGTCACTAGCACGAAAAGTATTGCCTAAATAATTATACAATTTAGTTGTTGTTTCAATCTCAGATGATTTAAATTTACGACCGACCACATCTTTTAGTTCATTAAACATTTGACTTACATGAGATGTAATTACGATAGTAAATGCGCGCGAAGCTTTAAGCCCATCGTAATTAAAATGCATTTCTTCAACATCGTGTCCCAAATCTTCACAGAGTTTTGCATTAAACTTTACGGCTTTTATTGCATCATTTGATGGATTTACACCAAGAGGACTTTTTAAATTAAAACCAATTTTAAGTTTTCTCCTATCATTTAAAGCTTCTACCAAGCTGCCTTTTTCATAATGAACGCAGTAGGGATCACCAATGCTATTTTTAAATATTTCATCATACATGTGTGCTGTATCGCGTACACTTCTTGATACAATGCCTGAGTGTGTTAGGCCTCCCCACTTATCACCATGTGAAGGTCCAAAAGAAGTTCTTGCTCTATTTGGTTTTAATCCTATTAAACCACAAGATGCGGCTGGGATTCTAATTGATCCACCGCCATCACTGGCATGAGCAAATGGAACAAGTCTAGCTGCCACACCTGATGCTGCACCACCCGATGATCCTCCTGGAGTTAAATCTAAATCCCATGGATTTCTTGTAGGTCCAAATTCAAGTGGTTCTGTCGTAATCATTAATCCGTATTCCGGCGTTGCTGATTTGCCGCATATTAATGCCCCAGAGTTTCGAAACTGTCTGGTTAATTCATTATCATAGTTCATTTTGGTATTTTTTAGGTATTTGCTTCCTTGCATCATGTTGTAATTAGCAAGTGAACTGTCCATGTCTTTTAATAGCATTGGCACACCTGCAAATTGTCCTTTCAGATCACTATTCCTATTTACAGATTCAAATGCATAGTGATACATGGTCCTGTGAACAGCATTGAGCTTTGGATTTAATCTTTCAATGAGGTCAATTGCTGAATCTAAGGGATCGATTGGAGAAATCTCTTTTTTCTTTATTAACTCATTTAATCCAACACCGTCATAATTTGTATACTCTGCAAATATAGCCATTATTAATTACCCTAATTAAAAAACTGTGATATTCTATTATTCCAAAATTAAGCTTATGTCAGAATTAGATAAGAAAAAAGGAAATAGCTTCGTAAATTTTATAAAAAGATATTTCTTTACTGGATTATTAATATCAGCGCCAATTGGGGCTACAATATACATAACTATATTTATAGTCGAATTTATTGCTGGATTAGTACCTCAAAGATTTAATCCCAATGGGCTGCTTCCAGAAATAATTGGGTACGAAATACCTGGTTTAGAATTAATTATTGCTTTTTTATCTTTTATTTTAATTGGATTGATTTTTTCAACCTTGTTTGGAAAAGCAATACTTGGTTACTTTGATAACCTTATTACCAGAATACCATTTGCAGGCAATGTTTACAAAGCAATAAAGCAAATCACTGAAACATTTTCTAATGCAGATGCTGCTTATCAGAAAGTTGTCTTAATTGAGTACCCAAGGAAAGACATCTATGCGATAGGCTTCATGACGGGTGAAACTAAGGGTGAAATCAAAGATCGTAAAAAGATCGATATGGTCAATGTATTCGTTCCGACAACACCAAATCCAACATCAGGTTTTTTACTCTTTATTCCTAAAGAAGACGCTGTAGAACTTGATATGTCTGTTGAAGATGCCATAAAATTAGTTGTTTCTGCAGGTATGGTTGTACCTCCAACAAAATAATTATCCTGTTTTAAGATAATCAATTGCAACATCATTTCTAAACAAATGCAGCAGCACTCTTTGCGCTTTTCCAAGCGGTGTTTTTAATTCAGGATCATCTTTAATGGTCTTGATTGCTGTTTCCCTCGCTTCTTGTAAGAGGTGTTTATGTTTATCAAGGTTTGACAGTTTAAAATTTGGTACGCCACTTTGCTTGGATCCAAGAATTTCTCCTGCACCTCTTATATCTAGGTCTTCCTCAGCAATTTTGAATCCATCGTTGGTTTCTTTCATAATTTTTATTCTTCTTTTAGCATTTTCAGTAAGAGGACCGTTAAACAATAAAATGCAGGTTGAGGTTTTCTCTCCTCTTCCGACCCTCCCTCGTAATTGATGAAGTTGTGAAAGACCAAATCTTTCTGCATTTTCAATTATAATTACAGTAGCATCAGGGTCGTCAATGCCGACTTCTATTACTGAAGTAGCTACTAATATATTAACTTTTCCAGATTTGAATTTTTGCATAACTGAATTCTTGTCTTCTTGTTGCATTTGTCCGTGCACAATTTCGACTGAATAATCGCTATAATAATTTCTGAGATCTTTTAGTCTTTCATTTACAGATTGTAATTGAAGTTTTTCAGACTCATCGACTAAAGGGCAAACCCAATAGATTTTTTCACCTTTATTAATTATTTTATTAAGACTGTTTTTTAGATCTTCGACTTTACTTATATTAATTGATTTAGTATTAATTTCTTTCCTATTTTTTGGTTTTTCCATAATTTTAGAAATATCAGTGTCTCCATAAGCAGCAAGCTCTAACGTTCTTGGAATAGGAGTTGCTGTCATGAGCAATACATCACATTCGTTTCCTGCTTTTTCATTAAGTAAGATTCTTTGGTGAACACCAAATTTGTGCTGCTCGTCAATTACAACTAAGCCAATATTAACAAAAGATACTTTCTCCTGAAATAGAGCATGAGTACCAATCATAATATCCGCATCAAAATTATGACTATCTTTTGTTGACGAGGTTATCAAAGAACATGTTAGATCCATTGAGTTAACGATCTTTACTACTGTATTAAAATGTTGCTCAGCAAGTATCTCTGTTGGTGCCATGAGTATAGATCTTTTATTATTTTCTAAACATTGCATCATGGCAAACAATGCTACAATAGTTTTACCGCTCCCAACATCTCCTTGTAACAGTCTAAGCATTTTGTTTGGCTTTGACTGATCGCTTGATATTTCTTCTATAGTTTTCAATTGATCACCGGTGAGACTAAAATCAAGATTTTCTCTCAATTTTTTTATAAATTTATTATTTCTTCTTATAGCTATGCCTTGAGTATGACTTATTTTGTTTTTTATAAGACGTATCGTTAGTTGCTGAGCTAATAGCTCATCAAAAACTAATCTTTCAAGAAAAAGAGAATTAACCGAGTCTGATGTATTGACAGGGTTGTGTATTTTTTTAATGGCTTCATTCCAATTCGGCCAATTATTTGTTTTAATTTTATCTTCAGGTATCCATTCTGGAAGAGGATCAAGATTTATTAATGCTGAATTTATAGATTTTTGTATAGTTTTTGATGTCAATCCAGCAGTAAGTGGATAAATACACTCAATTTTTTTGACGCTATCTAGATTTTCTAAGTCTACTACATGTTGGGGATGTGTTATCTGGAAGTTTTCATTAAATTTCTCAAATTTACCGCTAATTACTTTCTGCCTTCCTATAGGAAATATTTTTTTTAGATAGGTGCCTCGCAAGTTAAAATATACGATTGAAATACCTCCAGTGTCGTCCGTGCAATTAATGCGATAGGGCATCCTTTTATTGAATGATGGTGAATGACTATCTATCGTGACTATGATTGTTGCAATTTTACCTTCTTCAAGATCAACTATTTTTGGACTGTTTCTTCTATCGATGTATGTAGATGGCTTATGAAATAAGAGATCTATAACATATTTGCCACATAACCTTTCTATAACCTTAGCATTTTTTGGTCCAATGCCTTTAAGTGATATTATATTTGAAAAAAGCTTGTATAAGATTTTAGGCCTCATATATCTAATGTATCAAATAAATTAAAAAATATGGAAGATTTATCAACATTTCAAAAAAAACTATTGTACAAGTCCACTCATCGTGGATCCAAGGAAATGGATCTTATTTTGGGAAAATTTGCACATAAGTACCTATCTCTATTTAATGAAGATGAGCTTGCAATGCTTGAAGCAATACTTGAAATGGATGATAACGATATTTATCAATATGCATTAAATAAAAAAGAAATTCCAGAGCCTTTAAATAATAGAGTATTCACTCTTCTTAAGGATTATACTTTACTGTAATGCCATCAGGAGCACTAGTTACACCATCAAAACTGTCAAACTTAAATATTAATTTAAATAATAAATTCGATTACGAACTCACACTCAATTATTTGTCAACCAATGGATATGTCAGGGTAAGTTCAATACGTGAACCGGGAGAATTTTCTGTTAAAGGAGATGTTATTGATATCTTTCCATCAGAATTTGCAAAACCAATAAGAATAAATTTATTTGGAAACGATATAGACAAGTTTGAGGAATTTGATTTAAAGACTCAAAAAACTATTCAAAAAATTAGCAGAGCAATTATTCGGCCATTTAATGAATTTGCTTTCAATCAGGGAAAGAGATCAATTAAAGCCGACACTTTTTTATCGGACCTAAGTAGTTTTGAGGACAATGACTTAATAGTTCACGCTAATCATGGAATTGGTAAATTTCGTGGTTTAAAGAAATTAGAAGTTCTTGGGAATAGTCATGATTGTATTGAATTAAATTATTTTAATGATGATAAACTTTATGTTCCCGTCGAAAATATAGAATTATTGAGTAAATACGGTGGCAAAAACGAGTATGTGCAAGTTGATAAATTGGGTAATTCACATTGGCAATATAGAAAGGCTAGTGCAAAAAATAAAATTAAGGAAATAGCAGAGGAATTAATAGTTATTGCTGCTAAAAGATCATTAAAGAAAGGAAAAAAATATAGGATACAAGAACCTTACTACTCTAATTTTATAAATGAATTTGAGTTCCAAGACACAGAAGATCAAGTTAATGCTACTTCAGATATTTTAGCGGATCTAAGTCATGGTGCTCCTATGGACCGATTGATATGTGGCGATGTGGGTTTTGGCAAAACAGAGGTTGCACTTAGAGGTGCGTTCAATGTAGCACTAAATGGTGCACAAGTTGCAATCATTGTTCCAACGACACTCCTGTGTCAGCAACATTACGAAAACTTTATTAAAAGATTTAAAAATTTTCCAATTAAAATAGGTCAGTTATCAAGATTAGTTTCAACCTCAGAAACAAAATCAACTTTAGAAAAAATAAATAATGGCGAGCTTGATATAGTTGTTGGTACACATGCACTACTAGGTAATAAAATTAAATTTAAAAATTTGGGCATGCTAATTATAGATGAAGAGCAACATTTTGGTGTCTCTCAAAAAGAAAAAATAAAGAATTTGCGATCAGACATTCATGTATTATCTCTTACCGCAACACCGATCCCAAGAACCCTTCAAATGTCTTTGGTGGGATTAAGAGATTTATCCATTATTTCCACTGCACCATTAAATAGGCAATCTATAGCTACAGATGTAATCAATTTTAATGAAAAAGATCTTACAGATGCCATTCAAAAAGAACTAAATAGAAATGGACAAATTTTCTACGTATGTCCTCGAATTAAAGAACTGAAAGAAGTTGATGATTTTCTAAAAAAAGCAATGCCTGAGTTAAAATATAAGATTGCTCATGGACAAATGTCGCCCAAAAAACTTAAGAATACCATGATTGATTTTTATAATAATGAATTTCAATTATTGTTATGCACAACGATTGTTGAGTCGGGTTTAGATTTACAAAAAACTAATACTATGATTATTCATAATGCAGATAAGTTTGGATTATCACAACTTTATCAATTAAGAGGGAGGATTGGTCGGTCAAATATTGAGGCTTTCTGTTATTATACCGTGAAAGACATTAACGGCATTACTGAAAATTCATTTAAAAGACTTTCTTTGCTAAAAAAATTTAATAGCAGAGGATCTAGCTTTAATTTAGCAAGTCATGATCTTGATATGAGAGGTTCTGGCAATATAATTGGTGACGCACAATCAGGTCATATAAAAGAAATTGGATTAGAGTTATATCATCGTCTTTTAAAAGACAAAATAATTGAAATGAAAAATGATAGCGATACAATTGATAATGACTGGTCTCCACAGCTCAATTTAGGTTTAAGTGTTTTAATTCCTGAAAAATACATACCAAACTTAAATACACGATTATTCTTTTATAGAAAATTAGCATATTTAAATACTAATAGTGAACTGACTGAAGTTAAGAAAGAAATGGAAGAAAGATTTGGATTAATGCCTAATGAAGTTAATCACTTATTCAAAATCACTGAATTAAGAATTCTCTGTAAACAATTAAGTGTAGAAAAATTTGATCTTGGTAAGAAAGGTCTAACCATTAAATTTAGAAATAATAAATTTGATAAGAGCGACAAATTGATTGATTTTATAAATCTTAACAAATTTGATATTAAATTAAGAACTGACCAAACACTTGTTTATAATTTTAGTAAAATCTCTGATAAACAGAGAATATATAAAGCTTTTAGCTTTGCAAAAGAATTGGCCTCGCTATAATCAATGGTATGGGTGTACTTAGTGGATATAGAATAATTGAATTATCTGGAATAGGCCCAGGTCCATTATGTGGAATGTTGTTCGCAGATCTAGGTGCTGAGGTTATAAGAATTGACCGAAAAAAAACAGCATTACCTCATACAAAGCCAAAATATGATATTACAGGAAGAAATAAAAAATCTTTTAGTTTAAATCTTAAGAATAAAGAATCTCTTAATATATTTAATAGCCTTATTGAAAGTGCTGATGCATTAATAGAAGGTTTTAGGCCAGGCGTTACTGAAAAACTAGGTATAGGACCTAGCGACTGTATGAAAATAAATCCTAAATTAGTATACGGCAGGATTACTGGCTGGGGGCAAACGGGTCCGCTATCAAAATCTGCTGGTCATGATATTAACTACATTGCACTGGCTGGCGCGCTACATTCAATAGGAATTATTGAGAAACCAACAGTGCCTTTAAATCTTATTGGTGATTATGGAGGGGGCACTATGTTTTTAGCTTTTGGAGTTTGTGCTGCATTATTGTCAGTTTCAAAAACGGGCAAAGGGCAGGTAGTTGATGCTGCTATGATAGACGGTGTTTCAACTCTCACGTCAATTTTTTATAGCTTATCACAATCAGGTCTTTGGGATGTTAATAAGAGAGGAATGAATTTGCTTGATGGGGGAGCTCCATTTTATCAAGTCTATGAAACGAAAGATCATAAATTTATATCTCTAGGCTCACTTGAGCCTCAGTTTTATCAGTTACTAATTGAAAAATTAGAGATTCAGAGTGAATTTAGCAATCAATTGGACATGAACGAGTGGCCGAAATTAAAAGAAAAATTAGAAATGATATTTAAAACTAAAAATATAAGTGAATGGAATGAATTGTTTGAGGGTTCTGATGTATGTTATGCACCTGTATTGTCAATAAATGAGGCTAAAGATCATCCTCATATGATTGATAGAAACAACTTTATTGATGTGGATGGAGTAATTCAGCCTGCGCCTGCACCTAGATTTAGTTCTGATGATAAAACAGAAATCAAAAAAGCACCTGAAATTGGTCAAGATAATAATGATATTATGAGAGAAATTGGCTACAGTGATGAAGAAATAAAAAAGTTTTATGAAGATGAGGTCATATAATCATGCCAAGTTTTGATGTCGTTAGTCGCTTAGAAATGCAAGAAATTGATAACGCAGTATCTAATGCAATGAAAGAAATAACTCAAAGATATGATTTTAAAGGATCAATATCAAAATTAGAGCGTTCAGACAATATCGTAACTCTCTTAACAGAAGATGATATGAAGGCAAAACAAGTAATAGAAATACTTACATCGCACTTAATAAAAAGAAAAATTGATCCAAAAGCAATAAAATTTAAATCTTCGGAAAATGCCTCAGGAAATACCATCAGACAGAAGTACGATTTATTGGAAGGTATTGATCAAGAAATGGGAAAGAAGATTACCAAAATGATTAAAGATACGAAATTAAAGATCCAAGCAAAAATTCAAGGTAATGAGTTGAGAATTAGCGGTGCTAAAAAAGATAATTTACAAGATGTGATGTCTAAGATTAATGAATTGAAACTAGAGCTACCTTTACAATTTGTAAATTTTAGAGATTAATTATCTGATTGGTTGATCAGTAGTAATATTTTGATCTTTTACTTTTTCTCTATATAAAATAAATATTCCAGCGGAAACAATTATTGTAATACCAGTCCAAGTTTTAAGGTCTACTGTTTCACTCCATATAAACCAACCCAATATAACAGCCCATATCAAAAATATATATTCAAACGGAGCTATAATGTATGGCCTTCCATGTCTATATGCATTAAAGAGAAAAATAAATCCAAAAATTACAGACACTCCCACAACAAATATCATGAATAAGGACTTTGGATCGTTAAAAAACCAATCTCTAAAAAGAAAATTCAAAACTTCACTATTCGAATTACCAAAGTCTAAAAATATTCCTGAAAATGTAATTATAGGACAAATAATTATCGTGGCGATATAAACATGTAATGTTTGAGTATAAACATTATCTTTTTCAGATGTGTATTTAATAATTATCATGTTAGCAGAATAACCGGCAGCACAGAGAATAGGGTAGATCATGTATATGTTGAATGAGTTAATATCGGGTGAGACAATGAACAATACACCAATAAAACCATAAATAATGATTGCCCACCTTATTAATCCTATCTTTTCTTTCAAAAATATTCCTGAAAATATCGTAATGAAAAATGGCGCTGTAAAAAATAGTGCCGTAGCTTCTGCAAAAGTTAGGTAATGAAGACCAATATAATAGAAAACAAAAGCTAAAATAAACATGACTGTTCTAAAGATTGATAATTTAGGAAACTCAGTTTTTAATATAATGTCTTTTTTAGTAATTTTTAAAAAGAGAGTTAAGAGAATTAATGCAACAACACTACGAGCAAACATTACCTGTAGAATTGAAATATCAACAGCAAGTAATCTTATGACAGTATCCTGCAATGCAAATGCTGTCATGCCAAGCATGATATATGTTATCGCAAGAAAATTATTTTCCTTCATTTAGTAGATTTTTATTTGAATAATAGCTTACTATGCACTAGTTAAAAAGCATTGATGAACACAAAAAAAAATTAATATACTATGAAATATATAGACACTGAATATGATTATATCATAGTTGGCGCTGGCTCAGCTGGATGTGTATTAGCAAATAGATTATCAAAAAATCCAAAAAACCGTGTTCTTCTTCTTGAGGCCGGCAGGGAAGATAAATCTATAACGTTGAAAATGCCCGGTGCCGTCTTATTAAACCTTAAAAGCACAAAGCATAATTGGGCATTTAAAGGTGAACCAGAACCTGAGCTTGCAGGGAGACAGTTGCAACATGATCGCGGCAAAACCCTTGGTGGATCTTCATCAATAAATGGCATGGTATTTATTCGGGGAAATTCATTGGACTATGAAGGCTGGAGACAAATGGGTTGTGACGGCTGGGGTTATGCCGACGTCTTGCCTTATTTTAAAAAAATGGAGTCATATAGCGGCGGTGGGGATGATTTTAGAGGCGATACTGGACCTTTAAGAGTACATAGAAGCGTGCCCAAAGATCCACTTTCCATTGCCTTTATTAAAGCAGGAAAAGAAGCAGGATATAAAGAAACAGATGACGTGAGTGGATATTGTCAAGAAGGTTTCGGCATTTTTGACCGAACTGTATTCAAAGGAGAAAGATGGAGTACAACCCGTGGATATCTTGACCCAGTGCGTGATAGAGAAAATTTAACTATTATTACAAAAGCACTTGTGTGCAAATTAATTTTTGAAAATAACAAGGCAACAGGAGTTACTTTTAAAGATAACAAAAATAAAATATTTAACATAAAATCAAAAAAAGAAGTCATCCTTTGCGCTGGTGCAGTCGGATCTCCCCACATATTATTGCTTTCAGGTATTGGTCCAAAGGATCATTTGCAATCAATGGGTATTAATCTTATAGCTGATATGCCTGGTGTTGGCCAAAATCTTCAGGATCATCCTGATTTTATGATAAAATATAAATGCTTAAAGCCGGTTACATTATGGCCTAAGACAAAAAGACTAAATAGTATAGGTGCTGGTGTTCAATGGCTATTAACCAAAGAAGGTATGTGTGCATCCAATCATTTCGATTCAGTTGCATGTATTAGGTCTGGGCCAGGAGTTGAGTATCCAGATCTGCAATTATGTATTTCACCAATTGCGATGGATGATAATTCATGGCAACCATTAAAGGAGCATGCGTTTCAGGTGCACGTCGGTTTAATGCGTACACATAGTCGCGGTAAGATTGAATTGCGCTCAAATAACCCTGCTGATCCACCTCGTATTTTAGTTAATTATCTAAAAGATAAACGTGATAGGGAGTTAATGCGTAAAGGAATTCATTTAGTTCGCGAATTATTAGATCAACCGTCATTTTCTGACTTAAAGGGTGAGGAGATTTTTCCAGGTGATAATTGCAAGTCAGATGCTGACCTTGATGCCAAACTGAATTCGCACACGACTAGCCAATGGCATTTAGCTTGTACAGCGCGTATGGGTCTAAAAACAGACAAATATGCAGTAGTGGATAATTCAGGCAAAGTTCATGGTCTCTCTAATGTACGAGTTGTTGACGCTTCTATTATGCCTTTTGCTCCAAATGGCAATACAAACGCGCCTACAATAATGATTGCTGAGAAAATTAGTGATGAAATATTAGGCTCTAAACCTTTAACGCGCATAGAGTTGCGAACTTGGCAGAGCCCAAATTATCAGACTGATCAACGATAAATAATTATTACTAAATTAAATTTACTTAAAGTTGATGGCGGAGAGGGTGGGATTCGAACCCACGGAGGAATTGCTCCCTCGTCAGTTTTCAAGACTGATGCTTTCGACCACTCAGCCACCTCTCCAGGAATTTTAAATTTATTTGAATTAAAATATATAACAATCTTTAATTGAGAAACTCAAATTTAGAAACAGTATAAATAGTGAGGACTGATATTGAAAGGCAAAGCGCTATTCCCCATATTATATCAAACAAAATTATTTGTGTGTTAAGTGTATTAAATACAGCTTTTACAGTTAGTGCATAAGTCGCGTATGTAACGAGGCCATAAATAATTGAAGGCATGATAATTGATGAAACACTGTTATCTTTATTTGGAGCTATGACAAAATACACTAAACCAAATACAAAAATAAAATAAAAAATCAATGCTACCGGTAGGTTGAAATCTATTTTAACATCTTTTGGTAGGTTTTTTTCATAAACTTTTCTAACAAAGAAAGTGATGCCTATTAAATCAATAATAATAAAATATATAAATGTTGTAATGTATAGCTTAATCATCATAGTTATCATTAATGAATAATGACAAAATAATCAATGCAATATTAAGTGCACTTGGAGCATTTTTTTTCATTAGTTTTTTAGCTTTTCTTGAAAATTCATTTGAGGGCACAATTTGGCTGATACCACCATTCGGTGCTTCTATGGTTTTAGTTATGGCTGTGCACGAGAGTCCATTAGCAAAACCAACTAATATTTTACTTGGACATATACTATCTGCTTTATCAGGTGTTATTATTTTATATTTAATAGGCGATCACTTTCTAGCGCTGGGATTAGCTGTAGGATTAGCAATATTTGTAATGATTATTACTAAGACTATACATCCACCTGCAGGTGCTAATCCGATTATTGTCATTCTAACAGGTCAGGGAATATCTTTTGTATTGTTTCCAGTAGCCGTTGGAGCGTTTATGTTAGTTATTTTTGCTTATCTATATAATAAGCTTTTGAAAAGAAATTATCCTTAATAAAATTAATTTTTATTTGCTTTTTCAATTACTGAACAATATTGATCAATAAATGAAGTTCTCATTGGGTTAGGAGGTAATTTATCAAATTTGCCTGATTCTATATTTTTTAATTGATTTGTTGAAATCTTTGTTGTTGTTGCAATAGCTTTTAAATCAAGTTCAATACTTTTTCTCAACTTTGACAATTCTCTTATTTTTTTAACGGTTTCATTATCAATTTCACTGCTAATATTTGTAGATTGTTTTCTATCCATAACAAAGATGCCAGCGTCATTTTGAACCATTTTTCTAAAAACTCCAATATTATTCTTCTATAAAACTTCAGAAATTACAAATAGTATTATGCACGAAAATTATGAATATGAATAATTATAATACCCAAATTGGGTTAGATATTAAGTCTCTGTTTTAATTATCTTATTTGGACCTTCAAAAAGAATATCTGCTTCTTTAAGTCGATTTACAAGATGTTCTCCAAGTCCAGTTGCAGTAGTTAAGACGCCTCCTTTGTTTGTGTTTTCTAAGTATCCACCAGATTTAACTAAGCATAATGCAGACTCACATATGAATTTAGCTGTAGTTTTATAGCCTGGGTCTCCGTCTCCATAAATTCTTAACTTATAAAATTCATTATTAGTATTTTTGCCAATAAATATACTTTCAAACCATCCGTTATCACGCGTTTTTTTATCAGGTCCATTACCTGGCTTGGTAAATAATTTTCTAAACAAAGAACTTATTGGACTTACAATCATTAATCCCAATATTGCTAATCCAATTGATAACATAAGGGCAGAAGAATACTTTTTAACATTCATAAACTCTTTATAAGTAAAGTCCGATCCATAACCTGACTGATTAAGCTCATGTAATTCAACACTCCTTCTGACAACTCTTGTGTTAGCAATAGACATAACAAAAGGTGCAGACCATGATTTAATACTTTCTATGTACTTTATTTTAAATGTGTCTTTGCTAGCTTCTTTATTTTGTTTTTCTATGAAATCTTTACTATTTAATAGGAAAGGGTGTCCGATCGAGTAGTTTGATTTATAATTTTTCATTGTAAAAATACTTTCAATTGTTCCACCGCTTACACCACCACCTCCACGATGATAACCATCAATAGACAATAAGTTTTCATCAAGAGATCTTTGTAAATAAAAACATCCCATATCTGATGGAATTGAATCATAGCCACATGAAGGAATGATTTTAATTCCTTTTTTTTCTGCTTCTTCAT
>CABZEU010000015.1 GCA_902524795.1 uncultured Pelagibacteraceae bacterium
TCTTTTTGGAGATGAAACTTATAGTTTAAAGAGTGCGCAGAAAAGAGGTGACTGGAATAATACAAAATCACTTATCAAAAAAGGACGCGATTGGATCATTGATGAAATGAAAAAATCCGAGTTAAGAGGGCGCGGAGGTGCTGGCTTCCCAACTGGATTGAAATGGTCTTTCATGCCTAAAGACCCTGCTCTGAATAACTATCTTGTTGTCAATGCTGATGAGTCGGAACCGGGGACTTGCAAAGATCGTGACATGATAAGAAATGAACCCCATAAGCTTATCGAAGGATGCCTGCTGGCTTCTTTCGCCATGAACGCACATACTTGTTATATTTACATAAGAGGTGAATATTTTAATGAAGCTGTTGTTCTTCAGAATGCAATTGATGAGGCTTATGAAGCAGGTTTAGTTGGGAAGAATGCTGCTAAGTCTGGTTGGGATTTTGACATATATCTTCACCGAGGAGCAGGCGCCTATATATGTGGAGAGGAGACGGCGCTTCTTGAAAGTCTTGAGGGCAAAAAGGGATTTCCTCGACTTAAACCACCATTCCCTGCGAATAAGGGCTTATATGGATCCCCAACAACTGTCAATAATGTTGAGACTATTGCTGTAGTCCCAACAATATTAAGAAGAGGAGGAGAATGGTTCTCTTCATTTGGTAGAGAGAAGAATACAGGGACAAAGGTTTTTTGTATTTCAGGACACGTCAATAACCCATGTAATATTGAAGAAGAAATGGGCATACCTCTTCGTGAATTGATAGAAAAACATGCAGGAGGAGTTATTGGGGGATGGGATAATTTAAAAGCCATCATACCTGGAGGATCTTCAGTTCCGCTAATACCAAAAAATATATGTGATAGTGTTTTAATGGATTTTGACTCTCTTACAGAAGTTAAAAGCGGGTTAGGAACTGCAGCTGTTATTGTTATGGATAAAAGTACTGATCTGGTAAAAGCCATATCAAAATTATCTTATTTTTATAAACATGAAAGTTGCGGCCAATGTACCCCATGTCGTGAAGGCACTGGGTGGTTGTGGAGAATGATGGAAAAAATTGGAGAAGGAAATGCAACTTCTACTGATATCGACAAATTACTTGATGTTACTAAACAAATTGAAGGACACACGATTTGTGCTCTTGGTGATGCAGCGGCATGGCCTATTCAAGGTTTGTTCAGGCACTTTAGAGATGAAATAGAAGAAAGTTTAACTAAAATCCGAGCTGCATAATGGTTAAGGTCAAAATAAATGGTGTAGAAAATGATGTTCAAGAGGGAGTAACAATCCTTCAGGCCTGTGAAGAAGCTGGCCTTGAAATACCTAGATTTTGTTATCATGATCGATTATCTATCGCTGGTAATTGTCGGATGTGCCTTGTAGACGTTGAAGGTGCTCCAAAACCGGTTGCATCCTGTGCAATGCCAATAAGTGAAGGCATGTCTATCCATACAAATACCCAAACAGTTAAAAAAGCTCGAGAAGGAGTTATGGAGTTTCTTCTCATAAACCACCCGCTTGACTGCCCGGTTTGTGATCAGGGAGGTGAATGTGACTTACAAGATCAGACAGTTGCATTTGGACCTGAAAACTCAAGATTTAACGAAAATAAAAGATCAGTTGATGAAAAGCACATGGGTCCTCTTATTAAAACGTACATGACCCGTTGTATACATTGTACTCGATGCATTCGATTTGGCGATGAGGTTGCCGGTGTTAATCAATTAGGTGCGCTTAATAGGGGCGAGAATATGGAAATAACGACTTATCTTGAAAAAACACTCGATTCTGAACTATCTGCCAACATTGTGGATCTCTGTCCCGTAGGAGCTTTAACTTCTAAACCTTATCAATTTGAAGCAAGACCATGGGAGCTAAAGAAAACGGAGTCCATTGATGTAATGGATGCTGTAGGTTCAAATATAAGAGTAGATACGTATGGGTGGAAAGTTAAAAGGATCCTCCCAGTATTAAATGAAGACATTAATGAAGAATGGATCTCTGATAAGACTCGCTATGCTTGCGATGGACTATTAACGCAACGCATTGACACACCTTTAATTAAAAATAATGGAAAGTTTGTAGAAAGTGATTGGAATGAGTCACTTTCAAAAGTTTCAGAACTTTTAAAGTCAAATGATCCTGAAGAAATTGTTTTTTTATTAGGTGACTTTATTGATTTAGAAACTGCATATTTAATAAAAAAATTAGCTGACTCATTAAACGTAAAGTCAGTTGAATGTCGACAAGATGGTTGCAAGATTCCCTTCAACCATAGGTCACAATTCTTATTCAACTCAAAAATTAATGGCTTAAATGAAACTGACTGCCTATTAATAGTTGGTAGCAATGTAAGAGAAGAGGCTCCAATTATAAATGCACGAATTAGAAAACAAGTAATATCTAGAGATTTGCCTTTAGCACTCATTGGAGAAAATTTTGACTTAACATATAAATATGAACACCTAGGAAACGATGTAAATATTTTAACTGATATTTTGTACGATAAAAATGAATTTTCCAAAAAGCTTTCGGAAGCAAAAAAACCAATGCTTATAGTGGGACAATCTTTGTTAAATAGGGATGACTCAATTCAAATTTATTCTCTACTCGAAACCTTCATTGAAAAATTTAATATGGTAAACGACGAGTGGAACGGGTTTAATGTTCTACAATTAAGTGCTTCTAGAGCAGGATCATTAGAAGTTGGTTGTTACCAGAAAAACAAAAATTTAGACGACATTATTGATGATGCGCACAACAATAAAGTTAGACTGGTAATGTCATTTGGTGCAGACGAAATAAATTATAAACATTTTGAAAATAGTAAGATTATTTATATTGGTACTCACGGTGACAAAGGTGCAAATGCAGCTGATATCATCTTGCCTTCTGCTGCATATACGGAAAAAGATGGCATCTACATCAATACAGAAGGAAGAACTCAATTTGCCAATAAAGCGAGTTATCCCCCTGGAGATGCTAAGGAAGACTGGAAGATAATTAACCAAATTAGCAAACTTATGTCTTTAGACTGGCCTTTCATTGATCAAGGAAATGTAAGATCTGCAATTTTTGAAGATTATCCCCATCTTAACAAAAATTTTAATAATCAAACATGTGAATACATAAAACTATTGGAAAATAAATTAAAAGATGAAATTGAAATTGCGCCTAAAGACACAAGGTCTGCAAAAGAAAAAAAATCAGATACTCTTAATGAGAATATCAAAGATTTTGAAAATAACTCTGCTCATAAAATATATAATCTACCATGGAAAGATCTCAGTGATCGTCAAAGAGAGTATTTAAGAAAATATAATTATCCAGAAACTTGGTCAGAATTTACAGAACATTATGGGTTCAAGGTAGTCAACGATATTAAAAAGAAAAATAACGTAGTCCTGCCATACGAAGAACAATATGCAAAAAGTCTAGGTAAGGTTTGGGATGATTTATCTTATAACCAAAAGAAATGGGCCTACACTAAGAGAAATAAAAATAATTTGATTGGTTTAGCAGATGATGCCAATTTCACTCCTGAAGGCATTGTAGTCATAAGTGATAACCAAGAAGCTTATTACGCAAAACCAAAAGAAATTTACTTTGAAAATAAAAAATTAATTCCAAGTATAAATGATTTTTATGTTACAGATACTATCTCACGCCATTCAAGTACGATGGCTGAGTGCAGTAGGGCAAGAAAAGAAATGAGAAGCTCAGTTAAAGAGAAAGCTTCCTAAAAATGGATGTTTTACAGTCAAATATTTTAGAATTAATAACAATAATATTTTATTGTATTTTAATCTTTATACCACTTCTAATTGGAGTCGTTTTAGCCTTGTATGCAGATAGAAAAATATGGGCTGCTGTTCAAAAACGAAGAGGACCTAATGTAGTTGGGCCATTTGGATTATTTCAAGTGCCTGCAGATGGATTAAAATTTATATTTAAAGAAATTATTCTCCCCGACAGTGCCGACAAAACTGTTTTTTTAATTGCTCCAATTATTACTCTAGCTTTATCCATTGCTGCGTGGGCTGTAATCCCTGTTCAAGCAGGGGTTGTATTAGCAAATATAAATGTTGGCATATTATATATTTTTGCAATTAGTTCTCTTGGAGTTTATGGAATACTGATGGCTGGTTGGGCTTCAAACAGCAAATATCCTTTTTTTGGTGCATTAAGATCCGCTGCCCAAATGGTATCTTATGAAGTATCAATAGGCTTTGTAATCGTAACAGTTTTAATGTGCGTAGGTTCATTAAACTTGAGTGAAATCGTACTTGCTCAAAAAAATATTTGGTTTTTCATACCACTTTTTCCAATGTTTATAGTCTTTTTCATTTCTGCGCTAGCTGAAACGAATAGGCCTCCATTTGATTTACCTGAAGCTGAATCGGAGCTGGTTGCAGGTTATCAAACAGAATATTCAGGAATGCCTTTTGTTCTATTTTTATTTGGTGAATATATAAATATTTTATTAATGTGTGCCATGACAACTATTCTCTTCTTAGGTGGATGGTTGCCTCCCATTGATATATATCCATTAAATGCTATACCTGGATTTGTTTGGTTCATTCTCAAAGTAACACTAGTTTTTTATATGTTTGCTATGGTTAAAGCGTTTGTCCCTCGATATCGATACGATCAGTTAATGCGACTAGGTTGGAAAGTATTCCTTCCTTTATCATTACTTGCTGTAGTACTCACATCGTCAATATTATTCTTTTTTAAACTTGCCCCAGGTATGTCATGAGATTTTTAAATTTTATAAAATCATTTCTATTAATTGATTTCATTAAAGCTTACTTGCTAGCTCAGAAATATTTTTTTAAGAAGAAAGCAACGATTAACTATCCCTTTGAAAAAGGAAAACTTAGTCCACGCTTTAGAGGTGAACATGCTCTTAGGCGCTACCCAAGCGGAGAAGAAAGGTGCATTGGATGTAAGCTATGTGAGGCAGTATGTCCAGCTCAGGCAATTACAATTGAAACTGAGCCAAGAGATGATGGAACAAGAAGAACCACAAGATACGATATTGATATGGTTAAATGTATATATTGTGGCTTATGCGAGGAGTCATGTCCCGTTGATGCAATAGTTCAGGGGCCAAATTTTGAATTCACGACAGAAACTAGAAAAGAACTTTACTATACTAAAGATAAACTTTTAGAAAATGGTGATAGGTGGGAAACAGTAATTGCTGAAAATTTAGAAGCTGACGCTAAATACAGGTAAATTTCATGTCAATCTCACTACTTACCTTTTATCTTTTTTCTTCAATTCTCCTGCTCTCGTCTTTAATGGTGATTTCAACAAAAAATCCTGTTCATTCTGTTTTATTTTTAATTTTAGCTTTTCTTAATGCTGCTGGAATATTTGTTATTCTTCATGCAGAATTTTTAGCCATGATATTAATCATTGTTTATGTTGGCGCTGTCGCTGTCTTATTTTTATTTGTTGTTATGATGCTTGATTTTAAAACATCTCTTGAAAAAGATAATATTCTACAATACATGCCAATAGGTCTCTTAATTGGATTAGTATTTATTGCTGAACTTGTTATTGTATTAATCAATACGCGTTTAGATTTATCTAATATTCAAATATTATCTAACCCATTGGATAATTTCTCAGACCAATCTAATACTGAAGCTATAGGCTCAATTCTTTACACTAATTATGTTTTATATTTTCAGTTATCAGGAGTAATTTTACTGGTTGCAATGGTTGGATCAATTGTATTGACCTTAAGAGATAGAGAGGGCGTTAAACGTCAAATTGTATCAGAGCAAGTTGATAGAAAAGGAAAAATTGAACTTGTAAATGTAAAATCAGGTGAGGGTGTTGATATATAATGATTGAACTTAATCAATTCCTAATTTTGTCAGCATTACTCTTCTCAATAGGTGTCATCGGAATCTTCTTAAATCGAAAAAATGTTATTATCATATTAATGTCAATTGAAATTATTTTATTGGCCGTCAATATTAATTTAATTGCATTTTCACATTTTCTAAATGACTTAACAGGTCAGATATTTTCATTGTTTGTATTAACTGTTGCTGCTGCGGAAGCAGCAATTGGATTAGCTATTTTGGTAATCTATAACCGAAATGCTGGCAGTATTGAGATCGAGAAAATAAATACTTTAAAAGGATAATATAATGGCCCACAGCATTGTAATTTTACCCTTATTGGGATTTCTTATTGCGTGCGCATTATCTTTTTTCAAAAAAAATACCTACATCGATCGTTTAGCTGAGGTTATTACGTGTATATTTATTGTTTTTGCTGCTTTTTTTTCTTTTTATATTTTTATTATCAATATTGGAAACCCTAGTGTTGTTACTTTTAAGTTATTTACATGGATTGAGTCAGGATCTTTTTCTGCTGATTGGTCTATATATTTAGACACTGTTACTAGTGTAATGCTAGTAGTTATTACAAGTGTGTCTGCTCTAGTGCACATTTATTCAATAGGATATATGTCACATGATGATAGCAAGCCCAGATTTATGGGCTACTTGTCACTATTTACATTTGCCATGATCATGCTTGTTACAGCTGATAATTTTTTACAATTATTTTTTGGCTGGGAAGGAGTTGGTTTAGCTTCATATTTATTAATTGGCTTTTGGTATAAGAAATCTGCAGCAAACGCGGCAGCTATAAAAGCATTCATAGTTAATCGTATTGGAGACTTTGGATTAGCACTTGGAATTTTTACAATTTTTATTGTTTTTGGAAGTATTGAATATGAAAGTGTATTCAAAAGTGCGTCTCAATTTTCAGATGCTCAATTCAGTTTTATTGGATATGAAATACATGCTCTAACGTTAATTTGTATTTTTTTATTTATTGGCGCTATGGGAAAATCAGCTCAACTGTTTTTACACACGTGGCTTCCTGATGCGATGGAAGGACCAACTCCTGTTTCAGCATTAATTCATGCGGCGACTATGGTCACTGCTGGTGTTTTTTTAGTAGTAAGATGCTCACCACTTTTTGATTTAGCACCAATCGCAATGGATTTTGTAGTCTTTATTGGGGCAAGTACAGCATTTTTTTCTGCAACTATTGGACTTGTTCAAAACGATATTAAAAGAGTAATTGCTTATTCAACATGTAGTCAACTTGGGTACATGTTTGTTGCAGCTGGATTAGGCGCTTATGGCGTTGCCATGTTCCATTTGTTTACCCATGCATTTTTTAAGGCGCTTCTTTTTCTTGGGGCTGGTTCTGTTATTCATTCAGTACACGAAGAACAAGATATAAGAAAAATGGGAGGAATAAGTAATTTTGTACCAATCACTCAAGTTATGATGATTATCGGAACAATTTCATTAATGGGATTTCCATTTACGTCTGGCTACTATTCAAAGGATGCTATTATTGAAACTGCATATCTATCAAATTCAAACTTTGCAGATTATGCTTATATTCTTCTCACTATTGGAGTCGTGATGACCTCTTTTTATTCATGGCGCTTAATGTTCCTTGTTTTTAATGGAAAAACTAGAATGGCTGAAGAGGATTACAGAAAAGTCCATGAATCATCTTCAGTTATGCTGATACCTCTAATGGTTTTAGCTATTGGAGCTCTCTTTTTTGGTTTTATATTTAAAAGTTACTTCATAGGCTATAACAGTGATGAATTTTGGAATGGATCCATTGTAATACATCATGAAGATCATGAACATATACCATTGTTAATTTATTATCTTCCAGTGATTTTAGGTGTCGTTGGATTTATCATTGCTTGGATGATGTATTTGCGTAAGTCAAATATTGCTCATAATATTGCTGAACTGAATAAACCTTTATACAATTTTTTACTAAATAAGTGGTATTTTGACGAACTTTACAACATGCTACTTGTTAAACCAGCAATGCGAATTGGTAAATTGTTTTGGAAATTAATTGATGGTTATATTATTGATGGTTTTGGGCCAAATGGCATTGCCTCTTTAGTCAGCCGTATCTCTACGAGAACTAAGCAAATTCAATCAGGTCTTATTTATCATTACGCATTTGCAATTTTGATTGGCTTATCTTTGATCATAACGCTTATAATTTTTAGGTTCTAATCAATGAATGAATTACCAATTTTAAGTATTTTAATTTTACTGCCGCTAGTTGGAATCTTTTTTATGACTTTGATCAGAAATGATAATGATCAAAGTTCAAATAATCTCAAACATACAGCCTTATGGATTTCTTTTTTAAATTTTTTAATTTCTTTATACTTATTATTTGCATTTAATCAGCAAGATGCAGACTTCCAGTTTGAAGAACGTTATTTTTGGATTGAAAATGGAATATCTTACCATTTAGGTGTTGATGGCATTTCAATCCTATTCATTGTTCTAACAACAATGCTTGTTCCAATTTGCATCTTAGCTAGTTATAACAGTATTAAATTTTCTGTAAAAGAATATTTAATTGCGTTTTTAGCTCTTGAAACTTTCATGATAGGTGTCTTTTGTTCCCTTGATCTTGTTTTATTCTATTTATTCTTTGAGGGTGGTTTGATACCCATGTTTCTTATTATTGGTATTTGGGGAGGTGAAAGAAGAGTTTACTCAACATTCAAATTTTTCTTATACACACTTGCTGGTTCAGTTTTTATGTTATTAGCTATCATATACATATTTATTACAGCCGGTGCTACAGATGTATCATACTTATTAGATTATAATTTTACACGCAATGAACAGATTGTTTTGTGGCTTGCCTTTTTTGCCTCATTTATGGTTAAAATCCCAATGTGGCCATTTCACACTTGGTTGCCTGATGCCCACGTTGAGGCCCCTACAGCTGGCTCAGTAATATTAGCTGGAGTTTTATTAAAAATGGCAGGATATGGCTTTATCCGTTTCTCAATAGGCTTTTTCCCTGAAGCCTCAGAACTTTTTGCTCCACTCATCTTTACACTCAGTATTGTAGCTATAATCGTTACGTCGTTGATAGCATTGGTTCAGGAGGATATGAAAAAGTTAATTGCTTATTCCTCTGTTGCACATATGGGATTTGTAACTTTAGGAATTTTTACTTTTACTGTTCAAGGAATTGAAGGAAGTATCATTCAAATGATAAGTCATGGCATTGTTTCCGCTGCATTATTTTTATGTGTTGGTGTGGTTTATGATCGATTGCATACTAGGGAGATTTCCAGGTACGGTGGATTGGTAAGTAAAATGCCAATGTATGCGTTTACATTTATGATTTTCATTTTGGCTAGTCTTGGGTTACCAGGAACAAGCGGTTTTATTGGAGAATTTTTAGTATTACTCTCAATATTTAGTATAAATACTTATTTTGCTGTATTTGCTACCACCGGCGTTGTATTAGCAGCAACATATTCTCTATGGCTCTATCGAAGAATGATTTTTGGTGCCTTGATTAAAGATGATTTGTCTGAGATGTTAGATTTAACCCGAAGGGAAATAATTATATTCGTTCCACTTATCACTCTGACAATAATTATTGGTATATATCCCAAACCAGTTATAGATATTATCGAGCCATCAGCAAAAAAAATTGTGAATCAAGTAAACGGTAAATTAAATTAATTTAATGGAGAATATTGTACACATAATACCAGAAATCTTTATTTTTTGCTCTGCGTTAATATTACTCATCCTTGGATTATTTATAAAAAACATAAAACTTATTAATAATCTTGCTATTCTATCATTACTCATAGCAGTAGCCATTGTCATTAATCAACCTTATCAGTCTATATATTTAAATAGTTACATCATTGATGAGTTCTCGTCTTTATTTAAAATCATGATCTTTATAGGATCGATTGTTACATTAGTGATGTTTATATCAAGTAGAGAAGACCTGCACATAAATTTATATGAATTTCCCATACTAATTCTTTTCGCAACGCTGGGAATGATGGTCATGGTATCCGCAAACGATTTGCTTGCAATGTTTATTGGGCTAGAACTGCAATCACTGAGCCTTTATGTATTAGCCGCTCTTAATAGAAATAGCCTTTTGTCATCAGAGGCTGGTATTAAATATTTTATATTAGGGGCTCTTTCATCGGGATTATTATTATTTGGAATTTCCTACATCTATGGTTTTTCAGGAAATACAAATTTCAATTTGATAGCTGTCAATTATAACTCTGAGAGTCTAGGCCTCTTAATAGGTATAGTTTTTGTGTTAGCAGGCCTTGCATTTAAAGTTTCTGCAGTTCCTTTTCATATGTGGACTCCAGATGTATATCAAGGCGCCCCGACACCTATAACTGCTTTCTTTGCTCTTGCGCCAAAAATTGCTGCTATGGGCTTATTGGTAAGATTTTTATTTAACTCTTTTGGAGAATTATATTTGGATTGGCAGCAAATAATATTTTTTATTTCAATTGCATCTATGATGCTTGCTGCATTCGCAGCAATTGCTCAAACAAGCATTAAAAGATTAATGGCATACAGTTCAATAGGTCATATAGGTTACGCGTTAATCGGTATTGCTTGTGTTTCTAGTGAGGGGTTGAGATCACTTTTGATTTATCTAATGATTTACTTGGTCATGAATGTTTCGGTATTCACAGTTATACTTAGTTTAAAGAGGAATGATGCATACTTTGAAAATATATCTGATCTTTCAGGTATGTATAAAAATCATCCATTTACTACTATTTTAGTTGCGTTAATGATGTTTTCTTTAGCAGGTATACCCCCTTTAGCCGGGTTTTTTGGAAAATTTTATATTTTCGTTGCAGCCTTGGAAAGTAACATGGTGTTTCTTGCAGTTGTGGGAATCATAGCAAGCGTTATTAGTGCTTTCTATTATCTTCGTATTGTAAAGATTATGTACTTTGATGAATCAAAAGAAGAGTTTGATGGCTTGAATATCCGATCACTTCAAGTTCTGTTCTACCCATCTTCATTTTTAGTTATTTTGTTTTTTATATATCCTGCACCAATTATACAGCTTTCAGAATATGCTATAAAATCTTTTTATTAATAGATATGTTATCTAAATCAGCAATTATCCATTACGATGTCATTGACAGCACAAATCTTGAAAGTAAGAGACTTATTGATAAAGAAAAGATTTTGTCTCCTACTTGGATAATAGCCAGCAAGCAAACTGCAGGTAGAGGGCGGGGCAATAAACAATGGGTATCACAAGAAGGCAATTTACTTGCCTCTTTAGTTCTACCTATTAATTTTCCCTTGGATAGACTTCCTTTTTTATCATGTATTGTTGCATTATCTTTGCATCAATGTATTTCAAAAGTGATTACGGATAATAAACTTTTAAAAATAAAATGGCCAAATGATATTCTTTATGATGATGCTAAATTGGCAGGAATACTAATTGAAAACTCTCTCTCTCAAAGCAAAAACTTTTCAATTATTGGTATAGGCATCAACGTTACGCACCATCCAATTATAGATGGAAAAAACACTACATCTTTAAATGCTATAGTGCAGAAGAGCATGAAAATCACGGATTTAATAAAACCTCTAGCAATCATTCTTAGTGAGTATTTAGACAAATTAATAAATAATTCAGAAACACTCTTAATAGATGAATACAAAACTAAATGCTGGAATTATAATAAGACAGTAAAATTTATGACAAATGATAAAGTGTTAGAAGGAATATTAATTGATATATCTAAAGACTTTGAAATTATTATAAGCGCAAATAATAAAAATATTAAATTTAATGCAGGAGAATTGTCATTTGACTATTAATGTGAGAACAATTGTAGATATAGGTAATACAAATATCTTATTTGGAAACATTGTTAAAGGTGAGCTTATTACCCAAATGAGAATAGAAACATCTGTCATAGTGAATGCTCAAAAGGATAATATGAGCACTGATATAGTTGAATTGAAAAATTTTTTATCTGATAGCAAATCAGTCATTATTTCTGGTGTAGTGCCAAGTGCTCAATATGAATTAACTAATTTTATAAAAAGTATTAGAGATGATTTAAAAATAGTTGAACTGAGAACATCTGATCTTGAAAAGTTTATATCTTTTACTTTAGATAAACCAAGCGAGGTTGGTGATGATAGAATAATTAATGCTATTGCTGCAGTAAAACAATACGAGCCTCCTTTAATTATTGTTGATTTTGGAACTGCTACAACCTTAGATGTAGTAGATAAGAATGGCAATTATGCAGGAGGTTTAATATGTCCTGGCGTCAATTTATCCATTAAATCACTCTCTGACGGCACTGCTTTATTGCCACAAATTGATTTTAAAAAACCAGCCCAACTTATCGGTAAAGATACAATTCACGCCATGGAATCCGGTATCTATTGGGGCTATATCAGTCTTATCGAGGGGCTGGTTGATAAATTAAAAAAAGAAAATGACTGTTTGAATGCAAAAACCATTGCTACAGGCGGTTTATCAAAACTATTTGCAAAAGATTTAAATTGCATTAATTACTTTGATAATGATCTTACTTTGAACGGCCTGATCATAATAAGCAAAAAAATTTATGAGTAAAAATAGTAGACTAGTTTTTCTGCCATTAGGTGGAACTGGAGAAATAGGCATGAACATGAATCTCTATGGTTACGGTAATGAGATTGATGATATGAAATGGCTAATTGTTGATGTAGGCATTACTTTTGGAGATGATTCAACTCCTGGAGTTGATGTGATATTGCCAGATCACGAATTCATAAAAGGAAGAAAAGAAAATCTTCAAGGAATAATTATTACTCACGCTCACGAAGACCATGTCGGTGGATTAGCTTATTTATGGCCAGACTTGAAGTGTCCAATATATGCAACTGCATTTACTGCCTCAATAATAAGATTAAAGTTTGAGGAGAGAGGTATAAATATTGAAGATAAATTAAATATAGTCGATCTATCATCAGAAATTCAAATCAAACCATTCGACATTAAATTTCAAACATTGACACACTCAATACCGGAGCCAAATTCCTTATTCATTAAGACAAAATTAGGTACCATTTTTCACACTGGTGATTGGAAAATTGATGACAATCCTATTGTAGGAGAGTCAATTGATTTTAATAAATTAAAAGAAAATAGTGAGGAAGTACTTGCAATGGTTTGCGATTCAACGAACGTATTAACAAGTGGACGTTCGGGTTCAGAGTCGACGGTTCGAGGAAATCTTGCGGGTGTTATTAAAAAGTTAAAAAATAGAGTTTTTGTTACTTCATTCGCTTCAAATGTTGCACGACTAGAAACAATTGCTGCAGCCGCTAAAGAGTCGGGAAGGTCGCTTGTTGTTTTAGGTCGATCAATGCATAGAATGATATCTGTTGCGCAGCAAAACGGAATTTTAAAAGATATAGATGTAATCTTATCGGAAAAGGATGCTGTAAAAAAGAAAAAACACGAGGTTCTTTATCTATGCACGGGTAGTCAAGGGGAACCAAGAGGTGCAATGATGAGAATATCAAATCAAGATTTCCCGCACATTGATATTGATCAAGATGATTGTGTAATTTTTTCATCCAAAATTATTCCAGGTAATGAGAAAAAAATATTTAAACTATTTAATCGTCTTTCTGAACTTGGTGCTGAGGTAATCACTGAGCATGATGAAGATATTCATGTTTCAGGACATCCATGTCTTGATGAAATGGTAGATATGTACGAACATGTTAAACCAAAAATATCTGTTCCTGTGCATGGAGAGTATAGACATTTAAAAAGACACTCTTCTTTAGCTAAACAACTTGGTGTTCAGTTTCCAATGCAAATATCGAATGGTGATATTCTACAGCTCGCACCAGGCTCACCTTACATATATGATCAATGTAAATCTGGAAGGCAGTATTTAGATGGAAACCGACTAGTTGATTATAATAGTAGTCATATTAAAGATAGAAAAAGAATGAGTTATAATGGAGTATTAAGTATAACATGTGTTTTAGACAAAAAAATGAATCTTAAGAGTGAACCTGTTATTTTTTCTAGCGGTATATTAAGTGATGATGAATATGATAGTGACGAAGTAATAAATATTCTTGAAGAAGAGATTTATAAATTCTTTGATGATAAAAGTAATATATCAAAAAAAGAAAAAAAGATTTATCAGAAACTTGAAACTCTCTCTAGAAACCTGATTTATAAGCACTCTCGCAAAAAACCTTTGACAAATATAAGTATTGTTCATATTTAATTAGGATGATTGGAAAATTAAATCATATAGCAATAGCTGTGCCAAATATTAATGAAGCCGCTGAGCAGTATAGAAGTATCTTTGGAGCAAAGGTATCTGAGCCAGTGGAGCAACCTGATCATGGTGTTACCACTATATTTATTGATTTGGGAAATACAAAAATAGAACTATTACAAGTGCTCGGTGAAGACTCTCCTATTGAAAAGTTTATGGATAAAAATCCTAAAGGGGGAATGCATCATATATGTTTAGAAGTCGAAGATATTAATCAAGCAGTTGAAAAATTAAATACGCATGAAGTTTCTATTACAGGAACTGGCAAGCCAAGAACTGGCGCCCATGGAAAGCCTGTTGTCTTTCTTCATCCAAAAAGCTGCAATGGAACATTAATCGAGCTTGAAGAAGTTTAAAATTGGGCATAACAGGCTCAATTATTATCTTTCTTCTTATCTGGTGGCTTATCTTCTTTTTGTCACTTCCTATAAACATCAACAATTCAAATAAAAAAATTGCAATTGAGGGTGAGGATCCTGGAGCGCCCAATAATCCACAGATATTTAAGAAATTTCTAATCACAACATTTGTTTCAGTAATCATCTGGTTTATCATATACTTTTTTCTAAATAATGATGGTTTTTTGATGTTTATCTTAAAACTTTTTTATATGAATGAAGTTATCTAAATATTTATTACCTGTTTTAAAAGAAACTCCTACAGAAGCGGAAATTATTTCTCACACCTTGATGCTTAGATCTGGAATGATTAGTCAGTCCAGTTCAGGTATCTATTCATGGTTACCTATTGGATTAAGGGTTTTAAAAAAGATTGAAAATATTGTGAGAGAAGAGCAAAATAATGCGGGTGTAAATGAAATTCTAATGCCAACTATACAACCAGCTGACATCTGGAATGAAAGTGGTCGATACGAAGATTACGGCAAAGAAATGTTAAGAATTAATGATCGTCATGATAGACAGATGCTTTATGGCCCAACCAACGAAGAGCAAGTAACTGATATTTTTAGACGTTCAATAAAGTCTTATAAAGAACTTCCTCAATTACTTTATCATATACAATGGAAATTTAGAGATGAATTAAGGCCAAGATTTGGAGTTATGCGAGGTAGAGAATTTTTAATGAAAGATGCTTATTCATTCGATATTGATGAAAGGAAATCTGAAGACTCTTACAACAGATTTTTTATATGTTACTTAAAAACTTTTGCACGATTGGGTTTAAAAGCTATTCCAATGGCTGCTGATACTGGGCCCATTGGAGGAGATTTGTCACATGAATTTGTTATCCTGTCTAAGACTGGTGAAAGTGACATATATTTTGATCAAAGAATATTACAGGAAGATGACTCTCTTAATGAAATTGACTATGAAGGGGATTTAAAAAAATCAGTAGAAAAATTTAAATCTTATTACTCGGTTTCTGACGATAAATATAATGAGTCTGAGTTTAATAAGAATGTAGGTAAACAAAATCAAATGCAGTCTAAGGGCATTGAAGTAGGGCACATCTTTAGTTTTGGAACAAAGTATTCAACTTCAATGAAAGCGAATGTACTTGATTTTGATGGCAAAGAGAAGTCTGTATACATGGGTTCATATGGAATTGGAATATCGAGACTAGTAGGTGCAATTATAGAAACTTCGCATGATGAAAAAGGTATAGTATGGCCTGACGTTGTTGCTCCATTCTTATTTGGAATAATAAATCTATCTCCAAAAGACAAAATAGTTTCTAGTAATGCAGAAAAAATTTATAACTATATTTCTAATAAATATGAAACTATCTATGATGATAAAAAAGACAACGCAGGAGTTAAATTTTCTCGTATGGACTTGATCGGCATACCTCATCAAATTATTATTGGGAATAAATCAAAATCAGATAATGAGATTGAATATAAAAATAGAAGGACTGGAAATTCAGAATTTATAAATATCGATAAGATTGATGAATTCATCAAAAGATTTCCATCATAAAGTGCCATTTAATTATTTTGAAAGATTTATAGCATTTAGATATCTTGTTCCACTTAGAAAAGGCGGATTACTGTCTGTCATCTCTTGGTTATCTTTCATAGGCATATGTATTGGTGTCGCAACATTAATAATTGTAATGTCAGTGATGAATGGTTTTCATATAGAATTAAAAGAAAGAATTATTGGATTTAATGGACATATATTCATACAAAAAAATCACAAATATTTTGAATATCAAGAAAAGCTCTCAGACGTACCCCTGATTAAATTTATTGACCCCAATATTACCCTTCAAGCCCTTATTAGCTCAAATGATAGAACTACAGGTATTGTTTTAAAATCATTCGTAGAAGAAAACCTGGAACACTACTCATTTTCACAAAGTATAAGTAACAATGAAGAAATTAATTTAAAAAACAGCATAATATTAGGATCAGACTTAGCATTAGCATTAAATGCTATTCCTGGTGAGAATGTTAAGGTGTTCTCATCTAATATGCTCTCAACACCTTTTGGTCAAATCCCCAAAAGTAAGCGCATGGTTGTCGCTGGAATTTTTACTTCAGGAATGAGCGAATATGATAGTAACTTTGCGTATACTTCATTATCAAATATTCAGTCTCTTATAGGTATTAAAAATTTAGTTTCTACAATTGAAGTTCACCTAAGTGATATTGCTGGTTTACAAATTGTAAAAGAAGAAATATCTGAAGTATTCGGCAATACCTACATTATTAGAGACTGGATAGAGCTGAACAGTTCTTTTTGGGAGGTGCTGGCAACTGAACGTGAACTAATGTTCTTTGTCTTATCTTTAATTATTGTCATTGCTGCATTCAATGTGATTACGAGCTTATTTATCCTTGTACAAACAAAATCTAAAGAAATTGCAGTATTAAAAACAATTGGCACTAGTGATAGTTCAGTTTTAAGAATATTTTTAATTGTTGGCTCTATTATAGGTACGTCTGGAACATTACTGGGCACAATCTTAGGAATACTATTCACTATGAACATTGACTCAGTAAGAAATTTTTTAAATAATTCATTTGATTTAAATCTTTTTCCTTCTGAATTCTATTATTTAGACAAAATGCCGACCAATATAGATGTAAATCAAATTGCAATAATATTTTTATTTTCATTATCAGTATCAATTATCGCTACGATCTATCCAGCCTATAAAGCTTCTAAAACTGAAATTAAAGGTATACTTGGAAATGGATAAAAATATTCTAGTTTTATCAAATATTTCTAAGTCTTACAAACAAGGGAGCGAAAGTATTAGCATATTTGATAATTTTAATCTTACTGTTGATAAAGGTGAATTTATTTCGATTACCGGACCTTCAGGATCAGGCAAAACAACCCTATTAAATTTAGTTGGCTTAATAGATTCAATTGATAAAGGTGAAATTTTATTGAACACCAAAATTATTTCAAATCAAAAAAGTAACGTAAAAAGTGAAGTAAGAAGGAATAATTTTGGATTTATTTATCAAAATTATAATTTGTTTGATAATTTTAGTGCAATTGAAAATATTATACTTCCTCTTATTTTGAGAGGTGAAACCAAAGATGTAGCTGGTGAAAAAGCAGACGAATTAATGGATATTTTTGACATTAGCCACAGAAAATATCATTTCCCAAATAGTTTATCTGGCGGTGAGCAGCAGAGAGTTGCTATAGCTAGAGCTTTAGTAAATAAGCCATCTATAGTTATTGCTGATGAACCCACGGGCAATCTTGACCATGAAAATTCAGTAAATGTTTTTAAATACTTAATTGATTATATCGAATCAGAAAAAATGACATTAATCATGGCTACGCATAATCAAGAATGGGCAAATAAGTCCGACAGAAGGATTGATCTTAGTTAATGGCTGACTTTATTCACTTAACAAATAAAACTGAGTATTCACTATCTGAAGGAGCATTGCCTATCGTTCGAATAGCAGAACTATGCCAGTCATTTTCAATGCCAGCTGTTGGCATATCTGACAACAATAATATGTTTGGCGCATTAGAGTTTAGTGAGCAAATTGCAAAAATTGGAGTTCAGCCAATTTTAGGATGTAATATAAAAATTAAAACACCAAAAGAATACTTACATGAGAATATTGAGGATAATGATCTTTATTTCTTTTTGAATATATTTTCAAAAAGTAAAGAAGGATATGAAAACTTATTAAAATGTATTTCAAATGCTTATACTCTCAATAAAGGGAATGCGTATGTAACTATTGACGAGTTAATTAAGTTTAAAGATGGCTTAATTATTCTATCTGGTGGAAATAATTCAATTTTGACTCACTCAACAGGCCACATGATTACAAAACAGTCTAAGCAGTTTGTTTCTGACTTTAAAAATGAATTTAATGACAATTTTTATATTGAAATACAAAGATTAGGTAGTGCTGACTACCGATTAAATGAAGAAGTTGTTTTAAATTTAGCCTATGACCATCAGATTCCTTTAGTCGCTACTAATGATGCTTATTTCGAAGGTCCAGAACACTTTGAGGCTCATGATGCATTAATGTGCATTGAAAAAAAACTCTTTGTATCTCAAGATAATAGAACAAGACTATCAAAAGAGCATTATTTTAAATCTCAAAATGAAATGCTTGAATTATTTCATGATTTGCCGGAAGCTCTAAATAATACGATAGAAATTGCCCAAAGATGCATACATCGGCCTAAAATTAAAAATCCCATTTTACCTGTATACGATGACGATCAAAACAAAGAAAAGGAGTTGATGCAGAAATTAGCTAAAGATGGACTAAATGAGCGGCTAAATACTAAATTTAGCACTGAAAATATTGATATTGAAAAACAAAATGAAATCAGAAAAGTTTACGAAGAGCGACTTCAAAAAGAATTAAAAATAATTATTAATATGAAATATGAGGGATACTTTTTAATAGTTTCCGATTTTATCCTATGGGCAAAAAATAACGACATACCCGTGGGACCAGGCAGAGGATCAGGAGCAGGATCTCTTGCAGCCTGGTGTCTAAATATTACAGATCTTGATCCTATTAAGTTTGGATTGATATTTGAACGCTTCCTAAATCCTGAAAGAGTATCGCTTCCTGATTTCGATATAGATTTCTGTAGAGATGGAAGAGATAAGGTACTGGAATATGTTCATGATAAGTATGGTGAAAATAAAGTAGCACAAATAATTACCTTTGGTAAATTGCAGGCAAGAGCCGTAATAAGGGATGTAGGCAGAGTCCTTGGTATACCTTATGGCCAAGTTGATTATCTTTGTAAATTAATGCCATTTGATCCCTCTAGACCCATGTCTCTCCAGAAATATCTTGATGAAGAGCCAAAGTTAAATGAAGAAGCCCGCAGAGATCCTAAAGTTAGGAAGTTGCTAGATATTTCTCTTAAACTTGAAGGCCTAAAAAGACATGCATCAATTCATGCCGCTGGAGTTGTTATATCCAAAGACCAAATATCTAAAGATGTACCATTATACAGTGATCCTGAAAGTAATATCTTCTTAACTCAATTTGATATGAAATGGGTTGAAAACGCTGGTTTAGTTAAGTTTGATTTTCTTGGATTGAAAACACTTACTTTAATTAATGAATGTATAAAGTTAGTTAGAAATAATAACCCGGATTTCAATATAGATAAAATTAATATCAACGACCTTAAAACATATGAACTGCTAAGTACTGGTGAGACAACAGGTATTTTTCAGCTGGAGAGCGCTGGAATGAAAGACACATTGAAACAATTAAAGCCTGATAAATTTGAAGATATAATTGCAATTGTTGCCTTATATCGTCCAGGCCCTATGGCCAATATACCGTCATATATTGAAAGAAAGCATGGAAGAGAAAAGCCAGACTATATCCATCCACTACTAGAGGGACTTTTGAAAGAAACATATGGAGTTGTAATATATCAAGAGCAAGTAATGGGAGTTGCAAGAGAACTTTCTGGTTATTCTGATGGCGAAGCTGATTTATTGCGAAGAGCCATGGGAAAAAAAATACAAAAGGAGATGAAAGCTCAAAAACAAAGGTTTATAAACGGGTGTGTAAATAATAAATTGAAAAACCATGAAGCTGAAAATATATTTGAATTGCTATCAAAATTTGCAGATTACGGTTTTAATAAAAGTCATGCAGCAGCTTATGCTCTTATTGCCTTTCAAACTGCATTTTTAAAAACACATTTTCCAATTGAATTTTTTGCTGCTTCAATGACACTTGATATAAATAATACGGATAAAATATCGATTTTTCAGCAAGAATTGATGCGCATGAATATCAACCTTAATCCTCCAAGTGTAAATCAATCTAATTCTTACTTTTCTAGAAAAGAAGAAAAAATATCGTACGCATTAGGTGCCATTAAAAATGTTGGCATTGAGTCAATGAACGATTTAATCAATGAAAGAGAGAAAAATGGAATTTTTAAAAATTTAAGTGATTTTATTAATAGGTGCAATACATCTATAATAAATAAAAAAACATTAGAAGCACTTGCTTGTGCTGGAGCTTTTGATGAATTTAGTGTGAATAGGTCATCAGTTTTTAATCAAGCCCAGGAAATTGTAAAATTTCATAAATCTCAAAATAACAAATCTTCATCGGAGCAAGAAGATATGTTCGGCGATTTAGAATTATCTCATTTTTCACTAAATGATGAAGACGAATGGAACTATCCATATAAATTGATGAAAGAATATGAAATGTTAGGTTTTTATCTTACAGGGCATCCACTAGAAGCTCATAAAATAAATTATCCATCACTCATGCTGAAAGAGTATTTAGACATTAAGGAAGATAAAACAACTTATAATCAAAAGGACGTATTATTAGGAGGAACGCTGCTTTCTAAGAAAGAGAAAAGATCTGCAAGAGGAAACGCTTATGCTTTTTTAAATTTTTCTGATTTGTCTTCAATATATGAATTAATAGTATTTGAAAGCAATCTTAGAAAATATAGAGATATATTAGTTGAAGGTGAATCTTTTATTATCAGTGTTGATTTTTCATTTCAAAATGGGACTTTAAGAGGTGAACTGAAAAAAATCTTTGGTTTCGATGAAGTAGAAAATTTAAGTTTCAAAAAGAAAAGTGTTGAAAATGAAGAGAAAGTAAATTCATTAATAAAGATATACGCTGACGGTAATTTCACCAAAGACGAACTTCTGAAATTAAAATGGGTTAAGGGTATGCAGAAAATAGAAATTATATATGATAATCAACTACTTAAAATTCCTGGAGAATTTAAAATTAGTGCTGATATGATCAAAGAAATCAAAAATCTTAATGGCGTAAAAAAAATAGATCTCAGCTGATAAAAGTATTGATTATTATTTATCCTTCGTGTAACTAAATTCTTAATTTAATCACACAACGATAGCATTTGCTGTCCGGTCCTTCTATTTGGTCAAATTGTTGTGGATGTATAACCGGAGAAATTATATGAGTATACCTAACATTGATTTAAGAGAACTAGTTAATGCTGGAGTCCACTTTGGACACAAGTCTCAAAGATGGAACCCCAAAATGCAAAAATACATTCACAGCACTAGAGAAAATGTTCACATTATTAATCTAAATCATACAGTTCAAATGATGCAAGAAGCATTGGGTGTAATTGATAGCGTCGTCTCGCAGGGTGGTAAAATTTTGTTTGTTGCAACTAAAAAACAGGCATCAGCAATTATTGCTGAGCTAGCAATAGAAACTGGACAGTACTATGTTAACCACAGATGGCTTGGTGGCATGCTTACAAATTGGTCTACAATTACCAAGTCTATCAAGAAAATGAAAGAGCTTGAAGTTCTTAAGTCAAATCCAAATAATGAATTTACAAAGAAAGAAATATTAAAACTCACTAATAAATATGAAAAACTTGTTAAATCTCTTAGTGGAATCAGTGAGATGAAGAAATCTCCGGACTTACTTTTTATTATTGATACAAAATTAGAGCATATTGCTGTCTCGGAAGCTAATCATCTAAATATACCAATAATTGGAATAGTTGATACAAACTCAGACCCAGACGAAATAAGCTATCCAATACCTGGAAATGATGACTCAAGAAGATCAATAAACCTTTATTGCTCACTGATAAAAGAAACAATTAATTCTTCGGAAACGGAGATAAATTTTACTGAAGATAAATCTATAGTGACGTCTGACACAGCGTTAGATGATCAGGCTCATAGTAAATCTTTTAATGATAACGAAAAATAGCAAGAAACATCATCATATAATAGTTAACAGTTATGACAGTTAGTGCGAAAGAAGTTCAAGAATTGAGAAGAATGTCAGGCGCAGGCATGATGGAATGTAAATCTGCTCTTTTAGATGCTAATGGGAATTTGGTTGAGGCATTTAAATTATTGCGCGAAAAAGGAATTGCAAAGGCTGAGAAAAAATCATCAAGAGATGCGAATGAAGGCCTGGTTGCAATTAAGAAAGAGGACAATTCAGCAGCTATGATTGAAGTTAATTCTGAAACTGATTTTGTATCACGAAATTCAGAATTTCATAAACTTGTTAATTCTATTCTAGAAATTGTGATGCAAAATAAACATGATACAGATAAATCAATAGAAGATACAAAAACTCTTATCAGTGATGCTGTGGGTAAAATTGGAGAGAATATTGTACTCAAAAATATAAAATTCTTAGAAGGGAATATTTATAGTTATATACATAATAGCGTAACTGATGGGATGGGAAAAATTGGTGTTTTAGTAAACTTTAATAATCAATCTAGTGAAATTGATAATATTGGAAAAAAAATTTGCATGCATATAGCTGCTTCTTCTCCTATATCACTAACTGTAGATGATCTTGATAAGTCCATAATAGAAAGTGAAAAAGAAATAATTTCAAAACAATTAAAAGAAACAGGTAAGCCAGACAATATTCTCGACAAAATGATGCATGGTAAGTTAAATAAATTTTATGAAGAGAATACATTGATGGGGCAAAAATTTGTGGTTGACCCATCAATTACTGTTGAACAGTATTTAACAGATGTTTCAAAAGAAATTAATTCCCAAATAAATATTCAAGAATTCCTTCGATTTGAAATAGGCTCATAAGAATGATCAATAAGGAAAAGAAACGGATATTAATTAAATTATCCGGAGAAGCTCTTATGGGTGATGAAAATTACGGAATTGAACTCAAAACAGTAGATAAGGTAGCTAAGAATATAAAAGCACTAATTAAGCAAAATGTTGAACTATGTGTCGTTATAGGGGGAGGAAATATATTTCGAGGTCTTGCTGCTTCTGCTAAAGGTATGGATAGAGCAAATGCTGATTACATGGGAATGTTGGCAACAGTTATGAATAGTTTAGCAATGCAAAATGCCTTAGAGAAGCTAAAATCAGATACAAGAGTAATGTCTGCTTTCCCAATACAGTCTATTTGCGAAACATATATAAGACGCAGAGCGATAAGACATATGGAAAAAGGAAGAATTGTGATTTGCGCAGCTGGAACTGGAAATCCTTATTTCTCTACTGATACCGCAGCTTCATTAAGAGCAGCTGAGTTAAAATGTTCTTACATTTATAAGGCTACTCAGGTTGATGGGATTTATAATAAAGATCCAATAAATAATAAAGATGCGAAAAAACACAAAAAAATATCATACAATAAATATTTATCTGATAATCTTAGAGTTATGGACAGTGCAGCAATAAGTATAGCTAGAGAAAACAAAATCCCAATTAGAGTTTTTTCAATTTTAGAAAAAGATTGTTTTAAAGGCGTTTATAAAAACATATTAAATTACTCAGAAATAAATGATGTTTGACCAGATATACAAAGATGTTGAAAAAAGAATGGATGCTTCAATCCAATCATCTAGATCTGAAATGAGTGGCATAAGGGCTGGACGAGCATCTCCAAGCATGCTTGACTCAATTAAAGTAGAAGCATATGGACAAAAAATGAATATTAACCAAGTAGCCAATATCACTACTCCTGATGCCAGAACAATTAATATTGATATATGGGATCAAGCTAATGTTAATATGGTTGATAAGGCAGTGAGAGAGTCAGATTTAGGAATCAATCCAATGATTGAAGGGAACCTTATCAGGCTGCCATTACCTCAATTAACAGAAGAGAGAAGAAACGAATTCCTTAAGATGGCAAGCAAGATAGCTGAAAATACGAAGGTAGCAATTAGAAACATTAGAAGGGACGGCATTGAGAAAGTTAAAAAATTAGAAAAAGAAAAGGAGATTGGACAAGATGATTCAAAAAAGTATCAAGAGGAAATTGAGTCACTAACGGCAAACAAAGTTAAAATTATCGATGAAGTTCAAAAGTCTAAAGAAGAAGATTTAAAAAATATATAACATCGCTTAAAGTGATAGCAATAAATTCTCACAAAACAAAAATAAGACATGTTGCTATAATCATGGATGGCAATGGAAGATGGGCTTTAAAAAACAAAATATCAAAAAAAAAGGGACACGAGCAAGGAGTTCGAAATTGCATTAGAATTTGTGAAAATTTAAAAAAATTAGATTTTAAAATAGATGAAATCTCCTTCTACGTGTTTTCAACAGAAAATTGGAAACGCTCACCCTTAGAAGTTAGAAATTTATTTGAAATCATTGAAGCTTTTTATACATCATTTAAAACTTCAGCAAATAAAAATAATATTTCTGTAAGGCACTATGGCTCTAAACAAAGATTGTCTGTAAAAATAAAAAAAATAATTGACGATGTTGTACAGACTACAAATAAAAATAATGGGACTTATGTAAATTTACTATTTAACTATGGATCAAGACAGGAAATTGAGGATGCGATAAAAAAAATTCAGTCTGAAAAGAAAAAAAAATTCAACTTTAGAGATTATTTATATATTCCCGAATCAAATGATCCTGACTTGATAATTAGAACCGGTGGAGAAATTAGGCTAAGCAATTTTATGTTATGGCAAAGTGCATATTCAGAACTTTATTTCACAAAGACGTTGTGGCCAGACTTCAAAATTAATTCTTTAAACAAAATACTACACAGCTATTTAAAAAGAAATAGGAAGCTTGGAAAATAAATTGAAAAACTTACTCAATAAAAATTTAATATTAAGAGTATTCTCTTTGATTATATTTATTCCTTTAATGTTATTGCCTATTATAGTTAGTAATTATTTATTATTTACAGTTTATATCTTTTTCAACGCTGTAATTCTTCACGAGATACAATCAATGAAAGTTCGAAATGATAAGAATATATTACTTTTTACTTATAAAGTTTTAATTATATTCGTTTTTTTTATATTTATAATAATAGACATTACCTCATCAATGACACCGACTGATCTTATTGAAATAATCATAATAATATGGTTATTTGATACCTTTTCTTTTTTAGGTGGAAAAATTATTGGTGGGAAAAAACTAATGCCCTTAATTAGTTCTGGTAAGACTCAAAGTGGCTTATTGACTGGAGTTATTAGCACACTTTCAATTTTTTACATCTATTCAATAGTAATTAGTGATTTTTCCTTTAAACACTTATTTTTTATTTGCATAATTATATTATTCGCTTTCTTAGGAGATGTGATTGCTTCAATGGTAAAGAGACTAGCATCTATCAAGGATTCTGGCTATATTATGCCTGGTCACGGAGGTCTGTTAGACAGGTTAGACTCATTTTTAGGAGTTTTCTTTTTAATTGGTATCATTGAATTATTATCATGAAGAAAATTAATCTAATTATTTATGGTGCTACAGGCAGTATTGGAGGATCTGTACTATCAATTGTAAGATCTAACAGAGAGAAGTTTAATGTTCAAGGTATTACATGTAATAAAAATTATAAAAAACTAATAAAAATTGCGGAAGAATTTAACATAAAGAAACTAGGTATAAATAAAAAAATAAAAAATTCTTTAAAAAAAATTAATAATTACAATATTTTTGAAGATATGAGTACATTCAGCAAAATGTATGACAATAAGACTGATGTAATTATATTTGCAATTTCTGGTTTAGCTGGTTTAGACCTTTTTCAAAATTTATGTAAATCAGGTAAAAAAATTGGAATTGCAAATAAAGAGTGTATTATTTCTTTAGGTGAAAATTTGTCAAAATTGGCAAAAGAAAATTCAACCACTATTGTACCACTTGACTCTGAGCATAATTCTGCTTTTCACTTATTAAATAATGAACATGGCTCTTTTAAGTCAATTACAATCACTGCCTCAGGCGGTCCATTTAGGAAATTGCCAATAAAATCATTTAATACAATCAGCGTCAAACAAGCTCTCAAACATCCAATCTGGAAAATGGGAAAAAAAATTTCTATTGACTCAGCTACTATGGTTAATAAAGCTCTCGAGATTATAGAGGCAAAATATTTATTTAATCTAAATGACGATCAAATTGATGCAATTATTCATCCTCAGGCAATAATCCATGCGATGATAAATTATGAAAATGGTATTTCAATCGCCCTTCTAAATAAGCCTGATATGCGTATACCAATATCTTCTTTATTTTTTAAATTCAATGGTTATTCAAATAAAGCAAAACCATTGAACTTATTAAAATATTCAAAGCTTGAGTTTTATTCAATAAATAATGCAAGGTATCCGGCAATAAAATTAGGTAGAGAGGTAATGAAAATTGGAGGACTCGCTCCAAATGCTTTTAATTATCTAAATGAGATTTTAGTCAATTATTTTCTTAAAGGTGCAATAAAATTTACAGATATAATAGCATTAAACGAAATTAATTTAGAGAAGATATTTTCTAAAAATGTTAATATAATGTCACCTAAACTTAACGATATCAAAAATATTAATAGCTGGATAGATAATAATTTGTACCTAAGGAACTAGTTTTAAGTTAATTTAATATTATGAAGAAGTATATTACATTTTTTCTATTGTATTTGTTCCTAAATAGTAATTTATTTGCAAATGAAAATATTATAGATTCTATAAACATAGACGGTATGCAAAGAATTGATAAAGAAACCGTTATTACTTATGCAAATATATCAATAGGAGATACTTACACAGAGGAAACGGGCAACAATGTACTAAAAAATCTCTTTGAGACTAACTTATTTTCTAATATTCAAATTTCATTTCAAGAAAATATCTTAAAAATTAATATTCAAGAAAATCCTACTATTAATTTAGTTAAATTTGTTGGGAATTCTAAAATAAAAGATGAAGATTTAGTAATTGAAATATTATTAAAAGAAAGATCGGTGTATTCCAGAAGTAAGGTAAAGAAAGATATTGAAAGGATGCTCTCTTTATATCAGAGAGCAGGCCGTTTATCTACAGAAATAGACCCGAAGCTCGAAATGTTAGATAACAACCGTGTGAATTTAACGTACGAAATTACAGAGTCTGATGTAGTTAAAGTTTCAAACATTATTATTTTAGGAAATAATGTTTTCTCAACAAATAAGATTAAGTCTATCATGAAGACAAAAGAAAAAACATTGCTGCGTTTTTTGTCTAGTTCAGATAATTATGATCCTGATAAATTAGAATATGATAAACAATTAATTACTCAATTTTATAATAATAATGGATATCCAGAGTTCAAATTTACATCTTCAATTGCACAATTAAAGACAAATACAAATAATTTTGAAATTATATTAAATATTAATGAAGGTGATAAATTTAATTTTGGGGAGCTGGAGGTAGAAAGTAAATTAAAAAAAATAGACCCAGAATTAGTTAAAACTATTTTGCCAATTAAAAAAGGGAATTTATTTGACCGAAGTCTTTTAAAGGAAAGCGTCGAACAACTTAAAGAGCTTGCAAAGTCAGAAGGCTACTCTTTCATAGAAATTGATACTAATTTGATAGATGGAAGTGAAGCAAATTTAGTTGATGTAAAGTTAGTAATAAACGAAGGACCTAGAGTTTATGTAAATAATATAAATATCTCAGGCAATACGAGAACTGTTGATAAGGTTATTAGAAGAGAAGTTTCACTCACAGAAGGCGATGCGTATAACAAGTATTCTATTAATTATTCTAAAGACTCAATAAGGACACTTAATTTTTTTAATGAAGTCGAAATCAGTGAGGCTATGACTGACTTTCCTGATAAAATTAACCTTGAGATAAAGGTTGAAGAAAAGAATACAGGTGAAGTTTCTCTTGGTGCTGGGTATTCTAGTGCAAATGCTGCCTCACTAAATATGGGATTAAGAGAAAATAATTTTCTAGGAAAGGGTCAGAAAGTGAAATTTGACACATCATTTTCTAACACAAGAACTGCATACGATATCTCAATTACTGAACCCTATTTTAATAATAAGCCTCTATCATTAACATCTAATATATATAGTAATTTTACTGATCCAACGAATGTTAATTATGAAACTGAAGACATCGGTTTTGGCTTATCTACTTCTTTTCCATTATCAACAGATAGGTTTTTTGAGATTCGTTATTCATTATTTACCTCTAGAGTTAAAGCAAATTCAAATGCAACAGCATACGAAAACGCTTTGGCAGGTACAAATACAGTTTCACAACTTGGTTATTCATTAGCGTTTGACAGAAGAAATAGTAGATATAAACCTTCTAACGGATTTAATTTAAAGATAATTCAAGATTTAGCAGGTTTAGGTGGAGACAGTTATTTTTTCAGAAATAGTTTTGAGTTTAACTATTACAAAAGGTTATCACCAAGATTTATTGGAGCATACAAATTACAAGGAGGAAATATTAATGGATTCAATGATAAGTATTCACCGTTATCTTCCAACTTTAAACTAGGAGGTAAAAAACTAAGAGGCTTCAAATCTGGTAAAATAGGACCAAGATTAGGAAATTCATATACGGGGGGACAGTATTATTACCTGACATCTCTTGAAACAAATATTGATTTAAATATTGATGCATTTGACATTACAACGACTGCATTTATTGATATTGGAAGTGTATGGGGATTAGAAAACCCAGCTTATGGATCGATTGATGATAAGCATGAGGCCCGATCATCTATTGGTATTAATTTTAACTGGGACTCAGCAATCGGACCAATTAATATAATTTATGCCAATATAATAGCGAGCAATAAAAACGATACTACTGATAATCTTTATTTTGATATAGGTTACAATTTTTAATTCAGACAGGATAAATAATGATAAAAAAAGTTTTAATTATAATTATTTCTATTTTAATTTTTCCATCAACATTGATGGCAGACTATCCAAATACTTCAATTGGGGTCATTGACCTCAATAAAATATTATCTGATGCTGATGCAGCAATAAATGCAGCGGAACAAATTGAGGAAATAGCAAAAGAAATTGAAAATGAAATAAAATTAAGTGACGAGGAAATAATCAAAGAACAAAATTTACTTATTGAATCTCAATCAATTATGGCGCCTGAGGCATTTGAGTCTAAGAGGAATGCATACGAAAGCAAAGTTCAGAAATACAATAATGAAAGACAATCTAAACTTGTAAAGATTGATGAACTTATTACTTTATCAAGAAATGAAATTTTATCTGCTATTAAGCCAATATTAGAAGATGTATCTAATGAAAAAGGTATAACAATTATTTTAGAGAAAACCTCTGTAATGTTAAATGCTGAAAAGATGGATATAACCAATGAGGTTTTAAAAAAATTAAATAAATCTTTACCAACTTTAAAAGTATCCAGAGATTAAAATTAGATGAAATCTAGTTTTTTTAAAAACTTAGGACCCATTAGTATAACTAAGATAAAAGAGAACTTAGATTGTACACTCATCAATATTGGTGAAGATACCTCTTTTAATGAATTTACTAGTATTAAAAATTTAGATGATAAGAATCTTTCATTTCTAATGGATTCTTACTTTTCTGATGAAAATATAAATAATAATGGTGCAATCATTTGTAGTAAATCAGTGTATGGAAAATTTAAAAATACGAATCCACTTATTGTAGTAGATGATGTACATTCAGCTGTAGCAAAATTATCAAATATTTTTTATCGCTCTTTAAAGTATAATGAAATACAAAACCTTGAAAAACCAAAAATAGGCGATAATTGTAATATTTCTAGGTCTGCCACTATTGAAAATGGATCTATCATTGGTAAAAATGTTAGTATTAATGCTGGATGCTATGTAGGGTACAATTGTATTATTGGTGATAACACCTCAATTGATTGTAATACTGTTATTACCAACTCTATAATTGCAGAAAATGTGCAAATAGGTCGTAATTCATCTTTCGGACAACAAGGTTTTGGTTTTGCTATTAATAAAAATAAAAATATTAAAATATTTCATAGTGGAAGAGTAATACTTCAAGCTGGGGTTAATATAGGATCAAATTGTACCATTGATAGAGGAAGTTTTGGAGATACAGTAATAGGGCAGAATACTTACTTTGATAACCTGTGTCATATTGCACATAATGTTATTGTTGGTAATAATTGTATCTTTGCAGCCATGACTGGTATTGCAGGGAGCACTTATATTGGAAACAATGTAATGACTGGAGGCCAGGCAGGTATAGCGGGACATTTAAATATAGGTAATAACGTTCAAATTGCTGCGCAAAGCGGTGTACTAAAAGATATAGGCAATGATAGTTCTGTTATGGGGCATCCAGCAATAGATAAATTTAAATATATTAGAAAATTTAAAAAATATTATGCCTAATACTAAGATTGATTTTAATCAAATAAGAGAATTAATTCCACACCGTGAACCATTCATTTTTCTGGACAAATTAATTGGCATAATTAAGTTAAAAAAAGCTACTGGTATAAAAGTATTTTCAAAAGATGAGTATTTTTTCAAAGGTCATTTTCCAGGCCAGCCTGTAGTACCCGGAGTAATATTAGTTGAAATGATGGCGCAAACAGCAGCTGCACTTATCGCTTACAGCATAAGAGAAGAAACTTTTGATAAGATTGTTTATTTAATGAATATAGAAAGTACTAAGTTCAGAAAACCTGTATTCCCTGATACAAAAATATTTACCGATGTAAATGCTTTGCGTTCAAAAGGTAGAGTATGGAGATTTCAAGGCAAATCATATGATATAAGTAACAATACTATATGCGAAGCAAAATGGAGCGCGATGATAATGGATAGAGACAATGAATAAAATTCATAATACAGCAATAATTGGAAAAAATGCCGTAATCGGTTCAAACGTAGAAATTGGCCCTTACTGTGTGGTTGAAGAAGGGGTCAAGATTGGTAATGATAACATTCTTCATTCAAGTGTGTTTATGACTGGAGAATCAGACATAGGTGAGGGAAATATTTTTTTCCCTTTTTGCTCAATTGGATCTAACCCCCAGGATTTAAAATATCAGGGTGAAAAGAGCAGACTTATTATTGGAAATAACAATATTTTTAGAGAATATTGCACTGCAAACACAGGTACGGCAGGGGATAATATGATAACAATTGTCGGGAGTTCATCATTGTTCATGATGGGTGCTCATATAGCTCATGATTGCATCATAGGAGATAACGTGATTATGGCTAATCAAGCTACACTTGGTGGACATGTTCATGTAGATAATTCTGCAGTATTAGGGGGGTTATCAGCAGTTCATCAATTCTGTAGGATAGGTAAGCTAGCGATGATTGGTGGATTGTCTGCTGTAGAAAATGATGTAATACCCTTTGGACTAGCTTTAGGCAATAGGGCTAAAATAACAGGGGTGAACATAGTTGGCCTTAAAAGAGCAAATTATAGCAAAAATATTATCAGAGAATATTCAAATAGCATTGATAAAATATTTACCGGTGGAACAATCGAATCTGAAAAAGAGAAAATAAAAACTAGTAATAATGATTTAATTAAAGAACTTTTAATCTTTTTAGATAAAAATTCTTCTAGAGGTCTTTGCAAATATGGAAAATAGTACTTCAATTTGTATAATTGGTGGATATGACAAGTTATCCAAATATCTTTTTAAGGTGCTTAGAAAGAAATATAAATCTACTATTTATATAAATCTTCTAAGCACAACTTATTATGATAAAAACTTATATAACTATAACATTTTTGAATTAAAAAAAATATTAGACCTTCTTAAATTAAAAAATGTAAAAGATATAATTTTTTTGGGAAAAATAGTAAGGCCAGATTTATCTAAATTTAAAAATGATGGAATTATTGAAAAATATATTCCGAACTTACTAAAAGTCTATAAAAAAGGTGATGGCGCTGTTTTAAATACGGTCGTAGATATATTTAAAGAACACAATTTTACCGCCGTATCCCCAATTAAATATTGCGATGATTTATGTTTAGGAAATTCTAATGTATTAAAAATATACAGAAAAGAGGATATCATTGATATTGAGAAATCAAGTGACTTACTTGATGCATTATCAGCATTTGACAATGCCCAAAGTGTTGTGTGTGCAGAGGGGTACATAATTGCAATTGAGGCAGTTGAAGGAACGGACGCTTTATTAGAGAGATCCTGGCGATTAAGAAAAAATTTAGATCAATTAAAAATTAAATCAGGTTTTCTTGTAAAGAAAATGAAAAAAAACCAAAGTAGATTTATTGATTTGCCAGTAGTTGGACCCAAAACTATAAATTTAATTAGAAAAGCAAATTTAAAGGGGCTTGCAATAGATATAAAAAATACATTGGTTTATAAAAAAGATGAGTTTTTAAAATTGGCTAAAAAATACGATTTAATAATTTATAATATTAATTAGTTACTTAGCGTGTATTTTTGTTAGATCTGCCAACTCCATATTTTGTAATACCTCTTCCAGTATATAATTGTCTTGGTCTGCCAATTTTTTGAATTGGATCTTCAATCATTTCAGTCCATTGTGCTGTCCATCCAGCTGTTCTTGCTATGGCAAATATAACTGTAAACATCTCTGGAGGAAATCCGATTGCTCTTAAAATTATTCCAGAATAAAAATCTACATTAGGATATAATCTTTTTTCTATAAAATATTTATCTTTTAGTGCAATTCTCTCAAGATCCATCGCAAGCTTTAATATTGGATCATTCTTAACCCCTACATGTTTGAGAACTTTTTGGCATATATTTTTAAGTATTTTAGCTCTTGGGTCATAATTTTTGTAAACTCTGTGTCCAAAACCCATTAATTTAAATGGGTCTCTTTTATTTTTAGCCTTTGTTAAATATTTCTTAATGTTTTTTGAGGAACCAATTTCTTCTAGCATCTCTAATGCTGCTTGATTAGCACCTCCATGGGCCGGCCCCCACAAAGAAGAAACGCCTGCGGCTATACAAGCGAATGGGTTTGCCCCAGAGGATCCTGCGAGTCTTACAGTTGATGTAGATGCATTTTGTTCATGGTCAGCATGAAGAATTAAAATTGTATCCATTGCCTTTGCAAGAACAGGTGAAACTTTATAATCCTCTGCAGTATTACTAAAACA
>CABZEU010000016.1 GCA_902524795.1 uncultured Pelagibacteraceae bacterium
TTTTAAATTGTTTCCACTTGCATCTACGATTTGGATATATTTATCCTTAAGGGCTGTCCTACGTTTTTTTGGTATTTCAATCTTTAGTTTGCCTGATAGATATTGACCAGTGATGCTATTTTTATTCTTTCTGATTTGCTTTACATCACCTTCAGCCACAACTTTTCCACCATTAACCCCGGCTGCTGGACCAAGATCAACAATATGATCAGCTGTTGTGATTGCCTCCTCGTCGTGCTCTACAACAATTACAGTATTTCCAAGATCGCGAAGCCTTTTCAGAGTTTTTATTAATCTTTCATTATCTCTTTGGTGAAGTCCAATAGAGGGCTCGTCTAATACGTACAATACTCCAGTTAATCCGGACCCTATTTGAGACGCCAGTCTAATTCTTTGTGACTCACCCCCTGAAAGACTTCCCGATCCACGTGAAAGAGTTAGGTATTCAAGACCAACATTATTTAAGAATAATATTCTTTCATTCAGTTCTTTTAGTATCCGATAGGATATTTCCTTTTCTTTTTTTGTTAATTTTTTCTCAAGGTTTCCAAACCACAAGAGTAATTCTTTTATTGATTTATCGCAGACTTCGCCAATATGAAGTTTATCAATTTTTACTGCAAGTGCTTCTTCTTTTAGCCTAAATCCTGAACAAGGTTCACATTTTACTTCTCCCTGATACCTTTCAATTCTTCCTCTCATCCAATCACTTTCAGTTTCAAGAAATCTTCTTTCCAGATTATTTATGACACCCTCAAAAGATCTCTCATATTCATACCCATCGTCGTATGTAAAAGTAAGTTCCGCATCACCTGTTCCGTAGAGAACAATGTTTTGAATTTTCTTACCAAGATTTTTCCATGGGGTATTAAGTGAGAATTTGTATTTTCTTGATACAGTTTCAAGTATATTTCTAAAATAGCCATATTTTGAAACTGGCCAGGGAGCCAAAGCATCTTCATTGATTGATAAGTTTTTATTTGGGACAACAAGATTTGGATCGATTGAAAGATCGGTCCCAATCCCATCACACTCAGCACAAGCGCCAAAGGGATTATTAAATGAAAAAAGCCTTGGTTCAATTTCATCTATAGTGAAACCAGAAACAGGACATGCAAATTTTGATGAAAAAAGATCTTGATTGGGTTTCTCAGATTTCTCATTCACATCCTCAACAACAACTAGACCATCTGATAAACTTAGAGCTGTCTCAACACTATCTGCCAACCTGTTTCCAATGTCGTCGCTTAGAACAATCCTATCTACAACAACTTCAATATTATGCTTCTTTTTTTTGTCCAGACTTGGGAGGGAGTCAAACTCATATATTTCTCCATCTATTTTTACTCTTTGAAAACCTTTTTTTTGTAATTCTTGTAATTCTTTTCGATATTCACCTTTTCTACCTCTAATAATTGGAGATAAAATAAAAAATCTCGAGCCGATTTTTCTATTTTTAATTTGATCTACAATCTGAGTAACTGTCTGACTCTTAATTGGAAGTCCAGTTACTGGTGAATAGGGCACGCCGATACGCGCAAATAATAGTCTCAAATAATCGTAAACTTCTGTAACAGTACCCACTGTGGATCTTGGGTTTTTAGAAGTTGTTTTTTGTTCAATTGAGATGGCCGGACTTAGTCCCTCAATCAAATCAACATTAGGCTTTTGCATCATTTGAAGAAACTGTCTTGCATACGCTGAAAGACTTTCTACATATCTTCGTTGACCTTCTGCATAAATGGTATCGAAAGCTAAAGATGATTTACCTGAACCAGAAAGTCCTGTGATGATAGTAAGTTTTTCTCTTGGTATTTTTACATTAATATTTTTGAGATTGTGTTCTCTTGCTCCTTGAACTGAAATATTTTTGTTCATGTTCTTCAATTAATCCTTATGGCAACTATTTAAAGATATCCTGTGAATAAAGTAATAGAATAGCCTTTTTTTATATACACTTACTTATTAACTAGTTAAATTAGTTTTTATGGCTTCCAGTCTTAATAAAGTAATGCTTATTGGTAACATAGGAGCAGATCCTGTAATCAGACAAACACAGGATGGAAAAAGATTAGCACAATTAAGTCTAGCAACTTCAGAGTCTTGGAAAGATAAATCAACTGGTGAGAAAAAAGAAAAAACTAGCTGGCATAGAATAGTCATATTTAACGACGGTTTAGCGGGTGTTGTTGAGAGTTACGTTAAGAAAGGCTCGAAGCTGTACATAGAGGGACAATTACAGACAAGAAAATTCACAGATCAAAACGGTAATGAAAAATATACGACAGAAGTAATCTTGGGTAACTATAATGGTACGCTAACCATGCTAGATTCGCGTGGTTCTGGCAGCTCAGAATCAATTTCTGATATGTCTTCCGATATGAGTCAAGAGGCTATGGATTCATCCCCAGCAGACATTGATATTGACGATGAAATTCCCTTTTAAGCATAATTTTTAATTCGAAAAACATACTTTTTTCTGTTATAGTTTCATAAATATTTGTAACAATTTAATGGCTATTTTTCTTAGTTTTCTGGGAAATATATCCTTCCTGTAGGTTTAAAATTTGAGTGATTCTAAAGATCAAAATGAAGATCTGAAAACGCCTGAAGAGCAGTCAATTATTCCCATACTAATTGATACTGAAATGCAGAATTCATATCTGGATTATGCAATGAGTGTGATTGTCAGTAGGGCATTACCTGATGTGAGAGATGGACTAAAGCCTGTTCATCGTAGGATTTTATATGCCATGCACGAGTCAGGCTATGAGTGGAATAAACAGCACAGGAAAAGCGCCAGGGTTGTAGGAGACGTGATTGGCAAGTATCACCCTCATGGAGATCAGGCGGTCTACGATGCACTTGTGAGATTGGCACAGGATTTTTCAATGAGCGCCACACTTATTGATGGTCAGGGTAACTTTGGTTCAATGGATGGAGATAAGGCAGCGGCTATGCGTTACACCGAGGTCCGCATGGCAAAGATCTCAAGTTTTCTTTTAGAAGACATCGAAAAAAATACTGTGGAGTTCAGGCCTAATTATGACGAGACAGAGAGTGAGCCAACAGTTCTACCTGCAAAATATCCAAATTTATTAGTTAATGGCGCTGGGGGTATAGCTGTAGGCATGGCTACAAATATCCTTCCTCACAATCTAGGAGAAGTAGTTGACGCCTGCAAGGCATTTTTAGAAGACGATCAAATCTCCTTTGAAAAAATAAATCAAATTATTAAGGGGCCTGATTTTCCAACTGGTGGAACAATAATAGGAACAAGTGGCATTAAAGCTTCTCAATCTACTGGGAGAGGCTCCATCGTAGTCCAAGCTAAGTCTATGATTGAAGAGTTTAAAAATGACCGTGAAGCAATTATTTTTACTGAAATTCCTTATCAAGTAAATAAGTCAGTCTTATTAGAAAAGATAGCGGAACTAGTAAGAGATAAAAAAATAGAGGGGATTAGTGATTTGAGAGATGAATCAGATCGCCAAGGAGTTCGAGTTGTTATTGAATTAAAAAAAGGTGTCATTGCTCAGGTTATACTTAATAAGCTGTACAAGTATACTTCATTGCAGAGTTCTTACGGGGTTAATTCTTTGGCCTTAACAAATGGCAAGCCAAAATTAATGAATATAAAAGAGTTCATCTATCATTTTATACAATTTAGGAAAGATATCATTTCTAATAGAACAAGGCATGATTTATCCAAGGCTAGAGATCGTGCTCATACATTAATTGGTCTTGCAATAGCTGTAGCAAACGTTGATAGTGTAATAGACATAATTAAATCTTCAAAAGATCCAAATGAAGCTAAAACATCTTTACTAAAAACCAAATGGAAGACAGCAGATATAATCGATCTACTCAAAATCGTAGACGATCCCAGACAAGTAAAAAATGATGAAGAAGTATACCTCACAGAGGAACAAGCTAAAGCAATCTTAGAGTTAAGACTTCAACGTCTTACTGCATTGGGAAAAGACGAAATAAAAGGCGAATTATCAGAATTGTCGCAAAAAATTAGTTATTTTTTATCTGTACTAAAAGATAACAGTGTATTGAAAAAGGTAATTAATGATGAGTTAGACTCAATTAAAGAACAGTTTGATATTCCACGTCGTACTGAAATTAATGAGGGAGAAGTATCAGAAATCGATCAAGAAGATCTAGTTCAACGAAGCGATATGGTTGTAAGTGTTACTAACTCTGGGTATATTAAAAGAGTTCCATTAAACATGTATAGAGCTCAGAAAAGAGGCGGTAAGGGTAGAGCCGGCATGAAAACAAACGATGAAGATTTTGTGACTCAAGTTTTTACCGCAAGCACTCATGACAACATGCTATTCTTCACTTCTAGTGGAATAGCTTTCAAACTCAAGACTTGGAAAATACCAGAATCTTCTCCTCAAGCAAAAGGTAAAGCAATTGTTAATTTGTTGAACCTTAGAGAAAAAGACAGGCTTTCAAGTATCTTGGTTCTGCCAGAAATGAAAATGGACGACGATAGTTATTTTCTTGTTTTCGCCACAGCAGATGGGAGTGTGAGAAAAAATAGTCTAGAGGATTTTAAACGCATCCAAGCAAACGGTAAAATTGCGATGAAACTTGCTGGTGAAAATAGTATAGTTGGAGTAAAATTATGCAATAATGATGACGATATACTTCTTACAACAAAATTTGGAAAGTGCATTAGAACACCTGTTGCAAAACTTAGAACGACAAAAAGCAGAACATCAACCGGTGTTAGAGGAATTAAATTAGTTAAGGGAGATGAAATTATTTCTATTTCAGTCATATCACACACGGATACTACATCAGGTGAGTCAAAGGCATATTTGAAAATGCGTTCTAAAGAAAAAGAAAACGACGATCATAGCAATAGCGAAGACAGTGAGAATGATGGTTCAGAAGCTGAAGTAAAGTTAAGTAATGAAAGATACGATGAAATGAAGGCTCAAGAACAGTTTATTTTAACTCTTACAGAAAACGGTTTTGGTAAACGCTCCTCTTCTTATCAATTCAGAATATCAAACAGGGGTGGATCAGGCATAGTGTGTATTGCTACATCTGATAGAAACGGAAATGTTTTAGCATCATTTCCCGTCAATAATGATGATGACATAATGCTTATTACCAAATCAGGACAAGTTATTCGCTGTCCTGTTAAAGATGTTAGGGTAGCAGGAAGAAATACTCAGGGCGTTAGCATATTTAAAACAAATGATAATGAAAAAGTTGTTTCTGCATCGAGAGTTGAGATAGATAATTAATAAATTACTAGAGCTATAATAATAATCGATATATAGTCCAGTCATGAACAGAACCGGTATATACCCTGGAAGTTTTGACCCTATTCACAAGGGGCATATAGATATCATAAACAGAGCAACAAAGCTTGTAGATAAGCTTTATATAGCAGTTGCGAATAGCCCTCATAAAAAACCTTTATTTAATCTGGATGAAAGAAAAGAAATGATTGAGGAGGAGTTTTCAAGCAATAGCAGTATTGAAGTAATTGCATTTGATAATCTTCTGATTGACCTTGCCAATTCACTAAAAGCTGAAATCCTTATTAGAGGTTTAAGAGTAGTTTCAGATTTCGAATATGAATTTCAAATGCTGGGTATGAATAGGCAACTTGACTCAAAGATTGAAACAGTTTTTTTAATGGCTGATGCACAGTGTCAATCTATTTCGTCGAACTTTGTAAAGGAAATTGCGCGCTTAGGTGGAGATATTAGTAATTTTACCAATAAGTTTGTGGCAAGCAAACTTAAAGATAAATATAAGTAAGAATGAATTTTATCAAGATCATTTTTTTTTTATTTTTTTTAATAACAGCAGTTAATGCAGAAGGAGAATACATGGCTAAAGATCCTGAAAATACAATTCAGATTGAACTAAAAAGTGGAAACGTAATAATAGAGTTGATGCCTGAAATTGCTCCCAACCATTCAACAAGGATTAAAGAACTTGCAAGAGAAGGTTTTTATGATGGAGTTCCTTTTCATAGGGTAATTGAGGGTTTTATGGCGCAAACAGGTGATGGAGAAAATAGAAACGGAACAGGTGGATCCGATAAACCTGATTTAAAAAATGAATTCAGCAATACCTCACATTTAAGAGGCACTGTTTCAATGGCAAGAACTGCTGATCCAGACTCTGCAAACAGCCAGTTCTTCATATGCTTTGTTGCAGCTCCTCACTTAGATGGACAATACACCGTATTTGGGCAAGTAATCGAAGGAATGGAATTTGTTGATGGCTTGAAAAGGGGCGCACCTGGATCTGGGACCGTAGATGATCCTGATGAAATGGTTTCGGTAAAGGTTCTTGCTGACCTCTAAATAATGAAACTAAGTCATTATGACTTTGATCTGCCTGATGAGTTGATTGCGGACAGGCCTTGTAATCCAAGACAAGGGTCAAAGATGCTTGTTTATAATAATTCATATATTGATACAAGTTTCTCTAATTTTTTAGACTATGTTGGTGAAAAAGACCTTGTTGTCATAAACAATACTAAAGTTATTCCCATTCTTCTCAAAGGACAAAGCATGGGAGTAAATTTTCTTATTACCTTACATAAAAAAATTGGTGAAACAAACTGGCTTGCATTTGCGAAGCCAGGAAAAAAATTAAGTGTTGGACAAATCATTGAATTTAATAACCGCATTTCATGCACCGTAAGTAAAAAACTCAAATATGGAGAAATTGAAGTGAAATTTACTTGTTCAGAAAAAGAATTTGATGAATTTATAGAAGATGAGGGAAGCATGCCTTTACCGCCCTATATACAAAAGAAAAGGCAAAGTGACTTTAAGGACTTCAATGATTATCAAACAGTCTATGCAGCTAAAAAGGGCTCAATAGCAGCTCCAACTGCAGGATTACATTTCAATGACGCTATGATTAGCCATCTTAAGAAAAATAATCAACTAATTGAAGTAACTCTTCATGTAGGAGCGGGGACATTCTTGCCCATAAGGAATGATGATTTAAGTTTGCACAAAATGCACTCAGAACATGGAGCAATTAGTCAAAAAAGTGCTGATCGAATAAGAGAATGTAAATTAAAAGGAGGAAATATTATATCTGTAGGCACCACAACATTAAGACTCCTGGAAAGCGCAGTTATAAATGGTGAAATTAATAAATTTAAGGGAGAAACGGATATATTTATTAAACCAGGTTATAAATTTGAAGTTGTAGATATATTATTAACTAATTTTCATTTACCTAAATCAACATTGTTATTGCTTATTTCTGCGTTTAGTGGAACTGAAGAAATAAAAAATATGTATAATCATGCAATAAAAAATAACTATCGTTTTTTTTCATATGGAGACGTAAGTTTACTTTACAAAAATGACTGATTTTCAAATTACTCACAAAGTTGGCAACGCGCGTAGAGGTAAACTTAATACAAAAAATGGCATTATTAATACACCTGCGTTCATGCCCGTTGGAACTGCGGCAACAGTAAAAGCTGTATTCACAAAAGATTTATACGAAACGAACTCAGAAATAATATTAGGAAACACATACCATTTAATGTTGAGACCTGGATCAAAACGAATAAAAGAGTTTGGAGGTCTTCATAAGTTTATGAATTGGAATAAACCTATTTTAACTGACTCTGGTGGTTATCAAGTATACTCATTGTCAAATCTTAGAAAGTTATCAGAAGAGGGTGTTGAGTTTTCATCACACATTGATGGGACAAAAGTGTTTGTATCGCCTGAAAAATCTATTGAGATACAAACCGATTTAAATTCAGATATCGTAATGGCATTCGATGAGTGCACATCTTATCCAGCAGAGTATGACGAAGCAAAAAAATCAATGGAATTGTCAATGAGGTGGGCAAGCAGGTGTAAGACGTATTTTAAAGATCACAATACGAATAAATTGTTTGGTATTGTGCAAGGTGGTACTTACGAAGAACTTAGACATCAGTCTGCTAGTTTATTAAGTGATATCGGATTTCACGGTTATGCAGTCGGAGGTTTGGCAGTTGGAGAAACTCAAACTCAAATGTTTGACGTGCTCGATTATACGGTTTCAAAGCTACCGATCGAAAAACCCCACTATTTAATGGGGGTAGGCAAGCCTGATGATATTATTGGAAGTGTTGCTCGTGGTATTGATATGTTTGATTGTGTGTTACCTACGCGTAATGGACGAAATGGACAAGCTTTTACAAAATCAGGACCAATTAATATAAGAAATGCTAAATATAAAAGTTTAGATGAACCAATTGATCCAGAAAGTAATAATCCTATTTGTAGAGATTATTCTGCTGGCTATATCCATCATTTATTTAATGCAAAAGAAATGTTAGGGGGCATGCTATTATCATTACATAATATATATTTCTATCAAGAAATGATGAATAATATAAGGATTGCGATTGAAAATAATGATTTTTATAGATTTAAAGATGATTTTTTATCAAAATACTTGGATTAAGTTACTTCCCTTTAAATTTTGCTTTCCGTTTTTGAATAAATGACATTACACCAATTTTGCTATCCTCAGTTTTACCAGCAATAATTTGCGCTGAGCTTTCTGCAGCAAGCTGACTCTCGAAGTCATTTGAAAAACTCTCCCAATATAATTGTTTTATTAATTTCAGAGCGACTGTGGGTCCAGATGCAAGAGTTTTGGCTGTTTCTAAAACTGTATCCATGAGTTTTTCATCATCTACTACATAATTTATTAGCCCCCATTCAAGAGCTTTACTAGCACTTACTTTCTCCCCGATCATTGAAAATTCCATTGCCTTTGCCATACCAATTTTTCTGGGAATTACATATGTAGAACTTGCGTCAGGTACTAATCCTATGAACTTAAATGCTTGGTAAAAGTATGATGATTTTGATGCGTAGACTAAATCACCAAATACTCCAATAGAACAACCCGCACCTGCTGCAACACCATTTACTGCCGTAATTAATGGTATTGGAATATTCTTTAAATCTATTAAGAAAGGATGATACACCTTTTCAAGTTCTTCGCCTGGATTAACATCAGCGCCTAATCCTGCCCCTTCAACCAGATTAGCTCCTGCACAAAACCCTCTCCCTGCTCCAGTTATTACTAAACATCTTGCATTTAATTCCCCGCTATTGATTTTCTTGATGTACCCATGAAGTTCAGAAATCATTTTTTTAGATAATGCGTTGAGTTTACTGGGATCGTTAAGGGTCAAAATCGCAATATCGTCCTTTATTTCACATTTGACTGCTTCTGACATAGTTCTTATTATTATACCTTTAAAAGATATAAAAAAGGTATATTTTTATATCAATTAATCAGTATTAAAGGATAGAAAAATGGGATTAGGTGGAATAAGTGCAGAGAGTATGTTTGATGATATTTCCTATGATGACTTATCAACAAAACTTAATAAACTAAAGAGCAGGTATGTAGAGGGTAATATTCCTAATTTGAAGGAGAGAAAACAAAGATTAAAGAAGCTGATTGATATTGTCGAAAATAATGCAGATGCAATTGGTGATGCTATTCAAAGTGACTTCGGAACAAGACACAAACAATTAAGTTTAATGGCTGACGTAAGGAGCACTCTTTCATTTGCAAACCATTCTTTCAAGAACTTATCCTCTTGGATGAATCCAGAGAAACGAAGCCCAAATTTCCCACTAAATTTGTTAGGAGCAAAAGCTAAAGTTCATTATCAACCTTATGGGGTGGTTGGTATCATATCACCATGGAACTTTCCAGTTAATCTAAGCATAGGACCACTTGTAGATGCATTTTCAGCTGGTAATGCAGGTATGATTAAACTTTCAGAATTTGTTCCTTCTACAAGTAGATTATTAGAACAACTAATATGTGATAAATTTGATGAAACAGAGGTTGCGGTTATTAATGGAGGGATGCAGACATCAATTGATTTCACAAGATTACCATTTGATCATTTAATATATACTGGCTCAACAGACATAGCACGAAAAGTGTCAAGTGAAGCAGCGAAAAACCTTGTACCCTTAACTTTGGAATTAGGAGGAAAATCTCCAACTATTTTGAGTGACGGAGCAATCATTGAGAAAAGTGTCAATAAAATACTTTTTGGAAAATTATTAAATGGTGGCCAGATTTGTGTTTCTCCTGACTACAGTTTTATTCCTGAGCAAAAAGTAGAACAATTTATTGAAACCTCAAAAAACTTCATATCAGAAAAATTCCCCACAATTAAAAACAATCCAGACTATACGTCCTTGGTTCACCAATCTCATTATGAAAGAGTAAAAAGTTATATTGAAGACGCAAGATCAAAAGGCGCTGAAATAATTGAGATTAATCCAGCAAATGAAGATTTTTCTCAACAAGAATACCATAAAATTCCTCCAACTTTTGTATTAAATGTAAGTGACGATATGGAAATTATGAAAAATGAAATCTTTGGTCCAGTAATGCCGATTAAGCCCTATAAAGAATTAAATGAAATTATTGAGTACATAAATAAAAAGCAGAAACCCCTTGCAATGTACTACTTCGGATCAGACGAAAATGAAATTAATACCTTACTTGAGAAAACCTCTTCTGGTTCATTTGTTGTTAATGATACTATCTTCCAAACTGCGCAATATAATTTACCTTTTGGCGGAGTTGGATCTAGCGGATCTGGTTCATATAGAGGAAAGGATGGCTTTAAGAATTTTAGTCATAAAAGATCTTTCTTTAAAGGCTCTAATCTTTTAGATGCAACTAAACTAATATTTCCTCCTTACGATGAAAAAACCGAGAAAAATATAACTAGAATGATTAGATAATTTTTGAAAGTTCAACGTTTTTTGATTTATCGGTAATAAATTTGTATCTTAACTCTGGTTTTTTTCCCATCAGTGAATCTATTGACTTATGAGTTTTCTTTTTATCTTTTGTTGCTATTTGAACTTTTAGTAATGTTCTGTTTTCAGGCGACATTGTAGTTTCTTTTAATTGAGCTGGCATCATTTCGCCAAGCCCTTTAAATCTATTAATATTCACTTCACCACCTTTAAATTCTTTCTTAATTATCTCGTCCTTATGTTTATCGTTTACCGCATATAAAATTTTTGATCCTTTGGTAATTCGATAAAGAGGAGGTACTGATAGGTATAAATGACCTTCATCTATTAGTTTTGGGAATTCCTTATAAAAAAATGCCATTAACAATGTTGATATATGGGCTCCATCAACATCAGCATCTGTCATTATAATGATTTTCTCATACCTGATATCTTTTGAATTAAATTTTTCGCCTCTCTTACAACCAATTGCTTGCACTAAATCAATAATTTCTTGATTAGCATTAATTTTTTCTCTTCCTGCACTTATTACGTTCAATATTTTTCCCCTTAGCGGTAAAATCGCCTGAGTTTTACGATCTCTTGCTTGCTTTGCTGAGCCCCCGGCAGAGTCTCCTTCTACTAAAAATATTTCTGTTCCTTTATTACCATCTATTGAGCAATCAGCTAGTTTCCCTGGTAGTGTAGTTTTTTTTCTTTTTATATTTTTATCAATTATTTGATTTGATCTGTTTTGAAGTCGTAATTGAGATCTATTGAAAGAATATAGAAACAATTCTTCGGCTGATTTAGTTTTTGAAGTAAGCCATTGTTCAAATAATATTTTAATTTTGCTCTCTATCTTTTTTCCTGGTTCAATACTGGATAGTTTTTCCTTAGTCTGTCCTTGAAATTCTGGGTTTTCAAGAAATACAGATAGAATAGAAGCTGAAGATCCAAATAAGTCTTCCTGATTTATCTGCGATGATTTTTTTTCGTATTTTAATTTTGAAAATTCTTTAAAGGCTTTAAATACACCTGTTTTAAAACCACTTTCATGCGTTCCCCCCATAGGAGTTTTTATTGTATTACAATATGACTCATTTATTGGTTCTATAGCTTCAAACCAATTGATAATTCCTTCTATCTTCCCGTCTTCGTCACTAATTTTTGTGTTAAAATAAAAGGGATCTTCAAATATTGGGTCATGCGGGGAACACAAGCTATGAAGATAATCCTTAATCCCATCTGAATAGTGCAGTTTATCCTTAACGGGCACATTCTTTTTTGATACAGATTTATCACAAGACCAATGAATCTCAACATCGGGTATCAAATAAGCTTTTGCTTTAGCCATATTATAAATAATCGAAGCATCGAAATAGGCATCATCACCAAATATTTCAGTATCTGGAGAAAAAACTATTCTTGTGCCTTTTTTCAATGAGCCTTTTGAGGAGGTTTTTAATTTTGTTTTAGGATTGCCTTGTTGATAAACTTGTGAAAAATATTTTTTATCTCTCGCAATTTCAAGTGTTAATTTTTTTGAAAGAGCATTAACCACTGAAATGCCAACGCCATGCAAACCACCTGATGTTTTATAGCTGTTGTTTGAAAATTTTCCTCCCGAATGAAGTGTAGTCATAATGACTTCGGCGGCTGGTATCTTGAATTTAGGATGCTTGTCAACTGGAATGCCTCGTCCATTATCAGATATTTCAATAGTTGAGTTATTTCTTAAATTTATCTCTACTTTGTTAGCATGGCCAGCTACCACTTCATCCATTGAGTTATCAAGCACCTCACTCACTAGGTGATGCATTGCTAAAATATCAGTACCGCCAATATACATGCCCGGTCTTTTTCTAACTGGCTCTAACCCCTCAAGGACCTCAATATCCTTAGCTGTATAACTTTTATTTGATTTACTAACTATTTTATTTTTTAACTTGTCTTTTTTAGGTGACTTTTTCCTGACATTTTTTTTACTCATGATCAGCTCTATTTCTATAAGATTCTTTACTTTGTGTAATATTTTATTAGTCTAACAACATGAAATTATTAGAGTTTTACCATGCCAGTCATTGAATCAAAAATTATTATCAATTCGAAATCTTTTAAGAAGAACCAAGAGGATCATGCAAAATTAATCGAAGAAGTCAAAACTCTAGAGAAAAAAATTGCTGATAACTCAGCCAGATCAAAAGAAAAGTTTGAAAAAAGAGGCCAACTTTTGCCGCGAGATAGACTTAAAAAGCTTCTTGATCCTGGGAGCTTTTGGCTTCCACTGTCAACTCTAGCTGGGTACAAGATTGGTGATGATGATGGAGAAAAGAGCATTGGTTGGGGCAATGGCATTGGAGGTATAGGTTACGTGTCAGGAGTAAGATGCATGATTGGTGTATCAGATGCAGGCATCAAAGGGGGAAGTAGTTCAGCAATGGGTGTTGAAAAAGGATTAAGAGGTGCGCAGATGATTTTTGAGAACAAATTACCTTTTATTCAATTAATTGAAAGTGCAGGCGCCAATTTACTTAGACAAACAGATATGTTTATTAAAGGTGGAAGAAGTTTTGCAAATTTAGCAAAAATGTCTGCTATGGGAATCCCAACGATAGGTGTCGTGCACGGATCTTCGACTGCCGGTGGCGCATACCAAACTGGATTATCTGATTACATAATAGTTGTTAAAGAAAGATCTAAGATATTTCTGGCGGGCCCACCCCTACTTAAAGCATCATTAGGCGAAATAGCAACTGATGAAGAAATTGGTGGAGCAGATTTGCATTATGCAGTGTCTGGCCTGGCAGAGTATATGGCTAAAGACGATGCTCATGCAATTGAGATAGCCCGTGACGTTATGAAAAATATTGGATGGGATAATGATTTTGAGACTACACAAAAGAACGATTACAAAGAACCGATTTATTCACCCGATGAACTTACAGGAGTTGTCCCAGTTGACTATAAGTCGCCTTATGATTGTCGAGAAGTAATAGCAAGAATAACTGATGGATCTGAATTTCTAGAGTTCAAAGAGGGATGGGGTAAAACTCTGATAACGGGACATGCTAGTATCCATGGCTATAAAGTCGGTATACTTGCAAATAATGGTCCTATATTTTCTGAAAGTGCAAACAAGGCTACTCAATTTATACAGATATGCTCTCAGTCAAATACACCACTTATCTTTTTGCAAAATATTACTGGTTTTATGGTGGGGACAAAGGAAGAAGCAAAAGGAATGATTAGACACGGATCAAAAATGATACAGGCGGTTACAAATTGTACGGTTCCAAAGATAACTCTAAGAATAGGAGCATCTTTTGGTGCAGGTGAATATGGGATGGCTGGAAGGTCTTATGACCCAAGATTTTTGTTTTCATGGCCAAATGCAAAAATGAGTGTAATGGGCGGTGAGCAAGCTGCAAGAACTATGGCTCAGGTCGCTATGGAGGGCGCCGAAAAAAAAGGAATGGATCCTAAAAAAATATACGGAGAAAATCTTGAAATGTTAGAAGGCATGAAGAAAAAAATAATTGATCAATACCGTGAAGAGGGAGAGGCTATTTTTTGTTCAGCTAGACTTTGGGACGATGGAATAATTGATCCAAGAGATACAAGAAAAATATTGGGCGAATGTCTGAACATTATTAGTGACGGAGATAAAAGAGAATTAAAGCCAAATACATTTGGCGTAGCGAGAATGTAATTAGTTTTTTCCTGGCAATATATCTAAATACTTTGAAATAATTCCAAGCATTACTTCATCGGAACCGCCTCCGATTGATCCAAGGCGACCATCCCTGTATGCTCGAGAGATGGGGGTTTCATCCATAAATCCCATGCCTCCCCAAAACTGAAGACATTCGTCATTTACTTTTCTTGCAAGCCGTGTTGACTTTAATTTTGACATAGAAGCAAGTTTTGTGCAGTCACCTCCGTTGACATGTATATCTATACCTTTCCAGGTTAAAGCCTTTAGAGCTTCGACCTCTGTCATAAGTTCAGATAATTTAAAGTGAACAACCTGATTATCGAGGATCGGTTTACCAAATGTTTTTCTTTGTCTTGTGTAGTCAATTGTTTGATTAATAGCAAGTTCACATGACGTGTAGTTTGCTATAGCTGCGTACAATCTTTCTTCTTGAAATTGCATCATTTGATACACAAATCCTTTACCTTCTTCTCCAACTAAATAGCTTTGTGGAACCCTAACATCCTCAAAAAATATTTCTGCTGTATCAGAAGAGTGCATTCCCATTTTTTTTAATTTTCTATTTATGGTTACTCCTTTAGCACGTTTTCCATTTTCTTTGAGAGGCACACAAATTAAAGACTTGTTTAAATGTTTATTTTTTGCAACGTTATCCGTATTAGCCAGCATACACATCCAGTCAGCTTGAGTGCCATTTGTTATCCACATTTTTGATCCATTGATAACGTAGTCATCACCATCTTTTACAGCATGCGTTTTAATCGCAGCAACATCTGAACCAGCACTTGGTTCTGAGACACCGAGGCAAGATACAAAGTCACCAGAAATCGATGGCTTTAGAAACTGTTCACAAACTTCCTCGCTGCCAAATCTTGCAAGAGCTGGTGTTGACATATCAGTTTGCACACCGATTGCCATTGGCACACCGCCACATTTAATGTGAGCCATGGCTTCATTTAAAACAGCGCCGTATGAATAATCTAAGCCAGCACCACCGTATTTTTCAGGTTTTGTAACCCCTAGGAAACCTTGATCACCAAGTTTTTTGAAAAGATCATGTGCAGGGAATATTTCATTATCTTCCCATTCATCTACATATGGATTTATTTCTTCTTCAACAAATCTGAGGGCAGATCTTTTTAATTCCTCGTGCTCTGTAGTTAATTCCATTTTTTAATACCTTTAAGTAACAATAAATTAACGTTATTTAAGAAAATTTCAATAATTACGTAAATAATCAAACGCTGAAATAGTTTTTAAATTCAATTGGGTGAGGGGAATGCTCTAGGTCGTACACTTCTTCCATTTTTAGTTCAATATACCCGTCAATTTGATCATCAGTAAATACGCCACCTTCAGTTAAAAATCCTCTATCTTTATCAACGCAGTCTAGAGCTTCTCTTAGAGATCCACATACAGTTGGTAATTTTTTTACTTCAGCACCCGAAAGCCCATAGAGATCTTCATCTGCTGCTTTTCCTGGATCAATTTTATTTTTTATGCCATCCATTCCAGCCATAAGCATTGCAGAAAAAGCTAAGTAAGGATTTGCTGAAGGATCAGGAAATCTTACTTCTACTCTTTTACCTTTAGGGCTATTAGATACAGGTATTCTGCATGATGCAGACCTGTTTCTCGCTGAGTAAACTAATATTACGGGGGCTTCAAAACCAGGTATTAATCTTTTGTAACTATTTGTACTAGCGTTTGTAAATGCGTTAAGGGCCTTGCCATGTTTTATTATTCCGCCAATATAGTTTAAAGCCATATCTGATAGGCCTGCATATTTATCGCCAGCAAATAAAGGTTCTCCATTTTTCCAAATTGATTGATGCGTATGCATGCCTGTACCGTTATCGCCTTTAACAGGCTTAGGCATAAATGTTGCAGTTTTCCCAAAAGCGTTTGCAACCATGTGAACTCCGTACTTATAAAGTTGCATTGCATCACCTTGTTTCAACAAGGTATCAAACAAAAGACCTAATTCATGTTGACTTGGAGCAACCTCGTGGTGATGTTTCTCCATTTTTAAACCTAAATTTTTTAACTCTTCTAGAAACTCAGTTCTTATGTCTTGAGCACTATCTACAGGAGGAACAGGAAAGTAACCGCCTTTTACACCTGGTCGATGAGCCAAATTACCACTTTCATAATTCTTTCCAGAGTTATACGGTCCTTCAGTGCTATCAATTTCAAACATTGATTTATTCATATCAACCTGAAATTTAACATTATCAAACACAAAAAATTCAGCTTCTGGTCCAATATAAACAGTATCACCAACACCACTGCTTTTTACAAATTCCTCGGCTTTTCTTGCAGTACCTCTCGGGTCTCTCTCGTAAGACTCTTTGGTTACGGCATCAAGGATATCGCAGAACACCATCATTGTAGGCTGAGCTGTGAATGGATCCATCACTGTGGTTGATAAGTCTGGCCTAAGCACCATATCAGACTCATTAATAGCTTTCCAACCAGCTATTGAAGACCCATCAAAAAAAACACCCTCTTTCAATAGATTTTCATCTACAACAGAGCAATCCATCGTCAAATGTTGAAGTTTACCTCTTGGGTCAGTGAACCTAAGGTCCAAATACTTTACCCCGCCATCTTTGATTTTCTTTAAAGCGTCATTAACCATTGTCATTAAAATGTTTCCCAATACATTTAGCCAGTAAATGAATTAAATACATTTACTGAGCTAATGTCTAGTTAGTTAATGACTACTTGGTTAATGTCCCAACAATATGAGCAAGTATTTTGTATGGATCCGCATTAGAAGCTGGTCTTCTGTCTTCTAAATATCCATTCCAATTATGCTCAACGGTGTAAACAGGAATTCTTATACTTGCCCCTCTGTCACTTACGCCATATGAAAATTGGTCAATGCTCTGAGTTTCATGAAGACCGGTAAGTCTCATATCATTATCTGGTCCATAGGCAGCAATACCTTCTTCATGAACCTTACCTAATTTATCACACATAGAAGAAAATAGTTCTTCTGAACCACCAGTACGCATTTGCTCATTTGAGAAATTAGTATGCATTCCTGAACCATTCCAGTCACCTGTTTTTGGTTTTGGATGAATATTTACACCAACGCCATGTTCTTCAGCGATCTTGAATAAAAGATACCGACTTACCCATAAATCATCAGCTGCTTTAATGCCTTTACCAAAACATTGATACTCCCATTGCCCAAGCGCAACTTCCGCGTTCGTACCTGTTAAAGTAATTCCTAGGTCGGTACATGCCTTTAAATGTGCATCAGAAATTTTTCTTCCAACAACATTTCCAGCTCCAACTCCACAATAGTATTCTCCTTGCTCTCTTGGTGTACCATCTTCCCATCCAAGTGGTTCACCTGTTTTAGAATCTGTAAAAAAGAACTCTTGTTCAAACCCAAACCACCATTCATCAGTTACTAAATCAGCTGCTGCTGCTCTGAAGTTTGATGGGTGAGTTGTGTGATCTGCTGCTTGAACTTGAGTCATTACCAAATCATGACCATTTGGATTTGTATATGTTTGAACTGGAAGAAGTAAACAGTCTGAACTTCCACCTTCTGCCTGTTGGGTTGATGAACCATCAAATGACCAGTCTGGTGCTGTTGTTTCTGTTGTCGCTTTAACTTTACTTCTCATGAATGGTTCAGGTTTATAACCATCCAACCATATATATTCATAAGTTTTTATATCTGACATATTAATTTTCCTTTCTCTTTTTGATTTTACAATGCATCTGAACCAGTTTCACCGGTTCTAATCCTTAGAACAGTATCTATATTTGATACAAAAATTTTACCGTCCCCAATTCTATTGGTATTAGCAGCAGATCTTATGGCCTCTACAGCTGTATCAACAAGATCATCTTGTAAAATTATTTCTAACTTAATTTTTGGAAGGAAATCTCCATACTCAACACCAGTATTAACCTCTGTAAAACCACGTTGCCTACCCAAGCCTTTGGCTTCAGTCATTGTAACTCCGCGAACCCCAACTTTTTCAAGAGCTTCTTTAACCTCATCAATTTTGAAGGGTTTTATGATCGCTTCAATTTTTTTCATTGGTGTAATTTAACCAGATTGTTTTATATTATTAATTTCCAGAAGGAAATTAAAATTAATGATAGATTATATACATATTGATCATATGCCAGAATGACAAAGAACAAAAAGACTGCTCGTAGAATTAATTATAATTATTCATGTAATTCATTAACTTATGTATTTTTCTTAAGGTATGACTGAATACATATTCACCAATAACGAGATGTCAGAAGCTGATAAGCTAACTATAAAAAATGGCATTTCCAGTCAAAGTTTGATGCATAATGCTGGCAAGGCTGTTCTTAAAAATCTCCCGCTTGATCATAATGGCAAAGTTTTAGTCATTTGCGGGCCAGGCAATAATGGTGGAGATGGATACGTAGTTGCGGGACTCCTATTAAACCTTGGTGTTACAGTAGAAGTCGTGTCTCTAGACTTTGGAAAAGTCCCATCCAAAGATAACCAGTTTTATAAAAATAAATTAGATAAACTGATATTTAAAAAAAAACTAAGTGATTTATCTGATTATGAATTTGTAGTTGATGCATTATTTGGCATGGGACTCTCTAGGAATCTATCAGACGAAATAAATGATCTTATAAATGATATTAATTCAGCTGATTTAGATGTGTATTCCATTGACGTTCCAACCGGCATAAATAGTGACACGGGCGAAGTTCATGGAACGGCATTTAAATCCAAAAAAACTATAACTTTTTTTAATAAAAAATTATGCCATTATTTATTGCCTGGGAGACAGTATTGTGGAGAAATAGTAGTTGAGGATATTGGTATATCGAAAAATGTTATAAAAAAAATCATGCCTAAAATAAAAAACAATGAACCATCTCTATGGATTGATCAATTTCCTTTTCCCATATCAAGTGACCATAAGTATTCAAGAGGAATGTTGGTTATTAATACTGGTCCAAAATATCAAACTGGAGCAGCTCGATTAGCTGGTCGGTCTGCTTTGAGAGTTGGCGCAGGAGCAGTAACTATGGTCTGTGATGAGGAAACAGCAGAAATATTAGAACCACAAATCTCAGTAGAATTGTTATCTGTAATAAAAGAAAAAAATGATTTTCAAAAACTCTTGAAAGACAAAAGAGTCTCAAGCGTACTTATTGGGCCTGGAAATGGTGTCAATGACGAGACAAAAGCTAGAACTTTAATGGCATTAGCTTTTGTTGATAACTGTGTAATAGATGCTGATGCAATTACGTGCTTTGAAAATAATCCAACTGAACTTTTTATTGACACCTATCCACATACAATACTGACTCCTCATGAGGGAGAATTTAAAAGACTATTTGGTGAAGATATTGCATCAATGAACGACAGAGTTCTTAAATGCATTGAAGCTGCAAAGTTAGCTGAAAGTATAGTCTTACTAAAAGGCGCAGATACAGTTATAGCTAGCCCAGACGGTAATGTTGTAATAAATTCAAGCGAAGCTCCTTATTTAGCAACAGCAGGATCAGGCGATGTTCTTTCTGGAATCATTGCCTCTCTCGTTGGAGAAAATAAAATGCAGGCCTTTGATGCAGCTTGTGCTGGTGCATATATTCATTCAAAACTTGGGGAAATGCTAGGTCCAGGACTAATTGCTGAAGATCTTATTGACAACATTCCCTTGATAATTAAAAAACTCCACTCGTATGCCAAGAATAGCAATTAAAATAATTATAGCCCTAGTCTCTTTTATATTTCTGCAAGTCGGTTCATTGCACGCACAAGTCGGA
>CABZEU010000017.1 GCA_902524795.1 uncultured Pelagibacteraceae bacterium
GATACTATGGTGGATGTGAATTCGTTGATATTGCAGAAGACCTTGCAATAAAAAGACTTCAAAAATTATATAAGTGTAAATATGCAAATGTACAGCCGCACTCAGGTGCACAGGCAAACGGAGCAGTAATGCTGGCTCTAATTAAGCCAGGCGATACTATTCTTGGAATGAGTTTAGACGCCGGCGGTCATTTAACTCATGGATCTGCCCCGTCGATGTCTGGTAAGTGGTTTAATGCTGTGCAATACGGCTTAGAAGACAATGGCCTAATTGACTATGATGAAGTTGAAAGGTTAGCAAAAGAACATAATCCAAAAATTATTATTGCCGGAGGAAGTGCTTATTCAAGAATTATAGACTTTAAAAAATTTAGAGAGATTTGTGATCAAGTTGGTGCATTTCTTCATGTAGATATGGCTCACTTTTCGGGCTTGGTTGCTGCTGAGGAGTATCCAAACCCATTAGAATATGCTGACGTAGTAACTTCTACGACTCATAAGACTATTCGAGGGGCAAGAGGAGGTATGATTTTATCAAATAATTCAGAACTAGGTAAAAAATTTAATTCCGCAGTATTTCCTGGCTATCAAGGCGGCCCATTAATGCATGTGATTGCTGGTAAAGCTGTAGCTTTTGGCGAAGCATTAAAACCAGAATTTAAGGAATACATAAAACAAGTAATAACGAACGCCAAAATATTAAGTGATACTCTTGTTAGTGGAGGATTAAAGATTGTTTCTGGTGGAACTGATACTCATTTAATTTTAGTAGATTTAACTCCAATGGATTTAACAGGCGACTCCGCCCAAACTAGTTTGGAAGCAGCAAATATAACATGCAATAAAAATGGAATACCAAAGGATCCAAAACCGCCTAAAATCACATCAGGTATTAGACTTGGAACCCCAGCTGCGACAACAAGGGGTTTTAAGGAAAATGAGTTTAAACTTGTTGGAGAATTGATACTAGAAACACTTGTTGGCTTAAAAAGTAATCCAAATGATAATAGCAATGTAGAAAAAGCTGTAAAAGAAAAAGTAGTAAATTTGTGTAGCGAGTTTCCAATTTATAGTTAGGTTTTGGTTCTATATTAAAATTCAAATGAGGCCATGAAATTAAAGCTTCATCCAAAAGTGGCACATTGTGATCATCAAATATTTTTATTTTTTTTATTTCTTCATATTCTAATTGATTAATTTTTATCTGTAGACCACAAATCCTACTTAAATCTTCATCATGAAAAATAACAAGCTTTCCATCCTTAGTTTCTCTAACATCAGTTTCAATATAATCGTATCCAATAGAAATACACTTTTCAAATGCATCAAGAGTATTTTCCCTATTTTCCAATGATCCTCCTCTATGCGCAAAGGGAGTAAATTTATGATTGTTTAAAAACCTAAAAGACATATATATATTTTCTTATGATTGAAAATTTACTTATTATATTAAGCTTCAATTTTATAGTCATTACTATTCTATGGCTATCATCGTTAAAAACAAGGCGGGCTGATTTTATTGATATTTATTGGGGTCCAAGTTTCTTTTTTTCAACAGCTATTATTTATTTCTTAGATAATGATTATTCCCTTCCAAAAATTATTGCCTTATTCCTTGTTGGCCTATGGGGAACAAGATTAGGCATTTATTTATTTTTAAGAAATATAAGAAAGTCTGAAGATATTAGATACGTTAAGATAAGAGAGTACAGAGGTGATTTTGGTCTTTTTTATACAGCTTATTTAGTACAAGTTATTTTAATTTGTATTGTATCTTTCCCAATGCAAAGTCTCAGTATGGCCCCAAATAACTTAGATCTGAATGTATTTGGAGTCATTACGATAATTATAGCACTTCTTGGTATAATAATTGAGACTATATCTGATATTCAACTAACAAAATTTAAATCCGATAAAAATAATAAAGATAAACTTATGGATAAGGGTCTGTGGTTTTATTCAAGGCATCCAAATTATTTCGGTGATAGTGTATTTTGGTGGGGTATTTCTTTATTTTGTTTCAGTATTTCTAATAATTTATTTATATTTATATCTCCAATTATCATGACATACCTATTGTTAAAAGTTTCTGGAGTAAATTTACTTGAAAAAACTATTGCAAAGAAAAAAGAAGGTTATGATAACTATATTAAATCAACTAGTTCTTTTATAATACTGCCAAAAAAAAATATAAAATGATGAAAGAGAGTATCTTAAAATTTCCAAGTACTAGACTCAGAAGGAACAGGCAGTCTAGCTGGATTAGAAATTTGGTTGAAGAGCATTCATTAACATCTAATGATCTAATTTGGCCAGTTTTCATATGTGAAGGAAAAAATAAAAAAGAAGAGATTAAATCCATGCCTAATGTCTATAGATATTCAATAGATAATCTAAATGAAGTGAAAGATATTGCGGAAAGTCAAAATATTAATTTAGTTGCCCTCTTTCCCTATACCCCCAAAAAGCTCAAATCTAATGATGGAAAAGAGGCATTGAATCCTGAAAATCTAGTTTGTAAGTCTATAGATCAATTATCAAGATCTAACAAAAGTTTTGGATTGATGTGTGACGTGGCGCTTGATCCCTATACTGATCATGGGCATGATGGTTTAATAAATGTCAGTGGAAAAATACTTAATGATGAAACAAATGAATTACTTGTAAAACAAGCACTGCTTTATGCAGAATGTGGGGCTGATGTTATTGCTCCATCTGACATGATGGACGGAAGAATAAGAATGATACGAAATCAATTAGAAAAAAATGACTTTCAAGATACCTTAATACTTTCGTACGCTGCAAAATATGCATCTGCTATGTATTCACCATTCAGAGATGCTATAGGCTCTTCAAGTAACCTTAAATCAGATAAAAAAACTTACCAAATGAATATAAATAACTCTGACGAGGCAATCAGGGAAGCCTCAATGGACATTAGTGAAGGCGCAGATATATTGATGGTAAAGCCAGGAATAAGTTATTTAGATATTATTTATAGAATAAAGCATGAGCTAAATTTTCCAACTTTTGCCTATCAAGTATCTGGTGAATATAGCTTGATTAAACTTGCTGCAGAGAAAGATTTAGTTGAAGAGAAGGCGGTGGTACTTGAGCAGCTTGCATCTTTTAAAAGAGCTGGAGCTGATGCGATAATTACTTACTTTGCTCCTGAAGTTTCAAAGTTTATTAAGTTAACTGAGTAATCTTTTTACTAAACTTGAAGTGTCAAAATTATTACCACCCATATTTTGTACATCTTTGTAAAATTCATCAACAATCTTTGTAATTTCTAAATCAATGCCAAATTTTTTGGCTTCATCAAATGCGATTGATAAATCCTTTCTCATTAAATCTACCGCGAACCCAAAATCAAATTTATTTTCAGTCATTGTCATAAATCTATTATCCATTTGCCAGGATTGGGCTGCTCCAGAGGAAATAACATCCAAAACATCCTCTGGATTAAGTTTAGTTTGCTTCATAAAATAAATTGATTCTGAAAGGCCCTGTACTAGCCCAGCTATACAAATTTGATTAATAATTTTAGTTAATTGTCCTGAACCTGATGACCCCATGTACTTTCTTTTTTTTCCATAAACCTCAAAAATGCTCTCACTTTTGTTAAATGCATTTTTATCTCCTCCTACCATGATACTTAATTGTCCCTTTTCAGCTCCCAACTGACCCCCAGAGATAGGTGCATCTAGAAAAAAAGCCTCTTTTTCTTTTAATTTAAGTTCAAGCTCTTGGACAATTTCTGGTGAAACTGTGGAATGATCAATAAAAATTGTGTTTTTTCTGATTACATTAAAACATCCAGTGTCGTTTGAAGTAATCTCTTTCAGATCATCATCGTTACCGATACATGAAATAATGAAATCAAATTTTTCATCAAGCCGATTAAGGTTTTCTACTGCATTACCTTTATACTTTTTTTTCCATATGCTGATTTTTTCCTTAGATCTATTGAATACAGAAACCTCATATTTCTCTGATAGGAAGCCTGCCATTGGAAATCCCATCTTTCCAATTCCAATAAACAAAATTTTATACATTAAAAATATCCATCATCCTCTGCATAGCGCTAATTGTTACTAATAAAGGCATTCTAAATAATCTGCCCCCAGGAAAATTTCTATGCTTAATCTTCTCGAAAGCTTCCATTTCACTAGTTTTGCCAGATACAATGTTCTCAGCCAAAATTTTACCGGCAATACCAGTAAATGCAACTCCATGCCCTGAAAAGCCTTGAGCATAAAATATCTTTTCATTTATCATTCCTATATCAGGAACTCTGTTGACCGTAATAGCAATTAATCCACCCCAAATATAATCAACTTTTATATTTTTAAGTTGTGGAAATACTCTATTTAACTGTTTTTTTGTTCTTTTCTTTAAACCCTCTACATTTTTAAGAGAATAGCCTACAGCTCCTCCAAAAATCATTCTCTTACTTTCTGAAAGTCTATAATAATTAAGATCAAAGTTAGTATCGCTGACACAATAATCATTAGGTAGAATATTTTGCTGCAAATCAATATTAAGAGGTTCTGTACAAACAATATATGTTTCACAAGGCATGACTTTATTTTCGATACCAAGGTTTAAACCCTCAATATAGGCATTGCAACATACAGCTATTTTTTTTGCATTAACTTTTCCATTTTCTATTAATACTTCAATGTCATTACTATTTTGTAATATTTTTTTTGCTGGAGAATTCTCATACACCTTAACACCTAATGAAAGTGCAGCATTCATTAATCCAATAGCGTATTTTAACGGATGTAGATGCCCCGCACCTCTATCTAGTATTCCTCCATAGTAAAGTGAAGAGCCAATTTCATGATCGGCTGTAGCTTTGTCAAGAACTTCAAGCTTATCATAATTATAAGTTTTTAATTTATATTTTAGATCATTTTCATACTCTTTGAATTTTGAAAAACTGGTGGCTGCATGTATTCCACCGCTCTTCTTATCACATTCAATATTAAAGCTTTTTATTCTTTCATCGATAAGATCAACTGCTGCTTGTGATATGTTCCATAGCTGCATAGCGTGTTTAAGGCCATATTTTTTTTCAATGCCATAAATTCCCCATGCAACATCATTCCAAATTTGGCCACCATTTCTACCTGAAGCTCCCCAACCTATAATATTTTGCTCTAATAAAATTACTTTAAGTCCTCGCTCGGCAGCTTCAATTGCAGTTGACAGTCCCGAGAAACCACCTCCTATTACACACAGGTCACATTCGTGGTCATCGATTAAAGTTGGAAGAGCATCTTTTTGCTGACTAAGGCTTGTTGCGTAATAACTATTAGGATATTGAGACATTAAATACAATTAAGTTAACTTTAGATTTTAGAGTGTAAATTCTTTGGCTCAATTCTACCCGCTTGAGCCCTCTTACCAAGCCATTTCTTTAGATCTTTAGCGGATAATAAAACTTTTTTAGACCTTTCATTGATTATCCCTTCATTTGAGTCTGCACAAAAAGCGTTAAGAGTTTTTCCTGACTTGAATTTTTGAAGTGTAACACCTCGTCCCTTTTGCATATTAGGTATTTCTGAACTATTGAACACTAATAATTTAAATGATTTTTTTTCACCACTAATAGACACAATCAAATCTCCTTTTTTCTCTGCACATGATACTGCTCGATCATTATCCTTTAAATTCATAACTTTCTTACCTGATTTTGTAGATGCAATGAAGTCATTTGAATTAACAAAAAAACCTTTACCAGCAGAGCTGGTTATTAAAAATTCTTTATCTTGCTCATAAATCTTAAAGAATAAAACTTCTTCGTTGTCATTTTTGTCAATTAATAAACTTATTGGATCACCAAACCCTCTACCAGATGAAACTCTAGAGCAATTTATGGTATAAAACTTACCTAAAGTAGAAAATATAACCAATTTACTATTACTCTTACACTTAACTATAAACTTTTCACTATCACCTTCTTTATACTTAACAGACGAGTAGTCATCCTGATGACCTTTGATTGATTTTACCCAACCATTTTTAGATAACAATACTGTTACCGGTTCCTTTGAGTTAAATTCCTCTAAAGAATAATCAAGTTCCTGATACGCATCATTAATTACAGTTCTTCTTTCAGCAAAAGAATTTATTTTTTTAAATACTTCTAAACTTTCATTGAATTCTTTATTTAATATTTTACTTTGGTTGCTCTTTGACTTTAGAATCTGATTTAGTTCTTTTTTATAATTTAGTAAATCTTGATATTCATTCTTTATTTGCTTTTCCTCAAGTTTTTTTAACTGTCTTAATCGCATTGCTAGTATAGCTTCTGCTTGTTTTTTATTGATTTTAAATACAGTAATTAGTTTTTTTTCAGGATTAGTATCTGTTCTTATAATCTTAATTACCTTATTTAAATTACTAAAAACTATGAGGAAGCCTTTTAAGATCTCCAACCTATTTTCAGTTTGCGTGAGACGATACTGGGTTCTTTTTTTTAAAACAACAAAGCGATGATCAATGAATGCTTTTAAACCCTCTTTAAGTGAGAATAGCTTTGGCTCTAACTTACTATTTATTGCATTAAAATTAATAGCAAATCTAATTTCTAAATCTGAATTCTTACACAAATCCTCAAAAATTACTTCTGGCTTAAAGGTTCTATTCTTTGGCACTAAAACAATTCTAATGTCCTCAGCAGACTCATCTTGTATCGCTTCAAGATAATTTATTTTTTTAGAATCAATTAATTCAGATACTCTCTCAATAATCTTTGACTTATTTACTTGATAAGGAATTTCATAAATTACTAGTTGATACTGTCCTCTTCCTAGGTCTTCTTTTTTCCATTTTGCTCTTAGACGTATAGTTCCTCTTCCTTTTAAATAAGCTTCTCTGATAGCTGTCTTACTATCGACAATTTCACCTCCTGTTGGAAAATCAGGACCTGGTATGATATTTATTAATTGTGAGCTAGTGTAATTTGGATTTTTTAATAATTTTGTTAGAGCCGAAAATAATTCAATTATATTGTGTGGTGGAATATTTGTTGCCATACCCACTGCTATGCCTGAACTTCCATTTGCTAAAAGATTAGGAAAATATGACGGTAATACTATTGGCTCTAAATCTACTCCGTCATAAGTACTTATATAATCAATCGTTTCATCTGATATATCTTGAATCATTAATTCAGCTAGTGCTGTTAGTCTTGCTTCTGTATATCTCATTGCCGCTGCATTATCGCCATCAATGTTTCCAAAGTTGCCTTGTCCATCAACTAATGGATAGCGAGTTGAGAAATCCTGAGCTAAACGAACAAGAGCTTCATATACTGATTGATCACCGTGAGGATGAAATTTACCAATTACATCTCCCACTATTCTTGCTGATTTTTTATAGCCTGAATTAGAACTTAATCTTAACTGATACATGGCATAGAGAAGCCTTCTATGAACTGGTTTTAAACCGTCCCTTATATCTGGAAGAGCTCGATGAGTAATTGTGGATAAAGCATAAGCAAGGTATTTCTCCTCCAAGGCTTCAGTAAAATTAATATTTTTTATCTTCATTTATAAGTATATTTTTTAAATGATTCCTACTTTTAGGAAAGTTTAGATTATTCGGTTCATAAAAACGTTTTAAGAAAAAATATTCTGTAAGTACTAAGGCATTTTTAATATCATCTAAGGTAAGATCAATTGAGCTATCAACAAAAAATTCTGGCAATAAAAATAATTTGTCTTTAAAGCTACCGGCACCTTCCATTGTTACAGCTCTACCGCTACTAGGAGAAACATATTTTAGTTTGTCTCTTCGCGCTGTTACAGCACATTCAGATAGATCAAGACCATAACCAATTTCTGATAAAAGATCTAATTCCCAATATATATAATTTTTTATCCAATCCTTTTCTCCACGAGATATATCTTTTATAAGTTTTAATGTTTTTTCGTATATAGGTATATTTTGCTGCTTCTCAGCCATAGTTGAGATTATAATTGAACAAATCGTTGTAACTGCAAGAAGCTTAGCTTTTTGATTTAAAATATATGAAGACCACATCCTTATAGGCTCAATCGTAAAATTACCCAAGTGACTTTCTAATCTACCTGACCAATTAACATGCACCTCATTTCCTGGCTCAATTGTGGCTCTAAGATTCTTAGAATGAATTCCTCTTATTAAACCTTTATGTCTTCCATGCTCATGTGTAAATATTTCAAGTATATACGATTTTTCATTATATTTACTGAATCCCAAAATAAAGCCATCACCAGACCACCTCATAGTTTTTTTTCACTAACAACTTTTACAAATAAAAATAAATGGATTTTTTTATTTTCATGTTTAGCTATTTCTTTTCTTGATGATGATCCTATTTCTTTCAACAAAGATCCTCGCTTACCAATGACAATACTTTTATGTGATTTTCTTCTTAATTCTATAGTTTGAAATATTTTGATTTCATTCTTTCTGTTTTCGACTTTATCTGTTATAACATCACATTGATAAGGTATCTCTTTATGTACTTTGTCTAATATTTTCTCTCTTGTAATCTCTGAATAAAAAAGTTCTTTCTTGATCTGAACCTTATCTTTAGATTGATATTTAGACTCTTTGATTTTAAGATATTTATTAGATCTTTCTAGCAATCTTGACACTCCATCGCCATTAATGCTTGATACAGGGAAAATTTCCTTAACTAAACTTTCCTTTGAATAAAAATTAATACTTTTTAAAACATCTTCATCGTTACATTTATCTATTTTATTTAGTACAAGAAAAATTTTCTGATCTATAATTTTATCTTTCAAAGATGATTGAATTCTTTTAAATTCTGTTTTCGTTTTTTTTGATATATCTAGCACTAAATATATAATCACTGCGTTGTCTATTTCTGCAAATGGAGATGAAACAACTTTGTTGCTTATTTTTTTCATAGATGCAAAAATCCCAGGCGTATCTTGTAAAATATATTCAAACTCTGATATATTTTTTGTTAATTTTTGGTTGAAGGTAGTGGATTGTTTCTTTCTAGAAACCAATGTTACTCTTCGTCCCATAATCGAATTTACTAAAGTTGACTTTCCTGAATTAGTAGGACCTATTAAAACTATATTTCCACTTTTCATTTATTAAATAATTTTATTTATTTGAATGAATGACTCAGCTGCAAGTTTTTCTGCTTCTTTTATCGATCTGGCTTTACTAAAAGCCTTTTTATAATTCTTAAATTTTAATTCAATTTCAAAAATTGGCTCATGATCAGGACCTTCTTTAGATAAAGTCTTGTATTCTGGAAGTTTTTTATATTTCTTTAATGTCCATTCTTGCAAAAAAGATTTTGGATCAATTAAATTTTGATCAATATTATGAATATGTTCACGCCATAGCTCTAGAATCAATTTCTTTACTATGACGAAATCTGAATCTCGATATACAGCGCCAAGAATTGACTCACAAGCATTAGACAAGATGCTCTTCTTTTTATTACCTAAAGATGATCTTTCTGTACTCCCAAGTAATATGAAATCACCTAATGCTAGATTACTAGCAACCATAAAACATGTATTCCTATTAACTAAACTACTAAGCATCTTATCTAAAGAACCTTCATCGGCACTAGGGTATTCTTTAATTAGTTTTTCAGCTATCACTAAACCCAACACGCGATCACCTAAAAACTCAAGATTCTCATTATTAAGAGTTTTTTCAAAGCTTGAATGAGTCAAAGCTAATTTAAGTAGGCTGATATCTTTAAATTTATATTTAATTTTTTTTTCAAGTAATGATAAATCTTTTTCCATTGCTCAACTAATATATTAATTTCAGCAATCTATTAAATTGAATATCAAATGGCCATTTCCAAAATTCAAGAATAGTTGATCCATCTTCTGTTGAAAAAAAAATTATTTGAGCCTTGCCAACTAACCTGTTGAATTCAACTGTACCCCAAAATCTGCTATCATTTGAATTGTCTCTATTATCACCCATAAAAAAATAATGGTTTTCTGGCACTACGAATTCCTTTGTATTGTCACCAGGAGATCCATCTAAATAATTATAAATTTCGTAAGAAATACCATTTGGCAAAGTTTCTTTTAAAACATTTATTTTTATTACTCTTCCATTTTTAAGAACTTTCGAATCCTCGCGGATATTTTCATACTCAAGTGAGTTACTGTTAATAATCAAATTGCCATTTTGAACTTCAATTCGATCCCCTGGTAGTCCGATCAATCTTTTAATATAATCTAAATTTGTATGTGGAGGCTTGAATATTATCACGTCACCCCGGTCAGGAACATTTGAAAATATTCGATTGGATATAGGACCTAAACTAAAAGGAAATGAATGCTTACTGTAACCGTAATCAAATTTTGAAGCAAAAAGTCTGTCACCAACTAATAAATTTGGTTCCATTGATGAGGAAGGTATAAAAAATGGCTGTATTAAAAAGGTTCTAATAATCAATGCAATTACAAGTGCATAAAAAAGTGTTAACAAATTAGATTTGATCCAAGATGAATTTATTTTTTTATTACTCATAGTATTAGTTAATAGTTACAATTGCTTGTGCATATGGAAATTCGTCAGTAATTGACAAATTAATGATATAATCATTGTCTGAAACTAAATTTAGTAAATGTAATTTAGATTTTCCATGAAATTTAAGAGTTGGTTTGCCCGATGGTTCATTTACAATCTCTAAATCTCGCCAATAGACACCTTTACGGAAACCAGTGCCTAGTGCCTTGGCTGCAGCTTCTTTTGCTGCAAATCTCTTTGCGTAACAGGAGATACTTTGTTTTCTTTTTTCACACTTTTTAATTTCATTATCTGTAAATATTCTCCTCTTAAACCGATCACCAAATCTGGATATAGTTTTATCTATTCTGCGTATATCAATTAAATCTGAACCAATGCCTTTCATTTATGAGGCTCTATTTTCTTTTATAAGAACTTTTAGTTTACTAACAGTTTCCCCTAATCCAGAAAATATAGCTTCGGCTATTATAAAATGGCCAATATTAAATTCCTTTACTTCAGGTATTTTTGCCAATTCAACTATTGAGTCAAAAGTAATCCCATGACCTATATGTACTTCTAATCCTAAATTGTCAGCTAATTGAGAGGCCTTTTTTATTCTTTCTAAATCATCTTCAAAATCGTGAGAGTTTTCTATTTTTCTACAAAACTCTCCTGCGTGAATTTCTACAATATCGGCTTGAATGTCTTTTGATGCAATAATTTGCTCTTCATCAGCATCAACAAACAAAGACACTTTTATACCGCTCTGTTTTAGTTTTGGAATAATAGTATGAAGTAAATTATGATTTTTTTTAACGTCGATGCCACCTTCTGTGGTTACTTCTTCTCGCTTCTCAGGAACAATACAACATGCGTTTGGCTTTACTTTTAATGCTATGTCAAGCATTTCTAATGTTGGGGCCATTTCAAAGTTTAATGGCAATGATATATTTGCTTTAAGTTCGAAAATATCTTCATCTTTTATATGCCTTCTATCCTCGCGAAGATGAGCTGTAATGCCATCGGCGCCAAATTCTTTACATATTTTTGCAGCTTTAACAGGACTTGGATAATTCTCTCCCCTTGCATTTCTTAAAGTCGCAACATGATCGATGTTTACTCCTAACCTTGGCAAATTCATAATATCAAAATTTTCTACTTCCTGGTTTAATTGCTGGAATATTGGCTAGTTCTTTAGGAAGGTTTTCGGGTTCGAATATTGGGATATCAAGCTTTAACAATGATATAATGTCAAAATTTTCAAATAAATCTTCTGTAGTTCTGTCAACTATTGACGCTATTGCTTTTAAGTTTACTTCCAGTAAATTTATTTTATCAAGACACTCTTTCGTTGATTTGCCAGTAGTTATTACATCTTCAACGAATAAGATATTGCTTCCTTTTTTTAACTCAAAACCCCTTCTTAATTCAAATTCATTTTCAGATCGCTCATAGAAAATGAAATCACACCCTAAAGTTTGGGCAAGTTGATATCCGACTAAAACCCCACCTAAAGCAGGTGAAACTATACAATCAATTTTAGTCTCTATCTTTTTTAGAATTTTATTTTTAAGTTCCTCACAAACAGTTAGGCCATCTTTTGGGTTAACAAATAGCTTTGAACATTGAAAATACATTTTAGATCTTTTTCCTGACGAAAGAATAAAGTGACCATGTTGTAGAGCTCCAGACTTTTCAAAAAAACTAATTATTTCTTTTTCATTTTTCATAGGTCTAGCAACAATCTATTTACTGAACTCACGTTCTCTACTTCAGCAAGAACATTTATTATTTTATCTAGATGCACTAAGTCATGTACGTCAATTACAAAAATCATATCAAAAAAGTCTTCACCCTTTTCTGATATGTTTAAATGTGTAATATTTCCTTTTTCAGTTCCAACAATAGTAGCGAGAGTTCCAAGTGACCCTGGTTCGTTTTTCACAGAAACTTTAATTCTGGAAGAAAAAAATTGCCCTGAATCAACGTCTTTCCAGGATGCTGAAATCCAATCTTCTTTTTTATATTCTTTATCAATTGCATTGCATTGATTTGAATGAATGAAAATACCTGAGTCTTCAGATGTAATTCCTATAATATTTTCATGTGGTAACGGGAAACAACACTCAGCAAAATGAATTGCTACACCTGGTTGAAAATCACTTATTTCGAGAGGAGTTTTACCCAGTGAATTCGTTTTTCTATATCGAGAGAAAAATGATAGACGTGATTTTGATTTTATCTTTTGAAGCTCTCTGGGTCTAATATTGCCCTTTCCAACGGATATTAAAAAATCATCGGGGTTTTTTCTATTGAATTTCTTTGAATAACCCTCCAGCTCTGCAACAGATATATCTGCATCCTTTTTTAAAATTTTTTGTAAGATTTTCATTCCTAAAGTAACAAACTCATCTTTTTCCTGTTTTTTAAAAAATCTTTTTATTGATGATTGAGCTTTTGCAGTCGTAACAATATTTTCCCAGGTTTCTGATGGAGATGGATTTTTAGATGTTAAAATTTCAATTTCATCACCATTTTGTAATTTCGTATATAATGGCCTTGGTTTACCATTAATCTTACATCCCACACACCTATTCCCAATTTCTGAATGCAATGCATATGCAAAATCAATTGAATTTGAATTTGAAGGAAGATGAATTATGTCTCCTTTTGGCGTGAAACAAAATACCTGATCTTGAAACATTTCTAATTTAGTTGCTTCCATTAACTCCTCAGATGATCCGCCACTATCGAGTATTTCGACTAGATCTCTCAGCCAAGTCACATTTACAGGGTCTGATGAGGAATTATCAATTAGGTTATAGTTTTCTTTATAACTCCAATGCGCAGCGATGCCTTTATCAGCTACAACATCCATTTCTATAGTTCTAATTTGCAACTCAACACGTTGTCTTTCTGGGCCTACAATTGTTGAATGAATTGACTGATAATTATTTATTTTAGGTGTAGAAATATAGTCTTTAAAGGATCCAGGGACTGCAGACCAGCGATTATGTATTATTCCCAAAATTCGATAGCAATCATCAATGCTTTTGGTAACAATTCTGAAGGCAAAAATATCTGAAAGTTGCCTAAAGGCGATTTGCTTATTTTGCATTTTATTCCAAACAGAGTATAGCTTTTTTTCGCGTCCAATTATTTCATAGCCAATTTGGTTTTTGCTTAATAATTCTCCAATTCGTGATTTGATCTTATCGGTAAGATTTGATTTATCTTTCTTTAAATACTCTATACGAGTTGATAAAGATGAATAAGCTGATGGATTTAAAATTTGAAACGATAAATCCTCCAACTCATCCTTAAATTCGTGCATGCCTAATCTTCCAGCTAAAGGAGCATAGATTTCAAGTGTTTCAGATGCTATTCTGTGTCTTCTTTTTTCTTGAGGAATAAATTGGATAGTTCTCATGTTGTGCAAACGATCTGCTAACTTTACGAGCAATACTCTTATATCTTTTGACATTGCTAGAATAAGTTTTCGAAAGTTTTCAGCTTGAAATTTATTTTCAGTATAAGTTTCAATTTTTGATAGCTTTGTAACACCATTTACTAAAACAGCTACTTCATCTCCAAACTTTTCTTTAATTTCATGCTCAGTTGCGAGAGTATCTTCTAAAGTATCATGCAATAAGCCTGTGATTATAGTTGATGTATCTAATTTTAAATTTAACAAAATATCAGCTACTGCTACTGGGTGAGAAATATATGGATCGCCTGAATATCTTTTTTGGCTTTTATGCGATTCAAGAGCAAATTGATAAGCCTCCTCGATTAGCTTTGAATTCAAGCCAAAACTACTCTTTTTAGATCTATCTAGCAGTTCGATTTTCCTCATAAAGCACTTTTAATCATACATTATTCATGAAGTGAAGTAATAAATAATTCCCCGATTAAAGATATTCCTTGAGCTTATATAGCTTGCTGCTAGATCCAAAGCTTTTTGCAAGACTCATAATTGTACTGTTTTTTTTAACGTGCACCCAGTTTGGACATATATCGCTCATTGGCCTTAATACAAAATCTCTCTCTATTAATTTAGGATGTGGGATTTCTAAATAATTTACATGGTCTTTAATAAAGAAATTAATAAATGGTTTTGCCATTAATATATCTAAATCACAAGTTCTTGATGTATTTTGCTTGTAAGCATTTCGGCCTGTCATTCGCTCAATCTTTTTTAGACAATTTAGTAAAATTAGTGGCTTCTGAACGGTTTCAACCATTATAGCAGCATTAATAAAATTGTCTGCTGCAGATAAGAAATTCTGAGGCGCAGATGAATATAAATATGATTTTTTTAATATTTTTATATTATTTTTTTCTAATTCTAACATTGCAAACTTTAATGTCTGAATTTTATCACCATACTTTGATGGAATATTAGAACCTAAACCAATTATATAAATCATTATAATTTTTTTCTTTCTCTGACCCAATCTTTTCTTTTCTTAGCATCCCTTTTATCATGTATTTTTTTTCCTTTTGCTAATGCAATTTCAAGTTTTGCGATACCCTTTTTGTTAAAATAAATTTTTAGAGGCACTAAAGTTAGAGATTCTTTATTTAACTTGCCAATTATTTTTTGAATTTCTTTTCTATTTAATAATAATTTTCTTGGACGATTCTCTATATGATTTAAGTATGATGCATTTGAATACTTTGAAAAATGGGAGTTAATTAAAAATATTTCGTTATCTTCTTCACGCGCGTATGATTCAGCGATTTCAACTCGGCCATTACGAAGTGATTTAATTTCACTTCCTTGCAATTGAATGCCAGCCTCAAATAATTCAATGAAAGAGTAATTGTATCTAGCTTTTCTATTTTGGACTGCTATTTGCAAGATTATATCAAGGAAGCGTGTTTTAATGCTTTATCAACTAAGACTTTTGTCTCATCAGAAATTAAAGTAAGAGGCAGCCGTATCTCTTCACCACAAAGACCTAATTTAGATGCCGCATATTTTACTGGTCCAGGGCTCGACTCAACAAAAAGAGCATGATGAAGAGGCATCAATTTATCATTTATCTTTACTGCTTCTGCAAAGTCTTTACTCAGACAAAGTTGCATAAATTGGGAACATAATTTAGGAGCAATGTTTGATGTGACCGATATTGATCCATGTCCACCATAAGTCATAAAAGCAAGCGTTGTGGCATCATCTCCAGTAAGTTGATTGAAGTTTTCACCTATAACAGTTTTAGACTCATACACTCTAGGTATATTTGAAGTAGCATCTTTAACTCCAACTATATTTTCAATCTTAAATAAACTCTTCATTGTTTCAGTAGACATATCAACAATTGATCTACCTGGAATATTATAAATTATAATAGGTAACTTTGTGCTTTTGCTAATAGCCTCAAAATGACTGTATAAGCCTTTTTGAGTCGGCTTATTGTAATAAGGTGTTACAACGAGAGCGGCATCCGCTCCCGCACTTTCTGCATGTCGTGTTAAATCAATTGCTTCTTCTGTATTATTTGATCCTGTTCCAGCAATTATTGGAACTCTTTTATCTGCTTGTTGCACACACAGCTCAACAGCGAGTTTATGCTCTTCATGACTGAGCGTAGGCGATTCACCCGTTGTACCAACAGGAACAAGTCCATGTATTCCCTCAGAAATTTGAAAGTCAATAAATGATCTATATGACTCTTCGTCTATTTGACCTCCTTTAAAAGGAGTAATTAATGCAGTATGGGCACCTTTGAACATACTTTACTTTAACACTTTTAATTATTTAAAAAAACATAAATCATAAATATACTCGCCTTCAAAACAAAAATCTTATTCTTGTGAAAAAAAACTTTATTTTACTATTATCATTCTTTTTTTTTAGCTTTTCATTTGCCAATGCTGAAATCTTTCCACAAAAAAGAGATATAGGCTTTATTAATTATCAGTCAGTCAACTTATCCTATCCCACTAAAAGACCTGCTCAGCCTGAGTTATCTCAACTTCTTAGTAACAAAGATGTTGAATTATTTAAGTTGGCACTTGATAAAGCTGATGCTTATAAGTGGGATCGTGTCATAGGAATACAAAGTAATATTAAAAATGAAACAGCAAGGGATACACTTGAATGGCTAAAATATTATAACGGAGCTAATAATCTTACTTTTACTAATTATCTAGATTACATAGATCAAAATAATGATTGGCCCGAGATTGAAAAAATAAAAATTAAAAGCGAGTCAAAAATATCATTCAAAGAAAATCATCAATTAATAATAAACCATTTTGAAAAAATTGAACCCAAGACTGGTTGGGGTAATATTTATTATGGAAACGCTCTCTTGAATAACGGAGAAATTGAAAAAGGGAAAAAATATATTATTCAAGGTTATACTGATGGGAGCTTCTCAAGAAAAGAACAATCTAAAATATTAAAAAACTTTAAAACGATTTTAGAAGAAAATCATCATAAAAAAAGAATCGAGCAGCTTCTTTGGAATGGCAAATATAGAACTGCATCAAGACTTGTTAAGTATGTAAATAAAGATTATCAAAAATTATTTGAGGCACGAATTGGTTTAATTTCTTTTGCTGGAGGAGTAGATGATTTGATCAAAAGAGTACCAGATCAATTAAAATCTGATCCAGGACTTGTTTATGACAGGATACATTGGAGAATTAAAAAGAGAAGATACGATAGTGCATTGAATCTCTTATTAGAAATTAACAATACTGACTCAAGTAAATTAGTCAGGCCGGATAAATTTTGGGGAAAGAAAAACTTCTTGATAAGAAAACTCATCGATAGGCATGAGTATAATACAGCTTACAAGTTATCAATAAACCATGGTCTAAAAGAAAATAAAGATATAGCTGAAGCAGAATGGATGGCGGGCTGGATAAGTTTAACATTTTTAGAAAACCCCGAATCTGCATATCTACATTTCAAAGAAATTTGGGATATATCTTCTAGACCAATTTCAAAAGCAAGAGCTGCTTATTGGATGGGGAACTCTCTCGACTCATTGGGTAAAACTGATGACGCTCAAAAAGAATATTTAAAAGCTTCGAAATATAGCTTAACTTTTTATGGCCAGCTTGCAGCATCAAAACTGAATAATAAGATTTTATTTTCTCCCAAACTGACCGGTAAGGAGAATACTTCATCTGAAAAGCAAGAAATATCTAATAATGTATACCTTGCTATTTCATTGCTAAATGAATTTGATAAATCGAAACTCGTAAAAAAATTTATATGGGATCTAGCTGATCGAGAAAATTTAAATACTGCGATTAAGTCTGTTAGAATTGCAAACGAGTTGGGAAGAAAAGATTTTGCAGTGCAAGCTGGTAAGATTTTATATTATAATCATATTCTTCTTGATCCATTAAGTTTTCCTGAAGTTGAAAGACCTAAATTTGATAAAATTATATTTCCACCTCAAAGTTTAATACACTCTGTCACCAGGCAAGAAAGTCAATTCGATCCCCAGGCAGGCAGTTATGCAGGTGCTAAGGGCTTGATGCAATTAATGCCTTACACTGCAAAGAGAGTATCTAAAGGACTTAAGTTGGAGTATACAAAAAGTAAACTTACTGAAGACCCAAAATATAATGTAATTTTAGGAAGTGCTTACTTAGACAAACTACTTTCTAATTATAATGGTTCATACATATTATCGCTTGCTGCCTATAATGCAGGCGAGTCTCGTGTTTCGCGATGGATAAAAAAATACGGAGACCCAAGAAAAGACGACATTACAAGCGAAGACTGGATAGAATTAATTCCATTTAAAGAAACAAGAAATTATGTGCAAAGAGTTATGGAAAATATTCAAGTGTATGAATTTATTGAGAATGATCTTTTACCTGTTGAGTATACTCTAAACTTAAATTTAAATAGAGCCTACACAGGTGGTAAAACAGTTATCAAGCCAACAAAAAAACAAATATAAATTAAAATATGGCGGAGAGAGAGGGATTCGAACCCTCGGTACGGGTATAAGCCCGCACAACTCCTTAGCAGGGAGCCGGTTTCAACCACTCACCCATCTCTCCGATAAATAGATTAGTACTATAAATATTCTAAATAATCTAAGTATTTAATTTACTTTTTAAAAGCTCATTTAAAACTTTTGGATTTGCTTTTCCCTTTGACAGCTTCATAGCCTCACCTACAAAAAAACCAAACAGTTTATCTTTTCCATTCTTATACTTTTCAACATTTTCTGGATTTGAGGATATAACATTATCAACTAATTTTTCTAGTTCGCCTTCATCACTTATCTGAGACAATCCTTTTTCATTTATAATATTATTAGCACTTTCTCCTGTCTCGCACATTTCCTCAAATATGTCTTTTGCCTGACGACTCGAAATTTTACCTCTATCAATATTGTCAATCAATTCACCTAAATGATTAGGTGATATAGGACTTTCATCAATAGATAGGTTTTTTTTATTTAAAACAGAAAATAGTTCACTAGTTACCCATGTTGTAACAAGTTTAGGATTTCGATCTTTAACAACCTTTTCATAATAATCACTTGTTGATTTGTCAGATATAATAACACTCGAATCATATTCACTAAGACTATATTCTCTAATAAATCTTTCTTTTTTCTGATCAGGCAGTTCTGGAATGGAACTTCTTATTTTTTTAATCCAATCATCCTCAAGAATAAGGGGCAATAAATCTGGGTCAGGAAAATATCTATAATCATGCGCGTCCTCTTTTGA
>CABZEU010000018.1 GCA_902524795.1 uncultured Pelagibacteraceae bacterium
AATTATAATATTAGTAATGCCTTAGCTGCTATAGCAATCGCCTCTGAACTCAATGTAAATCATGGTACAATTAAGAAAGCTTTATCTAAATTCAGTGGCGTACAAAGAAGACTTACGCAACTCTGGAACAAAAAAAACGTCAAGATCATTGATGATTATGCCCATCACCCAACAGAAATTAAGAATGTTATAGAGGGCGTGAATCATTCAAATCCAAAAAGAAAACTTATTATCATTTTTCAGCCTCATAGATATTCACGACTGATAAATTTAAAAATAGAATTTAGTAAATGTTTTATGAAATGTGACCAGGTCTTTGTATCGAATGTTTATTCAGCAGGTGAAAAGATGCCCCGCAATTTTAAATTACAATCACTCATAAAAAGTATTAAAAAAAATTCTAAAGTTAATGCAGATGCCTATGAAAACGATGAGCAGCTGCTGAGATTAATTAAGTCTAGTAATGATAAACTCACTTTTTTGTTTCTAGGTGCAGGCACAGTAACTCAGTGGGCTGCAAATTTTGCTAAAAACTTAAAAAAAATATATGAATAAGAATCAACAAATTTTAAATGAAATCTTTTTAAGAAATAAAGTAAAAGGTAAATACAAATTTGATTATAATTTATCTAAATATAGTTGGTTTGGAATTGGGGGTAATGCTGAAATCTTTTATATTCCTTCAAGTTTAGAAGAATTGCAGTTAGTGCTTACTGCAAAAGAAGAAGGTATAGATGTCACAGTTATTGGTTTAGGTTCAAATATAATTATTAGAGACGGAGGTATACCAGGTCTTGTTATCAGATTAGGTAATGGATTTAGCAATATATCTCACGATAAAAATATAGTTTTTGCAGGAGCGAGTGTACAAGATAAAGTTTTATCCAAATATTGTTTGAATAATTCAATAATAGGTTTTGAATTTTATTCTGGAATACCTGGTTCTGTGGGAGGCGCTGTATGTATGAATGCAGGGTGTTTTGGATCTGAAACTAAAGATGTCTTTATTAAAGCAAAATGCTTGAGTAATCAGGGAGAATTAATAGAAATGAATTACTCTGAAGAATTATTCTCATACAGAAAAAATAATTTTTTAGATAAATACATAGTTTGTGAGGTTCAATACAATAAAGAAATAGGAGATCCAGCAATAATCAATCAAAGAATGATTGAAATAAGTGATCAAAGAAGGGACTCTCAGCCTCAAAAAGTGATGACTGCTGGAAGCACATTCAAAAATCCTTTTGGTCATAGTGGGTCCAAAGCTTGGCAATTAATCGATAAAGCGGGATTAAGAGACTATAAATTAAATGGTGTTTCGTTCTCAAGAAAACATGCAAATTTTATCGTCAACAAACAGAAAGACTCTGCTAATTTAATAGAAGATTTTGGTGAAAATATAAAACAACAAGTAAATAGCAGATTAGGGGTTGAATTAGAGTGGGAAATCAAAATTTTGGGCAATAGATGATTAAATTCAATAAAGTTATGTTGCTTTATGGAGGTATATCAGCAGAAAGAGAAATAAGCATTATAACTTCAAAAGAAATATCAAGGGCGTTAGTGAGATTAGGCTATGAGGTAATTGAAATTGATGCAAACTTAGATCTTTCAGACCACATCTCTGAACATAAGCCCGATGTAATATTTAATGGCTTACATGGCACATGGGGAGAAGATGGAGAAGTACAAAAAATTCTTGAATTAAATAATGTACCCTATACGCATTCAGGAATTGAGTCTTCTCAATTAGCAATGGATAAACATAAGTCTGCAGAAATATTTATTAAAAATAATTTTAATTACCCAATAACTAATCTGGTGAGTATCAATAGTATTAATGAACACACATTTCCTGAGTATCCGTTTGTAATAAAGCCAAGAAACGAAGGCTCCAGCGTAGGCGTTGGAATAATCAGGAATCAAGAAGAAAAAAAAAGATATTTAATCGATAACGCAGAGAGAAATGAAGTTCTAGTTCAGGAGTATATAGATGGCCAAGAAATTAATGTTGCTGTAATTGGAAATGAAAAGACTGGCTCAATAGAGATCGATCCAAAAAACGAATTCTATGACTATGAGTCAAAGTATTTTGATAACGGCAAGACTAAGCATATAATTCCACCAGGAATCGATAAATATCAACTAGAAGAGGTAGAAGATCTTGCTTTAAAGGCGCATAAAATTCTTGGATGTAAAGGAATTTCAAGAACAGAGTTTATTTTGGAAAAAACTACAAATCGGTTTTATATTCTTGAACTCAATACTCAGCCAGGAATGACACCGACTTCATTAGTGCCAGAAATAGCAAAATACAAGGGGACAGAATTTGATGAACTCATTAATTGGATATTAGAGGATGCAGGAACAAACCGTTAAATATATAAATATTATATGTTCGATACTAATCATATTTTTTTTATTGGTTTCAGTATCGGTATATTACTTTCCAAACTTAGTATCTAAATACTTTACTTTAAATCAGATAACTATTAATGGTTCAGAAAAATCAAATATAAATATAATTAAAGAAGAAATATATAATCATTCCTCTGATTTATTATCTTTGAAATTAAAAAAAATCAAAGAAATTCTTGAGCAAGAACAATGGATAAAGAGGGTAAATGCAAAGAAAGTTTATCCATCCACATTAGTATTAGACATTATTGAAAATGATCCATATGCAATTTTAAGAGACAATGGTAAATATTATTTAGTTGATATCGACGGAACAATTATTACTGAAAAAAATAAAGATTATGAACTTGAAAACTTTATTATTATTTCAGGGGACGAGTCCCCCCCGGCTCTTAAAGGTATTATTAAGGAGCTGAATATTCATTTTTCTGAACTGATTTCACAACTAAATAAATTAGATTTTGTAGAGAGAAGAAGATGGAATATAACTTTAAAAAATAATCTATTAATTAAATTACCTGATTCAAAAATAGATACAGCGCTTAAAAATTTAAAAGACCTATTTATTAATGAAAAAGTCTTACAGAGCAATATAATTGAAATTGACTTAAGAATTGAGGGCAGGGCTTCGCTGAAGGTAGATGAAGGAAAGATTAATTATGGTATAAATGATATCTAATGTCTCAAAGAAGTATTTTTAGCGCAATTGATATTCGTTCTGATAAAATAATTTGTTTAATTGCACAAGAGTTGGAAATTATAAACCGTGGTAAAATTCTTCAATTAATTGGTATTGGTATTTCAAAACTACCGGTAAATTGTTCTAAACCGCTCTCTCTGCCAAATACAGAAATTTGTGATTATATAAAAGGCGCAATTACCATGGCTGAATATGAGGCCAATGTAAAAATATCAGATGTTTTTGTAAGTATCTCGGAAAACATGACATCAGAATATATTGATTTTAATATTATGAAAAAAAACAATGTGATTGAGGAGGATCATATAAAAGGTTTTTTTAAGTCAGAACTATTTGCTAGTTTATACACAAAATTAAAAGAACCATTGCACTCTTTTCCAATAAGTTATCGTATTGATAACAGAAAAAGTGTATCAGATCCAATTGGGATGAAGGCCGATAATCTTCTTACAAAATGGCATATAATATTAGTATCAAAAAATTATCTTGAAATAATACATAAAACATTCCTGGAGATGGAGCTAAATTTAAAACAAATAGTTTCTAGTAATTATTCAACAAGTTTAGCAGTACTAAATGAAGAAGAATCAGACCAAGGCGCAATAACTATTGAAGTGCAAAAAAATAAAACAGTTTTATCTTATACTTTTGATAGTCAATTGATTGGATTTGATATTATAAGAATAGGAACTTTACATTTTACCAGCGATATATCACAGGTAAAATCTCTTACACTTGCAGAAGCTGAAAGTATTAGAAAAAAAATCGATTTTTTTAATAAAGATAAAAAGCAGGATAAAGAACTAGATAAATATTATGATATTTATTTGGCTCGTGCTGAAGAGCTAGCAAAAATTATTTCGACGACAGTAATGAAATCAAGGTTTAATTCGCTAGTATCAAACTCAATTATACTTACAGGATATGGAGCAAAATCAATTGTTATTCAAAAATTAATTAGAAATAAATTTGCGAATTCATCATTTAGATTGGGCTCAACTAGAAAAATAAATGGATCTAAGACTTATCTTGATAATCCGTCATTAACCTCAAGCTTCGGTTTACTTAGTTATGCTACAAATCACGATTTAGAGGGCGAGATAAGTGATGAAAAATACTCAAGAAAATCAATATTATCAATAATTTATAAGTTTTTTCAAAATTTATAATACGTAACAAAAAGTAATAATCTTTGTCTATCACAACAGTGATAATCAAATTATAAAAACTTGATGAACTCACAAAAAACCATTAAGAAAAATTTTACACTATCCGGCATCACACTTCACAGTGCTGAAATCAGCAATATAAAAGTTAACCCAGCTCCTGCAAATACTGGAATACTATTTAAACGCACAGACCTTAAGGTACCTCATATTGAAAGTCTGTTGAATGCAAATATTGAAAATGTTGTTTATTCCGAATTATGTACGAAATTGTCTAATGAGTATGGTCACTCTGTATCAACTATTGAGCACCTGATGTCTGCTTTCCATGGCTTAGAAATTGATAATGCAATTATTGAGATAGACAAAGCAGAGCTTCCTATTCTTGATGGCAGTTCTCTAGAATATGTGTCAGAGATAGAAAGAGCAGGTATTAAAAATTTACAGGCAAAAAGAAAAATTATTAACATTACTAGACCTATTATTTTCAGAGATAATGATAGTTATATTAAAGTCACTCCAGCTAATAATATGTCAATAAATTATACAATAGTTTATGACCATAAACTAATTAATAAGCAAAATTTTATTTTTGACCTAGATTCAACATACAATTACAAAAATATTATTAGCAACAGCAGAACATTTGGCTTCAAGGATGAAGTAGAATTTCTTAGAGACAAAGGACTAATAGCTGGTGGCTCTCTTGAAAATGCAATTGTTCTTGATGATGACGGCATAATGAACCAATCAGTACTGAGGTATGATGACGAATTTGTGAGACACAAGGTACTTGATTTTATTGGTGACATATATCTACTAGGATATAGAGTGAGAGGAAATTTTGAGATATTTAAGGGTGGTCACAGACTTACTCATGAACTAATCAAGTCAATTATGTCTGATAGATCAAATTGGAAGTATAAAGATGATATATTAGATTCAGACGAAATTACCTTTTCATCTTTAAATCATAAAAAAAAGCTATCAGCTTCATTGTAAATCAATAGATTTACCCTTTAATCTTAAAAAATATTCATTAAAATCAATTCTGATGTCTAATCTTAGCGCTAATACATTCTTATTTTTAGTCTTAATTATATTTACTGCTTGCTCAGATACCAAGCTGTTGACTCCAGAAACAGAGGGCGAGAAGCTTCAGATTCTATACAATGATGCAATGGATCTCGTTAAGAAAAGAGATTTCGTTGATGCTGCTTTGTTGTTTGAAGATATTGAAAGACAATATCCCTATTCAAAATGGTCAAATCAAGCCCAATTAATGTCTGGTTTTTGCTATTACAAATCTCGCATGTATAACGATAGTTTAGATGCACTCGAGAGGTTTATAGCGCTATATCCTGGAAGTAGCAAAATCTCATACGCGTATTATCTTCGAGCATTAAATTATTTTGAACAAGTTAATGACGTAGAGAGGGATCAAGTAACCACCGCAAAGGCAAAAAAAGCCTTTAAAGAGGTTATAAATAAGTATCCTGAATCTGAATTTGCAATAGATGCCCTGAGCAGAATAGATATCTTAGATGACAGACTTGCAGCCAAGGAAATGGAAATTGGAAGATTTTATCAGTTTGATCATCAATGGATCTCAGCAATAAATAGATATAATACAGTTTTGAACCATTATAAATCATCAATTTACACTGAGGAAGCCTTGCATAGACTTGTAGAAATATATTATTCACTTGGCCTTCATGAAGAGGCAAAAAGATATGCAGCTACATTGCAATTTAATTTTCCTGGAAGTGACTGGTATATAAAAAGTTACGAACTTTTAAAAGATCTTTCATAATTTACCTAAGTGAAAAGTAATCAAGAAAAAAAAATAAGAGATATAATTGATAAGATTAATTATCATAACGATCTTTATTACAATAAAGATAACCCCGAAATCAGCGATGCAGAATACGATCGTTTAATTGTTGAATTTAAGAAAATTCAAAAAGATTTACCCAATTTAAAAGATAAAGACAATCCACTTATGAAGATTGGTGGAAAATCATCTGAGGAGTTTACAAAATTTAATCACCCTACAAGAATGCTATCTCTAGATAACGCAATGACAATAGATGACTTGAAAAATTTCATAAAAAAAATAACTAGATTTTTATCTTTAAAAGACTGTGATATTCAATTTTCTATTGAACCAAAAATTGACGGTTTATCTGTTAACCTAGTTTATGAAAATGGTGAGTTAACAGTTGCTGCAACAAGGGGTGATGGGCTAAACGGCGAAACTATTACGAGCAATGTATCCACAATTAAAGAAATACCTCAAAAACTTAAGGTTAAATTTCCACCTGAAAAGCTCGAAATAAGAGGAGAGATCTTTATTACAAAGAAAGACTTCTTTGATTTAAATGAGAGATCAAAAAATCAATTCGCAAACCCTAGAAATGCTGCAGCAGGCAGTTTAAGGCAATTGGATGTTAAAATTACTGAAAGTAGACCATTAAAATTTATAGCTCACGGCTTTGGAGCATTTGAGAAGGAAAAAAAAACTTACTATGATCAAATGAAGGAGTTTAAAACTTGGGGAATACCGATCAGTCCTTACTTGAAAGTTGCAAATGATTTAGATGATTTATTGAAAAATTATAATTACATAAATGATTCAAGATCAGAAATTCCATATGATATTGATGGCTTAGTATATAAGGTTAACGACAAATTATATCAAAAAAGGTTGGGAACGGTTGGCAAGACGCCAAGATGGGCAATTGCGCATAAATTTGCCTCAGAAACAGCTAAAACAACTATAAAAAAAATAGATATTCAGATTGGCCGCACAGGTTCGGTTACTCCTGTAGCAAGACTTGAGCCAATAAATATAGGCGGTGTTTTAGTCTCAAATGCAACTCTACATAATTTTGAGGAAATTGAAAAAAAAGATATAAGAGAAGGTGATACTGTTGTCATTGAAAGAGCAGGTGATGTAATACCACATGTTTTAAATGTCGTACTAAATAAAAATAAAGAACGATCCAATTTATTTAAGCCTCCCAAAAAGTGTCCTGTATGCGGCTTCAGTATCATCATTGATCCTGACGAAGTAGTAGTTAGGTGCTCAGGTACATATATTTGTGAAGCGCAGATTATTGGAAGATTAAAACATTTTGTATCACGAAGTGCGCTCGATATTGAAGGATTAGGAGATAAACAAATAAACTTATTTTATAATAAAAAAATTATCAAAAATTATTCCGATATCTTTAAACTTGAAGAAAATAGAAGACAAATTGTAAATATGGAAGGGTGGGGGGAACTTTCTTTTAAAAACTTAGTTGAAGCGATTAATGACAAAAGGAAGATTGAACTTTCAAAATTTATTTATTCGCTTGGAATTAGATTTATTGGTGAAAAGAATGCTCAAGCAATTTCCCAAGCCTTTAAGAGTATAAATTTATTCACAAAATTTTATAATAATGACCAAGATGTCAAAGAAGATATATTTAACATTTTAGCAAATACGGATGGATTGGGTCCCAAAGCAACAGAATCTTTTAGAGAATATTCAAATAATAAAGACAATAGAAATCAAATATTATCACTTATTGAAGAAGTTAATTTAGTCATAAGTTCATTAAAAAAAGTTAAATCTCCAATTACAGGAAAAAAAATAATCTTTACAGGGACTTTAAACTCAATGTCCAGGGCTGAAGCAAAATCTATGGCAGAGAAATTAGGCGCTAAAGTTGTTTCAAGCATCAATAAATCTACTGACATACTTATTGCAGGAGAAAAGTCTGGCTCAAAATTAAAAAAAGCTAACGAACTTGGGATAAAGATTATGAACGAAGAGAGCTGGAGAAAGCTATCAATTTCGTAAAGGCGCTGTCTGACTCATGAGCCAATCTTTTTCATCAGAGTTCATTGAAGGCGTTAATATTTTTCTTACCCTTTTATGATATCTATTCACCCAATCAATTTCATGCACAGTTAATAATGTTTGATCTATTAATAGTCTTTCAAAAGGGGCTATTGTTATGGTTTTAAAAGTTATCCTTCCGTGTGATAATTTTGAAAGAATTAAATTCTCGATTCTAATGCCATATTGATTTTCTTTATAATAACCGGGCTCATTTGAAACAATCATACTATCTTCAAATTTAATTTTTGAGTTTTTAGAAATTGAAGGAGGATTTTCATGAACGTTAAGGAAGCAGCCAACCCCATGACCGGTGCTGTGATCAAAATTACAATTAATTTCTTGCAATGGTTTTCTAGCTAAGCTATCAAGTTTTTTTCCAGTTTCACCATACTTTATATTACTTTTTGCAACTGCAATATGCCCTTTTAATACTCTTGTATACATTTCAATTTGTTCTTGTTTAGGAGTGTTAAAGCAAATTGTTCTTGTAACATCTGTTGTGCCATCAAGGTATTGTGCTCCTGAGTCTACTAAAAACAAATCTGAAGTCTTTATTGTTTTGTTTGTTTTTTCGTTAGCTCTGTAGTGAACAATAGCTCCATTTGAACCAGTTCCTGCTATAGTAGGAAAACTTAATGAAAAGAACTTTTCATTTTTCTTTCTTTTATTATCTAAGTACCTAATTGCATCTAGTTCTGTTATTGTACTATTTTTTACTTTATTTTTTATCCAATAAATAAATTTGGTTAGAGCTACACCATCTCTTTTATGACATTCTATCATGCCATTTTTTTCCAATCTATTTTTCTTTGACTTCAGTATTTGAATGAGATCACCTTCAATTTTCAATTTTGCTTTATTTTTAATCTTATTAGCTAGACTGAATGATACAGTATTTGCATCACTTATTATTGTTTTGTTTTTTTCCAAATTAATAATGAAATTATTTATTTCTTGGGTATTCATAAACTTTATATCAATATCAAATTTTATATTTTTAGAATTTGTGAAGTCAGAAAAAATATAGCATTTTCCAGATTTATGAATTAAAGCCTTCGATAGAAATAAAGGTGAATATTTAATATCTTTTGCCCTGATATTGAATATCCATGCGATGGAGTCGCATGCAGTAATTAAGTAGTAGTCTGCCCTCGAATTATGCAAATATTTCTTTATGTAATTCACTTTTACCGATACATTTATGCCACTTATTGTAAATGGTTTGGACTTCTTTTTCTTAGGTTTATCATTCCAGATCTGATCTATTAAATTTTTATCAATATTCCTAATCTTCACACTTTTGTTTAGATTTTTTTTAATATTGGCTACCCTCTGATAGGTAATTGTATTCCCATCAATGCCAATTGATTTTGGTTTTTTATTTTTTAGTAAATCAATAGGAGATAAATCTGAATAATTATAAATCTTGAAGTTTTTCTTATTTACTTCCTGTGAGGCTTGAATCGTATACCGGCCATCAACAAAAAGAAATGCCTCCTTATTACTTATAATAATATCACCTGCAGATCCACTAAAATTACTGATCCATTCTAAACGTTTACTATACTCTGGTAGAAATTCATTTTGATATTCGTCCGAATGTGGAAGGAGATAATACTGAATATCGTTTTTTTTTATTAACGATCTAATTTTTGATAATTTATTATTGTTTCTTAGCATGGCTTTAAAAAATCAGAAATTAGTTTTTTTTTTCCGTATTTATCAAAATCAACAATAGCCTTGGTTCCATCTATGTCTTGTATTGTCCCGATACCAAACTTCTTATGTTCAACAGTTTGTCCAATTTGCAGGATAAGGTCATCATTTATATCTCTTACATTTTCAATCTCCATATCTACAACAGTTCTATAGCTAGATACCTCATTATTTTGAAATGAAATCTTTTTTGGTTTTAAACCATAATCTTGGTTGTACTCGTCAAAATGAGGTTCCTGAAAAGAATTCAAATGATCAGAAGCGTGGTTGATTGTCCTTATGATGTCTTGATCTAATTCATCAATGAACCTCGATTGAAGTGAAGGCATCCAATTATTTTGAAAACGTCTCGTTATGGACGTTATAATATTAATTTTTCTCTTTGCCCTAGTTATTCCGACATAAGCTAGTCTTCTTTCTTCCTCTATGCCCTTATTGCCACTTTCATCGATTGTTTTTTGATGAGGAAACAACCCTTCCTCCCACCCCGGCAGAAAAACAAAATCATACTCAAGTCCTTTTGCAGCATGCAATGTCATTATACTTACTTTATTATCAATATTATTTTCATCTACTGCTGTTACTAATGAAATATGTTCTAAAAATTCCTCAATACTATTGTAGTCTTGCATTGCAACTATAAGTTCTTTTATATTTTCAATTTTTGTTTGAGCTGATACATTTTTATCATTCTTAAGCATATTCATATATCCAGACTCATCTAATAATACTTTCAAAATATCATAGAATGGAACATTCTCGATCATTGACTTGCCTCTGTCTATAACTCCAATAAATAATTTTAAACTTTCAGAAATTTTTTTTGTTAGTTCATCAGTATCAATCATATTTTTAGAAGCTTGGTACAGGGAAATTTTATTCCGATTTGCAAGAGAGAGGATATGATTAAAGGACTTTTCACCTATGCCTCTTTTTGGAACTGTGAGTGCTCTTTCAAAGGCAACATCGTCCTGACTTTCATAGACTAATCGTAAGTAAGAAACTGCATCTTTTATTTCAGCTCTTTCATAGAATCTAATTCCACCTATAATACGATATGGAATTGAATACTTAATTAAAGATTCTTCTATTTCTCTGGATTGAAAAACAGCTCTTACCAAAATAGAAACATTATTTAAATCAGGGTTATCTTTTTTGTAATCTAAAATTTCTTGTGCAACCAGGTTGGCTTCGTCACGACTTGAATTAACTAAATGCAGATAGATTGGTTCACCAGTACCTTGGTCAGATATTAATTCTTTTCCAAGTCTCATTTCATTATAACTTATAAGTGACGATGCAGACTTTAATATATTGTTTGTTGATCTATAATTTTGCTTTAACCTTATTACCTTTGCATTCTCGAATTCTTTTTCAAATTTTAACATGTTGTCAACTTCAGCTCCACGCCAGCTATAAATAGATTGATCGTCATCACCGACGCAGCATATATTATGATGCACGGAAGCCAGAAGTTTCAGCCATATATATTGTGCTGCATTCGTATCTTGATATTCATCTACATGTATATATTTAAAATTTGATGCATATCTTTTTAAAATATCATCTCTCTTAAACAAATTTATACATTGCAATAGTAAATCTCCAAAATCTAAGCAATTAATTTCAAATAATCGTTGCTGATAGATTTTATAAATTTTCGAACTTTTGTCATCAATAAGGTTATTAAGACTTTCAGCTTTAATTTCATCAGGGTTCAGGGCTTTATTTTTCCATTGGTCAATTTTTGATTGAATAAGTTTGGGGGAGAACTGAGATTGATCCAGGTTTTCAGCTTTAATAATTTGTTTTATGAGTGAAAGCTGATCGTCTTTATCCAATATTGTAAAACTTGACTTAAGACCCAATACTTCTGAGTGATTTCTTATAATTTTTGCACCAATTGAATGAAATGTGCCGATCCATGGAATTCTATCCAAGCTTTGATTAACAAGTTGCTGAACTCGATCAGCCATCTCACGAGCTGCTTTATTGGTAAATGTCACACAAAGTACTTGAGATGGAAAAGCAAGATTAGTTTCTAAAATATGTACCACGCGTGTGGTCAAAACTCTTGTTTTCCCTGTTCCCGCTCCTGCAATAATTAGGTTTGGACCTTCTGTACTGCAAACTGACTCATGCTGCAATTCATTTAAGCTGTTTAGGTATTGCGACTTGCTCATGTTCGATTTTTTACGTGATTCAAGACATATAGTCTAATAGCGCTTGATAAATTTGAGGTTGTTTTTTTTTGATCAATGTCAGAAATTAGTCGATCAGGTGTAGTATTGTTTTGTTTGCTTAGAGCAACAATTTCATCCCAAAATTCTTTTTCTAAAAATACACTCGTAATATGACCATCTAGATTGACTGTACGCTTTTTAGAGTTTTGCATTTATAATAATCAAGACGAAGAGATCATCTTACTGGGACTTAGAAGTGATTTAATTTTCTTATTTTCGAGAAATTTTAAAATTTTGTTTGCATCTAAAAGAGATATATTTTTCATATGAGCTAATTTAGCCAACTCAGCTGCCTTCGCATAGCCAATTTCCGGTGCGAGAGCCGTCACCAGCATTAATGAATTTTCAACGCCTTGCTTAATATTTTTTATATTTGGCTTAATATCCTTAAGGCATTTCTCATTAAAATTATTTATGGCTGAAGCTAGTAAATTAATCGAATTAACGATATTTAGGCCTATGAGTGGTTTAAATGCATTAAGCTCAAAGTGACCTTGTGAACCTGCCATTGAAATAACATTATGGAAACCCATTACTTGTAAACACACCATTGTTAAGGCTTCACTTTGGGTAGGATTAACTTTACCTGGCATGATTGATGATCCAGGTTCATTCTCAGGCAGGATGAGCTCACCCAAACCTGAGCGAGGACCTGATGCTAAAAGTCTTATGTCATTTCCAATTTTAAATAAATCAGTGGCAATTACATTAAGTACGCCAGATAGCTCTACTATTGAGTCATGAGATGCCAGTGCTTGAAATTTATTCGTAGCAGGTTTGAATTTTGCTTTGGTTATTTTACTTATTTCTGAAACCACAAGTTGGTCAAAACCACGTTTTGTGTTTAATCCTGTACCTACAGCAGTTCCACCTTGTGCAAGGTAACTTAAGTTCGTTAAAGCTCCCTCAACTCTTCTTATATTTGTATTGATTTGAGCCTGATACCCAGAAAATTCTTGCCCTAGAGAAAGTGGAGTTGCATCCTGCAAGTGTGTTCTCCCAATCTTTATAATACTTTTCCATTTCTGAGATTGCGATTTTAATACTTTTTCCATACCTTTTAATGCGGGGACAAGCTCACTAATAATTTTTAATTTAGATGCAATATTCATAGCTGATGGGAAGCTGTCATTAGTTGATTGACTTTTATTAACATGATCATTTGGATGTACAGGTGAATTGGTACCAAGTTTTTTCGACATTTTCCTGTTTGCTATATTAGCAATAACTTCGTTTACATTCATATTTGTTTGAGTTCCAGATCCGGTCTGCCATACAGAAAGGGGGAAATGTTCGTCATACTTTCCCAAAGAAACTTGTTTTGCAGCGTCTATAATTGCACGAGCTATTTTAGGACTTAGAAGTTTTTGTTTTTGGTTGACTTTTGCACATGACATCTTAATGATTGCTAGGGCATGTATAATCTCAATTGGCATAATATCATTGCCAATTCTAAAATTCTTTAATGACCTTTGAGTTTGTGCTCCCCATAGATTAGTGTTGGCAACTTTAATTCTACCCAAACTGTCTCGTTCTTGCCTTGTTTTTTGACTCATGATCAATGTACTATAGTACCCTAATATATTACATATGGTAAGCGATTACGCTTTTTCAATGATAATTCTATTATACTACTGCAAATCCGAAATGAAATGCTAGTAATAACAAGAAAATAAGTGAGAGTGCAGCTAGGTAGTAAGGAATCATAAATTTGAAATATCAGAGTCCGTAATTTTTAAAACTAGTAATTTTTAGACATTTTAAAAGTGAATAAGTAATTTAAGCTTAACTTTTATGTTTAAAAAACGACAGGAAAGTCCGTCAGGAAAATTTTTAAATTTTGAATTTATCAGAGAAGAGAACGGAATTTTCTTTTTTGAAATAATTTTTCCACCTGAGACGGCAAGTCCACTCAATTTAGTTCAAGGTGGGATGATCGATGCTGCTTTAGACGAGGCCACGTCAATGACAGCATATATTGCTTTTAAGGAAGAAAAACTTCCGCTTACAACAGATCATCATGTTTTATTTCATAGGCCGATGTCACTCGGCAAGGCTACTATGCAAACTAAAATCATTAAATACGGTAAAACAGTTACGACGATCGAGGGAAAGTTATTTGATCAAAACGAAAAGTTAGTCGCAACAATGCTTCACACCGCTTTACCAACAAATATTCCAAATTAGCATTTTGTAAACTATGTAGGAAACTATTCAAAACACTGAGCATCTGTGAATATACATGTTGAATAATGATAAATATCACTTACGTCTTTCTGTGCACCGTTAACAACTCCCTCTAAAGTAGATTAAACTGTGCTACAACTTATGAAAAAAATAAACGTAAATAAAATAAGACTTTTTCCAAGAATCATAAGACCTGTTTTAACATGTAATTATTTTAAGTGGGAGACTTCTGTTGCCCGGTGTCTCCCAAACCGCGCTTGCCTAATTATATTAAGCAGCGAGCGCTAATTTATTGTTAGCATTTAAAAGTTAGCCCGATAACGGCGGTACAATGCCGAGAGAAAAACTTACCTTTAAACATTCGTCGATCCTATATCACCCCCTAAAAAATGGTGGAGGTGCCGGGTACCGCCCCCGGGTCCGTAATGGGTATTACGTAAGCCGTTTATCTCTATAGCTAGGATATCCCCAGCAATGTGAATATAGTTTGATATTGAATCTTTTTAAAGAGGCTATTCTTATTATAATATGCCATTATTATTTGATTCACAAAAATGCCTGTAAATAAAGAACAACTTGAAGAGATAGAAGCTTTACGCTCTGAAAAAACTGAGACAGCCAGAGTTACTGCTCCAGAGCTAGAGGCTGTTTTGTACCAGCCCATTGAAGTTCTTGATCATGGTTTTGTCCGAGTTATTGACTATATGGGTGATGACAGTTCTGTAGTTCAATCTGCTAGGGTTTCTTATGGTAAAGGTACAAAGAAAATTTCAAATGATAAGGGTCTAATTAAATACTTAATGAGACACCGCCACTCAACGCCATTTGAAATGTGTGAAATTAAGTTTCATATAAAGTTACCAATTTTTATTGCCCGTCAGTGGATTAGACATAGGACTGCGAATGTAAATGAATATTCAGCTAGGTATTCAATACTTGATAAAGAGTTCTACATACCCTCTGCAGAAAATTTAGCGGCCCAATCTCAGATTAATAACCAGGGTCGGGGGGACACACTAACTGATGACGAAGCATCAAATGTTATTCAAATATTAAAAAATGATGCAGAGCAAACGTACGCAAATTATGAGACACTTTTAAATGAAAATTCCTCCGGGGGAGTTTTGGATGAGGGAAAGTCAGGTATTGCGCGCGAACTTGCTAGAATGAACCTTACATTAAATACGTATACACAATGGTACTGGAAAATTGATCTCAATAATCTACTTCATTTTCTAGCTTTAAGAGCTGACGACCATGCTCAATATGAGATCAGAGTTTATGCAGATGTAATGCTTGATCTGGTAAAAAAATGGGTTCCTTTGACTTATGAGGCATTTGAAGATTACCGCATGGGAGGCACAGAACTATCAGCAAAAGAAATTCATCTGATGAAAAAACTTCTTAAGGGAGAAAAAGTTTCATTTGAAGAGGAAGGCCTCTCGAAGCGAGAATGGAGTGAACTTAAAAAGAAATTTGACCTTAACTAGCACTCGATAGTTTTTCTAATTTCAGTCTTTTGATTAAAGACTCTGCCATATCATTAAATATTTTACTAACTTTGTGGTCTGGCACTAAATCGGTTAAAGGGTGACCTTTATCACTTTGTTCCATTAGTAACGGATCATGCGGTAAATTTGCTAAAATTTCATAATCATATTTTTCAGCTATCTCTTTGGTTTTGCTTTCGCCATAAAGGCTGTACTCTTTTCCAGTATCTGGCGCTAAAAAATAACTCATATTCTCAACTATACCAAGAATAGGGACTTTAGTTTTTTCAAACATTTTTAAACCGCGCACAACATCGATTAAAGCAATATCTTGAGGTGTCGTTACAATAACACTACCTGAGATATTAATTTTTTGAATAAGTGATAATTGAACATCTCCCGTACCTGGAGGTAAATCAATAACCATTATGTCAGCATCTCCCCAATTAACTTTATCGATCATTTCATTAATTGCTTTCATGACCATAAGACCGCGCCAAATAATTGGATTTTCATCATTCACCATATAGCCCATAGACATTGTGGAAATACCATATCGATCTATAGTTTCTATCTTTTCTCCATCAGAGGAAGGCTTTTCATTTACGCCAATCATTTTGGGAATTGAAGGTCCATAAATGTCAGCATCTAAAAGACATGTATTAAGTCCAAGAGATTTGAAGGCGCAAGCAAGATTTACGGCAACAGTTGATTTGCCAACGCCACCTTTTCCAGAGGCAATAGCTAAAATATATTTTATTTTAGATGTACCAGCGTTATTTGATTTTTTTACCTGATCACCATTTTCTTTTTCATTTTCTGAATTTTCTTTGTGATATGTTGTAATAATATTTACTTTTGTAATGCCTGGTATTTCATTGAGAGCGGCTTGAGCATCGTTAAATATTTTTTCATTCTTTTTTTGATCAATTTCATCAAATTCTAATATGCAATCAATTTTCCCCTCGTTTGCGTTGATATTTTTCACCATACCCAGTGCTACAATATTTTCACCTTTACTGTCGTTCATTACTTGTCCGAGTAAGTGTAATGCTTGATTTTCTAGAGTTT
>CABZEU010000019.1 GCA_902524795.1 uncultured Pelagibacteraceae bacterium
ATTGCAGCCCCCGGCTTGTAAAACATATGAGCAAATTTCGACCAATATACTCCTCCAAACAATACAATATTAGATAGAGCGTAAAGAACTAGAAACAAGCTATCAAATATAGGAATACTTGCGTACTGTGTATAAGACCAGGCAAGCCCAAAAGTGGCGGCAGCTAATAAAGATAATACAAACAAGTCTGCCCTAATAATCCTTTTCCATGGGTTCGCCTCTGCGGAAACATCTACTCGCAAGAAAAACCAAAACCAGTATCCGCCCAAACAAGTCATTAGAGCGCCTACATGCCATAAAGCAGAGACCTGATATGGTGCTTCTTTAGCAACTCCAGTGTAAGCAAATATCAAAACAGCTGAACATATCCAAAATAAGATTGACCCATACATGCCAAGCAAATGTGCTGCTCTTCTTTGTCCACGACCTAGTTCAGATGTAGTTAATATATCACTTGCTATAGTTTTTGAAATAACAGCCGCTTTCTCTCCTGCACTAACTTTTTTTGTTGCCGACTCAGTCGCCTTTTTGTAATTGATAAAAAAGTATTTGGCATTTTTTTTGTGTGCCATGTCAAGGATCGTTCCCAAGGCAACCATAGCGACCATTAGTATGACAAAAGCCTGCAATGCTTCAACAGGCATGAAGTTTATTAATTCTGCGAAAGGATTCGTGTATAACATAAGTATCAAAACAATTATATCAGAGTATATAAATAATACCTATATTTTATAGTTTCAAGCCATCTTACTTTCTTCTTGAATTAATTGATAAAATTGAATGATATTTTTAGAAGTTTTAATATCTGATTTTAGCTGATTGATGCCATTGCTTATCGCTTCACTATTGAATTCAAGAATCGATTTTTTATAGCTTTCGCGATTTTTTAAACGTTTGTGATATTCTTTTAAATTTTCATGATTGCCTATTAATAAATCTATAATTTGCAATTCCTCCACACGATGAAATAAAACCATCCATGTTATGTCAGCAATGCTAAATTTTTCACCTCCAATCCAACTTCTATCATTGAGATGATGGTTTAATTCGTCAAAATGTACTTTTAAGCATTTAAAAGCTTTAACAGCTGCTCTCTGATTGGGTGCATTTTTTCTAAACGCACTATTGCCCATTAATTTAAATATCACGAAGAAAAATGCTCTAAATTTTGATGGATGTTTAAAATATTTTATAAATTTAAAGATACTAACTTTTTTTAACATAGCTGCAAATAGTGGTTGCATCATAATTGAAATACAGTTTCCTGCATAATCTTTAATTCCGTTCATAGGATCATCGCCTACTAAAGATCCTTTTTCATTCCACTTCTCTACTATCTCATCATTGTAAAGAACCCCTGGCTTAAGTTTAGATACATATTTAATTTGCTCATGTGACTCGTATATTGGATAATTTTCATGCAGCAAGACTGGTACTGTTGCAGTGGGATTTATCCTCAGGAAATCATTTGATAAATTTTCACAATCTTTTGTTTCGATAAGATGTATATGTCGAGAATGATAATGGATATTTAATTCTTCTAAACAAACCCTTACTTTCCTTGAGCAAATTGAAAACTCATTGTGAAAAAGAACCCATTCATAATTAAAGTTTGATACTTTATAATCCTGTTTACCTATAAGAGTATCTTTATTGAGATTCTTTTTTTTCATCCCAGACTTTATTTAATAACTGACTGGCAGAAACAGCAGTTGGGAACCCACTGTAATGAGCGACATGCAAAATCATTTCTTCAATCTTTTCCTTCTCAATTCCTAAATTCTGCGCTGCTCTAAAATGAGACTTCAATTCATTTTCTCTGTTTAGAGCTACAAGCACAGTTAACGTGATCATGCTTCTTTCTTTAAGGCTCAGTTTGTCAGTTCTGGACCAGATAGTTCCATAAAGCATGTCTATTATTTGTTTTAATAAACTTTTAGATACTGGGGTTTCATCATCTTTAAGGAGATCCATTTCCTTAAGTATTTCTAGGCCTTTTTTTCTATCCTCATCATTTAATGGCATTTAATATTAATAACTCATAAAATATTAGTTTCAATTTATATCTTTGATTTTTTTTATACCCATTATAGGATTATTGTATGAGTGAAAAAGTTTACATGCTTGTGGATATCAATATTCAAGACAAAGAAACATATCTAAATTATGAAAAAGGATTTTTTCCAATATTAAAGAAATATGGAGGTGAATTCATAACCTTTGACGATAAAATTGAACATCTAGAAGGTGAAAAACCTATAGAAGGACGTACTATATTATGGACCTTCCCATCAGAAGAAGACGCTAAAGCTTGGTATAACGATCCAGAATATCAAGAACTTGCAAAGATTAGACGCTCATCGGCAATTTTGAATAATCTAAGCATAATTAAAAGCCTACCTAAAAGAAGTTAGCTTAATTAATTTGGAGTAAATAAAGCTGTATCTTGTAAGCTTTTAATTACAGATGAAACTATTTCATCAACATTGTCGGTTTCAAAATTAAAAATATCAAAAACATATTTGTCAGGCCTTAAGATGACAGCGTTGCAATCATACTTATCACAATAAATCTGCATATCAGAGTGAGTATCTTCGCAAGCAATATAATTGTCGTAATTAGATTGTTCATGATTGTTAGAGATATTTATAATCTTAAAATTATGTTTATTTAGGAATTCAAGATATTTATCAGAAATTTTTTTATTGCCTTCAAAATCATTCAAAATCATACCAAAATTCTTTCCTAAAATTTTATCAGTACTTTGAATCCTGCCATCATTAAGTCGTACACTAATTTCATTAAAGTAATATCGTTCAAGAGAGACATCTTTTATTTTTGGCATATTGTGAACTCCTTGACCCAGACGGTTTCCATTAAGAATAGGAAATACATTTTCTTTGCCTTTGAAGTAACCCTGTATCCTTAACGTAGCGTTTCGAATAAAAGCTTTAAACTTACTTTTTGCATTTATCACACCACCCATTTTGATAGCTGCTCTTGTTATACGTGCAACATGAGGTTTTCTCTCTGTTTCATAAGTCTCTAAAATTTTCGGTTTATAGTGGCCTTTTAGCACTCCATTAATTTTCCATAGTAAGTTCTCAGCATCTCTGCAGCCTGAGTTCATGCCTTGCCCCATAAAAGGAGGCATCTGATGAGCAGCATCTCCAAGAAGAAAAATATTTCCATTACTCCATCTCTCTGCAGCCGCCGCATGAAAGGAGTACACCGCAGTTCTGCTAAATTCTACTTCATTATCGCCAATCCATTGATCAATATATTTTCTAAAGACACTTTCTTTTTGTATTTCTTCAACGGTATCTCCAGGCATAAATGCAATTTCAAATCTAAAGCAATTTTCTACACCTTGAATAATTGTAGTTGGTCGAGTTGGATTGCAATATTGAATAGCGTCTATATCTGTGAAACAGTCAAAACTACTTTTAGTATATCCATCAACTACCATCCAGGATTCGTCAGCATCAAGACTATTCAATTTGATATTGTTAAGCTTTCTAACTGTGCTGTTTGCACCGTCACAAGCTAAAAGATACTTACTTGTTACTGTAAACTGCTCATTGGTATCAATATTTTTGTATGTACAATTAATGACTCCATTTATTTCATCTACCGCTAAAAGCTCACTACCTGTTTTTATAGTATTTGTTGAGTATTTTTCTGCGTTTTCTCTATGCGCTTTATCAAATTGTGGTTGATGAATAAACAAAATTCTATGCTGATAGTTATATATGTCAAAACCCTCCGTTGTAATTTTCATGATTGATTTTTTATTAGCGTCTTTATTATCAACGCCTCTTATTTTTCTGGTCTTTACTTCGCTTAAGAATTCGCAGTGTGACATTGCTCGCTGGCATTCAGCATCCCATGTAATCGCTCTTGGTAAAGGGTAGGCATTTTGTTCTTTATCTAGAATCAATGCTTTGATCCCATAATACCCAAGGAGATTTGCACATGTTTCACCTACAGGACCATACCCTGCAACAACTACATCATATTCAGTTTCAATCACTAGATTTAATATACGGGAGTATCTTCTGGCTCTTCAATAACTTTATTTTTAATATAGCCTAATTTTTCAATCTCAATCTTTACTTCATCATCTGCTTTAAGCCAATTTCTTGTCATTACCGCTGATCCAGCTGGAGTACCTGTTGGAATTAAATCGCCTGGCTCTAAAGTAAATGCAGTTGATAAGTATTCAACAAGAGTAAAGCAATCAAAAATCAAATCACTTGTTGATGCTGATTGTCTTAGTTCGCCATTAACATGAGTTTCGAGTTTTAAATTGTGAGGATCACCAACTTCGTCACTGGTTACTAGGTAAGGTCCAAAAGGGCAATGCGTATCCCATGATTTGCCCATGGTCATTGTCATTGGCGGTCCACGCATCTGCCAATCTCTAATTGTGACGTCATTCACAACTGTGTATCCATAAATAACGTTCGCAGCACTGTCGTAAGGAACATGACGACATTTTTTCCCAATAACAAAACCTAGCTCACCTTCGTAGTCTAAAAATTCTGATGCTCTTGGTCTATGTATTAAATCGAAAGGACCAACTACTGAGCTATTTTGTTTATTAAATATATTTGGATATTTTTCTTGCGCCTTGCCAATAGTCTTTGCTGCCGTTTCTGCGACTTCATCTTTATGTTCTTTATAATTCAATCCCACAGCAAGTATCTTGCTTGGCTTAGGAATAGGCGCACACAATTCTACTTTACCTACTTCTATTTTATCTTCACCTTTTTCAATGAGGTCATGAGCTATATCAAGTCCATCGTTACCAAGTTCAATAAAGTCAATCATATTTTTTGGAAGAGATGATTGGGCAAAACTAATAATCAGATCATCTTTGACCGCACCGATGCTCAGATTGTTATTATGTAAAAAAGTAACTAATTTCATATGTTTTTATATTGAATATCTAAAAGCTAGAATTGTATCAAGACAAATTATTGTATATTGTTTTTTTTCAATATGAATAAAAAAATCTCAAGACGATCTTTTATCAAACAATCTGCTGCTTCAGTGACATTAGCTGGATTAAGTTCAATCTTAATGACGCAACAAGCACCAGCTTACATAAAGGCAAAAAATTACAATATTCTTTTAATATTAAATGACCAAGAAAGGGCATGGCCATATATACCCAAGAGTATTGATTTGCCGGCTAGAAGATATCTCGAGAGTATATCAACTTATTTTAATCGGTCTTACACTTCCACACCGATCTGTTCACCCGCTCGTAGTTCAGTTTATACAGGTCAACATGTTCAATTTACTGGTGTATGGGATAATACAGTCACACCTTGGGTACCAGGCTTGTACGACAATGTAAATACTATCGGTCATATGATGAGAAATCAAAATTATGAAACTGGATATTTTGGCAAGTGGCATCTAACAAATATTACTGAGAGTAATGTAAATGAGAACGCTCTTGGCTATGAAGGCATGAAGCAAATGTTTAGTAAATATGGATTTGATAATTCTAATCAACCAGGTGAAAGAGATTTGGGGCAAGGTGGATATAAATACGATGGATTAACTGCCAAAGATGCTTCTAAGTTTATTTTAGAAAACAAAGACAATAGTAAGCCATGGTCAGCATTTATAAATTTTGTCAATCCTCACGACATTATGTTTTATAGGGCTGCGCCAGAGATTAAGGGAACTGGATTTATTGCAGCAAACCAACAGTTTGCACCTGATGATCCTATTTATGATTTAGAACATGATTTTGAATTTCCAAAGAATTTTGGTCCGAGACAAAGTATGGACGCAGGTGCAGAAATAGGAACTGAACTAATGAATACTCTTTATGGAGAGATATCATATAACCGGCCAGACTTATGGAGAAAGTTTTGTAATTATTATTTTAATTGTTTGCGTGATGTAGATAGACGGATAATGATGCTCATAGATACGCTGCAGGAAACAGACCAAATAGAAAATACAATTATTTTTATGATTTCAGATCATGGAGAAATGCTTGGCCAACAAGGAGCAAGAGGAAAAGTTGTAGCTTGGGAGGAATCAATCAAGGTTCCGACATTAGTATATCACCCTGACTTAAAACAACAAAAAATGTGCAATTCAATAATTTCAAATATTGATATCGTTCCTTCAATATTGGAATTTGCAGGTCTTGATAAGCTAGAAATAAAAAATAAATTTCCTGAATTAAAAGGTAACAGTTACGCTCATTTAGTTGAAAATGTAAATTATGCAAATAATCGAGATGTAGAAGGTCATTTAATACACGGGGTTCAAATCATTCCAACTGTTTTTGAAGTCGCAGAAAAATTTAGACATATAGCTTTAGCTGAAGGCTTTGTTAATAAAGCTAAAGCATTTGCCTCGCAAGGCAATTTCTTACCTGACTTCAGTCTTCCTCTAAACTATAAAGGCGTAGTAGACAAAAAATATAAATTTTTAAGATTTTTCTCTCCTCGTATGAATAACATACCTCATGACTATAATGATTTAGCGGCTAACAATTCTGATTTCCAATTATTTGATTTAGAGAATGATCCTTACGAAATGAATGATCTCTCTAAAAATGAGAATAATAGAGATTTATTAATGTTAATGAATGAAAAATGTAATAAGTTAACAGATAAAGAAATAGGCCTAGAAAATCATGTCCTTCATTTACCTGGCCCTGATTGGTTTTGGACAGCTTAAGTTATGACAAATGAAGTTATCTTAAATTTTGATTTATACAGAAAGTTTCGGTCTGAGTATTCTCCAGATAATTTTCATCATGTAGCTTTTAAGACGATGCAGTACGAAAAGATGGTCAGTTTTTACGAAAAACTTTTCGGATGTAAGCCTTTGTATAAAAGTAATGATATTGCTTTTTTAGCTTTTGATGAAGAACACCATAGAGTAGCTATTGCCAACACTAAGCCAGGAGTTGATAAACTAAATTTTTTTGTAAAACTGATAGCACAATTTAAAGAGTGGCTTAATAGGTCTACACCATCAGCAGTTGGACTAGACCATATTTCTTATCAATTAAACCCTATAGATAAGTGGTTTGAATTTTACTTAAAAGCAAAAGAACGAGGCCTTAAACCATACTGGACTATCAATCATGGTTGGATAACTGGAATGTATTATAAAGATCCTGATGGCAATCTTATTGAAATATTTTTTGAGCACTGGAAAAATGAAGAAGATTTTAAGCATGAGGTATCAGCTAGAGGATTTCCTGAAGAACCAGTGGGTACAAATATGGATATTGATATTCTCTATAATATGTTTAAAAAAGGCGAAAGTTTTGAAAACTTAACCAAAAAAGGAAACACAGTCCCTGAGGGAAAAAAACCCGTAGCAGGTATTCAAGCAGCAATCAATATGCGTAAAAAATTTAAATAGTATTTGTATGGATCTATATGATCTGAATTCAATTCCAAGAATAGTCTTTTCAATTTTATCAATTTTATTAACCATAGGTCCAACTATTGCAGATTTCAATAAAACTCATGCCACTCATCCTGATTGGATAGGGCATGCACGCTTTCATGTAGTCTGGCAAGTTCTTGGATTCTATCCAATCATGGTTTTGAATTTAATTGTATTATGGATTTATATTCCTGAATTTTATTATCCATACCAGCTTTATTTTTGGCTTATTTGGTATTTTGGTTTCCTTGGAACATTTATAATAACTATTTTCAGCATGCCTCTATTTAAGGGAACACTCTCTGATCCCGGAGGAAGAGTACCCTTCAAATATACATTTGGAAAAAAATTAAAATTACTGCCTGGCAAAAATAAACACCTTCCATTTAAAATAAAAGGGCAAGTAAAAACGTATAAAGTTGATGAAAACCTTCACAACATGATACTGCCAACAATAATTGTGATTATTACGTCTATTTACTTTATAGTTCATTAAAAAATATTTCTAAAAATGATCGAGTATTTCTTTCCACTATTGCTTCTATGCGTAATCCAATCTGGAACACCTGGTCCTAATAATATTATGTTAACTGCATCGGGTAGAAATTTTGGTTATTTTGGATCTATTCCCCATATGTCAGGAGTGGTGTTTGGTTTCTTATCTTTATTGATTGTTTTGAGCCTTGGATTAATAACTATTTTTAATAACTTTCCATTTATACAAACATTATTACAGATTTTAGGATCACTTTATCTTTTATACTTATCTTACCGTATTTACTTTTCTTATAACGCAGAAGATCAAAGTCGTTCAAAGCCAATTACCTTCTTGGAATCATCATTGTTTCAATATGTTAATCCAAAAGGAGTCATGATGGCAGTTACAACAATTTCTATTTATACTGATTTTAAAAATTTTGAGTTCATCGACAGCTTTAGGAACGGTATGATATGGATATTAATTGCATTCACAATCTCAAATATATTTGCTGTTTTAACTTGGACAACGATTGGTGTATTTTTAAATAATTTCATCAAATCTGATAAAGCAATTAATCGATTTAATGGATTTATGGCAACTTTACTTGTTTTAACAGTTATATGGATTAATTATGAATTCTATGGATCCTAATAGAAAATTAGTAACCTATTTAGTTTTGGGGCATTGCTTTATTATTGCTATATCAAATTATTTAGTTCAATTTCCAATAAATATATTTGGCTTGGACTATACTATTGGTACATTCACGTTCCCAATTATAGTTCTAGCAACAGATTTAACAGTACGACTTTCAAATGCAACAAATGCACGTAAAGTTATCGGATACGCGTTTATACCAGCTTTTATAATTTCATATGTATTTGCTGATTTTAGAATAGCGATTGCATCTGTTTTAGCTTATTCAATTGGGCAGTTGCTTGATGTCTTTGTATTTTCAAAAGTAAGGGACAGAGTAGGCGATGATGGCTTAAATTTAAGTTCTTATTGGTACCTCGCGCCAGTTGTAAGCACCTTTTTTGCCCAATTGATTGATACATATCTATTTTATGGTGTGGCATTTTATAATTCTGCAGACGATTTTATGCGAGAAAATTGGGATCTCATAGCATTCAACGATTTCATATTGAAACTAGTTGTTTGCTACCTAGCATTTTTGCCAATTTATGTTTTAATTCTGAATAGAACTTTTAATTATATTAAAACGCGCACATAAAAAAAATGTTATTTACGTCTATTTCTCCTGAAGCTTTTGATCATAAAAATATATCTACAGACATTCATGAAATGAATGATCATATAAAAAATTTGCTAGTCAACGCGCCCCCATCACATGAAATACCTTTTGATGTCTTGCAAGAAATAAGAAGACAAGGTGGTGGATTGCTTGCCTTCCAGCCCTATTCTGATCGTGCTGAAAATAGGCAAGTCGGGATAGGTGATCATAAAGTAATGATAAGAATAATTAATCACGACTGTCCTGATTTTATTTATATGCACATACACGGCGGCGGTCACTGCATTGGCGCTGCAGATATGCAGGATCAATCTTTGGAAAAAATTTCAAATGATCTTAATTGTGTTGTAGTGAGTGTGGAATATCGTCTTGCGCCAACTAACCCTTATCCAGCTGCTCCTGATGACTGTGAAACAGCAGCTGTTTGGTTGATAGAAAATTCAAAGAAAGAATTTAATACAAAAAAAATTGTAATTGGTGGAGAGTCGGCTGGTGCAAACTTATCAGCGGTTACATTGCTGAGACTGAAAAATAAAGGGATGATGGATACTATCAAGGGTGCAAACCTTATTTACGGATCCTATGATGCTCGACTTACACCAAGCGCAATCAGGCAAGACGGTTCTGAAGAAATATTCCTATTATCATATGCAATGATTAGAAAATTTAGAGACTCATACTTTCAAGGAGATGTGGATAAAAGCTTGCCTGACGTTTCGCCCATTCAAGGAGATTTAACGGGAATGCCACCAGCATTATTTACAGTAGGAACAAGAGATTTATTGCTTGATGACTCATTATTTATGTATGGTAGATGGTTGAGTTATGGTTCAAATGCAGAAATTATAATTGTCCCAGGAGCAGATCATGCTTTTAATGCTTTTCCGTCAGAAACAACAACATTAGTTGAAAATAAAATAAGTGAATTTGTTAAATCAGTTCTCTAGACCATCTAAATACACATTAGCAACTTTTTTTCCTAATTTGTAGTCAGCTTTTAGAATCTCAATATTTTTTGAATCTCTTTTTGATTTTAGTTTTTCTGGTGGACATAGTTGTACAATTTCGCAATCACTCGGGGGATTATTAATAAAATCAAGTGCTCGATTGTAAGTTTTATCATGCACTAATAATGCTTTTCTCAGTTTAGGATATTCTCTTGAGAGTAAAGCGCCAATATAATTTTCGATTTTCAACTTTCTTCTAAATTTTTTTTCATATGTTCTAATCACGATTATCTTTTTAGCTCCCATCTCATATGCTTTTTCTACGGGAAGGGGATCAGCAACACCTCCATCAAATTTCCTGCGTCCATCTATTAAGCTTGGGGTTCTAACCAATATGGGCAGGGTACCAGAGGCAATCATTTTTGGCATCCACTCACCATCGCCAAATGAATAATATTCGGCATTTGCTTCGATCGCATCAGTTACAACTGCAATATAATCTTTTCCTTTTAAATTATTTTTAATTTTTTCCATACTTGGCCTAAACATCTTCTCACCATCTTCGTACATCTGATGAAATTTAATTATGTCTTTACCAATAAAAATATTTTTATAGCTTAGGTAATCACCTTTAGCCGCATAGAGCATTTTTTCTAAATTATCGTCTGTTTCTCTAATTAGATACCAGCATAGAACCGCAACTCCATTTGAGACTCCCATGTAAATATCAAATGGATCATAGTTCCTATTAATAAAGGTATCGGTTATTCCAAAAGAAAATACACCTCTTTGGCCACCGCCTTCTACGATCAGAGCTGTTTTTTTATTTTCCATGACATCAATTAACTAGTAAAGTTATATAAAAAATCAAATGTGTTCGATAGTAATTTTAAAACAAAGTGACTCAGAGTGGCCATTAATAATTGGTGCTAACAGAGATGAAATGAAGGACAGAGAGTCACTCACACCTGGTAGACACTGGGAAGATAGACCTCATGTATTTGCAGGAAAGGATTTAATTGCTGGAGGCACATGGCTTGGTATCAATGACTATGGTTTAGCAGTTGGTATCATGAATCGAATGAACAGTTTAGGACCATTAGATAATAAAAGAAGTAGGGGAGAATTGGTTTTAGACGCATTAGATCATGCAGATGCATCCGAGGCTCTTAACGCCATGATTGAAATTGAAAAGGACTCTTATCGAGGATTTAATATGCTCATCGCTGATAATATAAACGCTTACTGGATAAAGTCAGATGAGGAACAAGAAGCCATTGAATACTTTAATATTCCCGACGGACTTTCGATGATAACGGCATATGATCGAAATGATTTAAAATCAAAGCGTATTAAAACTTACCTATCAAAGTTTGCTTTATCTCTCGAGCCAAATCCATCAAAAGGGGAATGGCAAGACTGGGAAATGTTATTGGGAAGCACTTACAGTGAAGATAAAAATCCACTAAGCGCTATGTGTGTAAAGACTGATATGGGATTTCAAACAGTGTCATCAACTTTAATCGCGCTGCCCAGCTTTCAACCTAAGGGAGCGAAGCAAAAGCCTGTCTACAAATTTGCTAATGGCTCTCCTGATTTATCAAGTTACACTGAACTTGATCTGTAACCATGTTATATTATTAATTAAATTATTGATTTTATTAAATAATATTTAGAAAGTTTACTGTCACTTTCTTATATTTAGTATTGTTTGAAAATTCTTAATTATTATAATCGACAAACTTATAATCAATATTTTGGAGTACCCGAATGACTGACTGTTATATCTATGACGCAATTAGAACGCCTCGTGGCAAAGGCAAAAAAAATGGAACTTTACATGAAGTTACAGCCTTAGAACTTGCAACTCAGGTTCTAAATAATGTTAAAGATCGCAATCAACTAGATACATCTGATGTAGATGATGTTGTACTGGGATGTGTTGCTCCAGTTGGTGAACAGGGTGCTAATATTGCTCGTTCTGCTGTCCTCAACTCAGAATTTGATCAATCAGTATCAGGGGTGCAAATAAATAGATTTTGTGCATCTGGTTTAGAAGCAACAAACATGGCAGCGGCTCAAGTTATGTCTGGTCAGGCACAGATGTCCATAGGCGGCGGTGTTGAGTCAATGTCAAGAGTTCCAATGGGTTCTGATGGCGGAGCAATGGTAGCCGATCCTTCAGTAGCAATTAAAAACTATTTTGTACCTCAAGGAATAAGCGCAGATATGATTGCTTCAAAATGGGGCTTTACGCGTGATGATGTAGATGCTTATGCGGTTGAGAGTCAACAAAGAGCTAAAAAAGCTTGGGATGAAAAAAGATTTGATAAATCAATCACACCTGTAAAAGATATTAATGGTTTAACAATATTAGATCATGACGAACATATGAGGCCCGATGCAACAATGCAATCACTGGGATCACTAGATCCATCTTTTGCAATGATGGGTGAAATGGCTGGCTTTGATGCAACAATACAACAAAGGTATCCAGAAGTAGAAAAAGTTAATCATGTGCACACAGCTGGCAATTCCTCTGGGATTGTTGATGGCGCCGCCGCAATTCTTCTTGGAAATAAAGAAATGGGCGAAAAGCATGGTCTTAAGGCAAGAGCGAAAATTAAAGGATTTGCATCAATTGGATCTGAGCCGAGCATAATGTTGACTGGACCGGGCTATGTTTCAGATAAAGTTTTAAAGAATCTTGGAATGGATAAAAACGACATTGATTTATGGGAATTAAATGAAGCTTTTGCAGTTGTTGTTTTGAGATACCTAGAGCATATGGGCATCGATCATTCACAAATTAATGTAAATGGTGGAGCTATTGCAATGGGACATCCTCTTGGTGCTACTGGTGCAATGATACTTGGTACAGTTCTTGATGAGTTAGAAAGAACGAACAAGTCTACGGCGTTGGCTACATTGTGTGTCGGCGGAGGCATGGGAACTGCCACTGTTATCGAGCGCGTTTAAAAATTCAAACCAAAGGTAATATAATGAGTGATGTAACTTATGAAATAGATAGTGATGGTGTTGCGGTAGTAACTTGGGATTTAGAAAATCGTTCAATGAACGTTCTCAATTTTCAATCTTTAGGTGAATATAGACAAATTATAGAAAAGCTTATTGGCGACGATGCAGTTAAAGGTATCGTTCTGAGAAGCGCTAAAGATGCATTCATAGCCGGAGCAGATCTTACGTCTTCTGAAGTTTTTGGTTTTGACAGCGTTCAAGAAGATAAAGTTAAGGCTGCAGAAAAAATTTACAATGGAAATATGGAAATGCAACTGTTGTTTAGAGGCATGGAAACATGTGGCAAGCCTTTTGTTGCAGCAATAAATGGACATGCTTTAGGCGGTGGATTTGAGATTTGTTTGTCATGTCATTATCGTGTTGCAATTGATAATGATAAAATTCAAATCGGACAACCAGAAGCAAAAGTTGGCCTTATACCGGGAGCGGGTGGGACCCAAAGAGTGCCTAGATTGGCAGGAGTTACCCAAGACATAATGGGTTTCCTTTTAGCAGGAACTCCATTCACTCCTAAAAAAGCTCTTAGCGCAGGACTTATTAACGAGGTGACAGACAAAGAAAGTTTATTAGCCGTTGCAAAAAAATATATTGTTGATGGTGGTAAAGCAGTTCAACCATGGGATGAAAAAGGATTTAAATTCCCAGGTGGACTTCCTTACACGCCAAAAGGTATGATGCTATGGGCTGCGGCTTCATCATCTCTTAGGAAAAATTCTTACAATAACTATCCAGCTCAAACAGCTATTTTGTCCGCAGTATATGAAGGTATTCAGGTTCCAATTGATGCTGCATTAAGAATTGAGGCGCGATACTTCACCAATGTAGTAATGGATCCAAGATCACAAAATATGGTCAGAAGCTTATTTGTTAATATGCAAGCTCTCAGTAAGGGAGCAAGAAGGCCAAAGGACTTTGAAAAGTATGATGTCAAAAAAATTGGTATACTTGGAGCTGGACTAATGGGTGCAGGTATCGCTTATGTTACCGCAAAAGCAGGTATAGAGGTTATTTTAATTGACACTGATCTAGATGCCGCCGATAAAGGAAAAGATTACTCAACTAAAATATTAGATAAGCAATTAAGCAAAAAAAGAACTACAGAAGAAAAAAAAGAAAAACTCTTAAACTTAATAACTCCTACTACTGATTACTCTTTGCTACAAGGTGCAGATCTAATTGTAGAAGCAGTTTTTGAAAACAGAGACATCAAGGCTGAAGTTACCGCTAAAGCTGAAGCACAAATTGCTGAGACGGCTGTTTTTGGTTCCAATACTTCAACTTTACCCATCACAGGACTGGCTAAAAATTCTAAAAGACCTAATAATTTTATTGGAATTCATTATTTTTCTCCTGTTGAAAGAATGCCATTAGTTGAAATTATTATGGGAAAAGAAACATCACAGGAGACTCTTGCTAAGACAATGGATTATGTGCAAAAGATTAAGAAAACTCCAATTGTGGTAAATGACAGCAGAGGTT
>CABZEU010000020.1 GCA_902524795.1 uncultured Pelagibacteraceae bacterium
TTTGCTCCTTTAGATAGCCATGACTTGATATTATCCTGATCTAATTGGACCCTGTCTTTATTATCTTTATTCAGAAGAGGATTGAACAATCCGACTTTCTCAATAAATCTCCCGTCTCTTGGGCTACGAGAGTCAGCGACTACAACTCTGTAGACAGGTCTTTTCTTTGATCCTGCTCTAGATAATCTTATTTTTAATGCCATTTTTTTCTCCTTTTATAAAAAAATTAAAATTTATTTTTAAAAAAATCATTTGGTATACCTGCACCTAATTGTCCGCCTAACATATTTGGATCTATAGAGCCCATTCCCTTTTTCGACAATTTTTTCATCATGTCAGACATTTTTCTATGTTGTTTCAATATTTTATTTATATCTGAAATTGATGTACCAGACCCAGCCGCTATTCTTTTCTTTCTTGATCCGTTTATAATCTTTGGTTTAGTCCTCTCGTACTTTGTCATTGATAAAATTATTGCCTCTTGTTTTATAATAGAATTTTCAGGATTATCTTGTTGTGAAATTTTATCTTTCATATTTTTAAGGCCAGGAACAAATTTCATTAAATTCGAAATCCCTCCCATTTTTTTCATCTGTCTAATTTGGCTAAGTAAATCATCAAGGTCAAACTCGCCTTTTTTTAACTTTTCTGCAATCATTTCGGCATCTTCTTCTTTAATTGTTTCAGTTGCTTTTTCAACTAATGTTACAATGTCGCCCATCCCTAAAATACGGTTGGCTATTCGTTCAGGATGAAAAACTTCAATGGCATCCATTTGCTCACCCATACCCATAAATTTAATAGGACAGTTAGTTGCATATTTCATGCTTAAGGCAGCTCCACCTCTGGTATCCCCGTCTACCCTCGTTAATATTGTTCCTGTTACTGTAATTGTTTTAGAAAAGTCAGTTGCAACATTAACTGCTTCTTGTCCAGTTAAACTATCAAGAACCAATAATGTCTCCGTTGGGTTAATTTCTTTTTCTAATTGATTTAATTCATTCATAAGAGTCTGATCAATATTAATTCGTCCAGCTGTATCAAATAATAAGCAATCAATTTGTTGGAGTTGTGCAAATTGAAATGCTCTCTTTGCAATATCTATTGGCAGCTGATCATCAACCTTTGGCAGAATTGAAACATTTATTTGTTCTGAAAGTTTCTTTAATTGGTCAAATGCTGCAGGACGAGACGTATCAAGTGAAATTAATAATACTCTTTTATTTTTCTTTTCTTTTAAATAATTACCAATTTTTCCTACTGTGGTAGTTTTTCCAGAGCCTTGTAGTCCTGCAAAAAGATAAATAGAATTTTCACTTTCATTTACTTTCAAGTCACTAGAATCAGAACCAAGGGCCTTTATAAGTTCATCATTGACAATTTTAGTTATCATTTGAGCTGGAGTTATTGACCTAAGTATTTCTTTGCCGATAGACTCTTTTTTAACTTTTTCTATAAAGCTCTTTGCCACAGGTAAAGCTACGTCAGCTTCTAGGAGCGCTCGCCTAATATCACGCAAGGCTGCATCCAAAGAACTCTCATCAATAGAACCAGTCTTTTTTAGGCCCTTAAAAATAACATCAAACCTATTACTAAGGCTTTCAAACATTTATAATTCACTTTCAGCAGGTAACGCATCAGTGGGCGAAACTCGCTGACTGATGTCGACACCTAAATTAATAGGTACCGCAGGAATATTTTTCTTGCGGAAAACAGCTGTTTTTTATTATTTGTCATCAAACTTGTCAAGTTTGAATTGGCACTTATTTCTGGAAAATTAGGTTTTACCTAATATAAAGGCTATATGTCGGAATTTGAATTTATAAAAATGAATGGCTTAGGCAATGATTTTGTAATTATAGATCAAAGAGGTTACGAGTTTGATCACAGCTCAACTGAGGTCCAGCAAATATGTAATCGTGATAAAGGGATAGGTTGCGACCAGTTAATATATATTCGAAATTCTGAAATAAGTGGCATACCACTTTTGAAATTTTACAACTCTGATGGTGGAGAGATTAGCGCATGTGGAAACGGAACAAGATGTGTCGCAAATTATTTAATGGAACAAGATAATAAAAACGAAATTGAAATTGTAACCAGTGAAAGAAAAATATACTGCCAGGCTAAATCTGATAGCATTGTAAGTGTTGATATGGGTGAGCCAATATTTAGTTGGAATAAAATTCCTTTATCAGAAGATATTGATCACAAAACCATAGAGTTCTCTTATAATGAATATAAGGTATGTAATCCATTTTTTGTCAATATTGGGAATCCGCATGCTATATTTTTTTTGGATGAAATTGAAAAATATAACATTAGTGACTTTGGCCCACTAATCGAGCATGATAATCTCTTTCCTGAGAAAATTAATGTTAGCTTTGCCGAATTAAGAGATAGTAAACATATTGTGTTGGATGTTTGGGAGAGAGGTGCAGGCAAAACACTGGCATGTGGTACAGCGGCATGTGCAACTGCCATCGCTGGCAAAGAATTGGGCTTATCAGATAATAATGTTAAAGTGTCATTGCCAGGTGGAGATTTAGAAATAGATTATTTAGATAATAAAAATGTAATTATGACTGGGCCAACAAAACTCGATTATAAAGATCGATATAAAATATGAACAAGCAGATTTCAGAAAAAACACCAAAAGTTTACTTCAATAATTCTTGCAGTGTATGCAGAATGGAAATCAATCATTATAAGAAATTCAATGAAAACTTAGGCTGGATTGACGTTACAAATAACAAAGAAGCTCGAGAGGAAACAGCTAAATCTTCTGCTGAATTAATTCGAAGGCTTCATGTGAAGCATGACGGTAAAATATATCAAGGAATAGATGCCTTTTTAATAGTTTGGTCAAGACTGCCAAAGTATAGATGGCTATATAAGCTTGTTAAGACACCAGGAATTTATCATGCAAGTTACATCGCATATGAATGCCTAGCTTATGTACTTTTTATCAAAAACAAAGGTCAATTAGCCAATGAAAAATCCTGAAGTTAAAACTTACGGCTGCAGACTTAATTTTTATGAGTCTGAAGTTATTAGAAAGTTTGCTAGAGAAAATGATTTAAAAGATAGTACTTTCATTAATAGTTGTGCTGTAACCAATAAAACTATTGCTGATCTAAAAACAGAAATTAGAAAGCTCAAAAAGAATGATCCAGGTAATAAAATAATCTTGACAGGATGCGCAGCTCAGATTCATAAAGATGAGTTTATTGCCATGAATGAGATAGACTCAATTATTGGTAATAAGGAAAAGCTAGAGTCAAAGACTTACAAAGAGATTAGGGAAAGCAATGATAGAATTAATAAAGTTGGGAATATTTTTGAACATGGTCAAGCTATATCGCCAATTATAAAAAAGGTTGAGAATAGAATAAGAGGATTCGTTCAAATTCAGAATGGCTGTGACCACAGATGTACTTTTTGTATTATTCCTTATGGACGAGGGGACGCTAGAAGTGTTGAACCTGAGAATGTAGTTAACCAAATTAATACTCTTCTTGATCAAGGCTACAAAGAGATAGTTCTAACAGGAGTAGATTTAACAAGTTACGGTCACGACTTAGAAAATAAACCAAATCTTGCAACATTGGTTTCTCACATCCTTTCCTCCATACATAACCTTAACCGACTAAGATTATCATCACTCGATGTCGCAGAAATTGATAAAAATTTAATGGACCTTATTAAATATGAAAAAAGAATTCTTCCTCATATTCATCTATCGCTGCAAGCTGGTGATAATATGATTTTGAAGAGAATGAAAAGGAGACACTTGAGAGATGATGCCATTTCAGTCATTAATGAAATTAGAAGTGTTAGATCTGAAGTTGTATTTGGTGCAGATATAATAGCTGGTTTTCCAACAGAAAGTGAGGAAATGTTTAAAAATACGGTAGATCTAATTGAAGATTGCAACATAACCTTTCTGCATGTATTTCCATTCTCACCTAGAGAAGGAACACCCGCAGCAAGAATGCCACAGGTTGATCGTTATATAATAAAAAAAAGAGCAAAAATTCTTAGGGAAATCGGAAAGAAAAAGCTCTCAGAGTATTATGATGGACTTAAGAATAAGAAGATTAATGTCATTGTTGAAGATAAAGGCAGAGGCAGATCGGATACTTTTGCAAAGGTACAAATTGATAGTAATTTAGATAATGGGCAAATAGTTAAAATGATCGTTACAGGAAGAAACCAAGTTGGTTTAACTGGAAATATAGTTGTTTAACGATTTTAAATCCCAGATACGTAAAATTTTTTCAAGCCATAGGATAGATGATGCCTCACTTGAAAAATTCGAAGATCTTTTAATCATGTCCGATATCGATATGGAAACCTCTTCATATATTATTAGTAAACTTAAAAATGAAAAATTTATAGAGAACCCTTCTATAGAAAGAATACAATCCTCATTAGAGAAAATCATAAAAAATATTTTATCTAAAAATAATAAAAATATTGATTACTCAATAAACAAAAGTCCCTATGTTATTTTAATGACTGGCGTGAATGGATCAGGCAAAACTACTACGATTGCCAAATTAGCAAATCAATTTAAGAAAAATAATAAGAGTGTCTTAATGGTTGCAGCGGATACCTTTAGAGCGGCGGCAGTAGAGCAATTAAGTGAATGGTCTAGTAGAATTGGGACTGATATAATTAAAGATGTTGATGGATCTGATCCAGCAAGTATAGTTTTTAAATCAATAGAACTTGCAAAGCAAAATGGTAATGACGTTATTATTATTGATACAGCTGGCAGACTACAGAATAAACAAGATTTGATGGACCAACTTGGAAAAATTGATCGAGTTTTAAAAAAACATGACGTATGCTTTCCACATGAATCTATCATAGTTATAGATGCCACCACTGGTCAAAATGCTCTTAAACAGATTGAGGAATTCAATAAATATACGACTATTACTGGGGTTATTTTAACAAAGTTTGATTCAAATGCTGCAGGGGGAACAGTCGTATCCTTATCAAACTCTACCGATATACCTGTATTAGCAATTGGCTCAGGCGAAAGCATTAATGATATTGAGCCATTTGATCCAGAAAAGTTTTCTAAGAGCTTAGTAAATAATTAAAATGATCTAATGAGTGAAACTGTTGCACTCTCGGTTCCTGGATTAGTATCTCCTAAACTTGCATTCGAAATATGATTTAAATTGAAACCAATCCTACTTTCACCTACGGCATATGAAAATTCTAGCTGACTTCTGAATTCTAAATTGTAGCCTAAATCTTTGCTGTCTCCTCTATCATAATATCCTAAAGCAAAGCTTGGGGTAAAATTCCATTTTTTTGAGACAATAAAGTCTTTCCTCAAACCTGTATAAGCGTATTTTCCACCATCACCATTCAGCATGGCTCCAATGAATGGCTTCAAGCCATAATTGTTTTCATAAAAATTATTTCCGTATAATAACTCTAATCTTAATTCAGAAGAATCAATTGTGTCATTTACATCAAATTGACCAATTGATATTGACCACTTATCTTTTTTATCCGCAAAAGAAAAATTTCCCAGTAAGAAAGTAATAAATAGAATAAGGTAGATATTCTTAAGCACTATTTATAATCCATAACGAACATAAGTATCAGCTATTTCACCTTCTTCTATGTACCCACCTGACCAAGTAACACATCCTTGAGACCATTTAATAACATTTGTCTCACCCTCACATCCATCAGCTATGATTTCCTCTAACTTTTCATATAATGGCTCCTGCAATTCTTGAAATTCCGAAATGTCTTCTCTAGTAGTCAATTCAACATTTTCATAATCTTTAGATCCTTCTGCTAGATCATCATCTTCAATACCGCCTGCAGTTGCTAGATTAAAATTTGAGCTTAAAAGGAAAAAAAGTAGAACACTGTATATCTTTAATTTCATAAGAATTACTCCTTTGTTTTTATATTATATTAAAATTATTTAATTGTTTAAAAAATATCAACAAAGTGACGAAATTTAGACTTTTTCTCTTTTTCTTGTAAAAATAACAATTAATCCTATAGACATTATAATGATTGGGGCAAACCAGAGAACATAAGTGAGTTTTTTGATTGGAGGTGTCATTATTATCCAATCTCCATATTTTTCAACTAAAAATCCCTTTATTTCTTTATCTGACTCACCTTCATTAATTTTCTCACGAATAAGTGTCTTTAAGTCTTCAGCTATTTCAGCATTTGACTCGTGTATAGTTTGACCTTGGCATACTAGACATCTAACCTCTTTAAAAATATTTATTGCACGTGTCTCTTCAGCCCATACTGGTAAGCACGCTAGTACATAAGCAAATATCAAGATAGTAACAGAATTTAATTTCATTAATTATAATCCTTTAATCATTGGCAAAATTTTTTCATCTAATTCATTCATATGTATAGGACCTATGTGCTTATATTTAATTATACCGTTCTGAATAATAAAAGTCTCTGGAACACCGTAAACTCCAAGATCAATGGCTGATCTACCAGACGTATCAACCCCAATTTTTTTAAATGGATTCCCCAATCCCTCAATAAATTTTTTAGCTTCCGCCTCATTATCTTTATAATTCAAGCCATAAATATTTACATCGTATAAATCTGACAAAACCATGAGTACGTCATGCTCTGCTCGGCAGGGAATGCACCAAGATGACCAAATATTTAATATGATAGGTTCATCACTAGTTAAATCTTTTTTCGTCATTTTTCCATTATTAAATAAGCGATCAACTGTAAATTCAGGTACTTCTTTTCCAACTAGCGGTGATGATAATTTTGTTGTATCGTTATTTAGAGAAAAAAAGAAGAAAATACATAGTACAACTATAATAATAAGCGGCAAAAATTTAATTAATTTCATTTTCTCTGTAACTTTTTTTATTTAAAATTGCTGTTATTATTCCCCCTAGAATAATCATAACCACACCTAACCAAAGAATATTCATAAATGGCTTGATATGCAGTCTAAGACTAATCGACTCTTGATTTTGAGGAACATTCATTACTACGTAAATATCTGAGAAGAATTGGTGAATAATACTTGTCTCAGAAGTTATTGTCGGTGGATCGGAGTAAAAGCGAATTTCGGGAGTAAAACCACCTAAATCTTTTCCGTTTTTAGACAAAGATAAATATGCTTTTATTGAGTTAAAATTAACTTTTTCTTCTTTTTCAATATTCTTGAAATCAAAAATATATTCATTTAATTGAAGCTTACTGCCAACTTTTGCTTCATAAATCTTTTCTTGAGAATACACAGCATTACTAACAACTGCTAACATAAAAATTCCAAAACCTGCATGAGCCATGCTTTGACCAAAATTTGACTTCACAATAACCTTAGTGCTTTTAAAATTAAGACCCGAAGTCAGTGAAGACATTATTAAAATCAAGCTTAAGAAAATGATTAATATTTCAGTAACGTTAAACAAGTCATAGTATAAGGTTGTTATGAAAGTAATTGTTAAGCAAGAAATCAAAATATATCTCATTCCATCTAATATTTTTAAGAGTTTACTTTCTTCCCAGCTTAATTTTGGTGAAAGTATCATGAAGAATAAAAAAAGAATAATAATAGGCGTAATACTTATTGCATAATATTGAGGGCCTACGGTTAGGCTTTGATTATAGAGAAGGTCCGTTGCTAAAGGATACATGGTGCCAAGAAAAACTACGATCAAAATTGATATAAGAAGCCAATTATTCACCATTATGCCTGTATTTCTACTGGAAATATTATGTAAAGAAGGCTTATTAATCCTTTCTGATTTTAAAGCGAATAATAAAAATGAAGAGCTTAGGATAATGAATAAAAATATTAAAATGAATAAGCCTCTACCTGGGTCAGAAGCAAATGTATGAACTGAATTTAAAACTCCTGACCTAACCAGAAAGGTTCCTGCTAAACTTAGTGAAAATGTTAAAATTGCTAGAACCATTGTCCAAGACTGCATCGTATTTCTTCTCTGTAAAACAACAACACAATGTATTAAGGCTGTTGCAGAAAGCCAGGGCATAAGTGAGGCATTTTCTACGGGATCCCAAAACCAGTATCCACCCCATCCTAATTCGTAATACGCCCAATATGATCCTAGAGCGATACCAGCTGTTAGAAAAGACCATGCAGCAAACACCCATGGCTTTGCAACGGTAGCCCATTTCTTATCAACTTCACTAGTCAAAAGACCAGTAATAGATAAACTAAAAATGAGTGAAAATCCAACATAGCCTATATACAAAATTGGTGGATGAATTGCTAATAATGGATCTTGTAAAATTGGATTAAGTCCTAACCCGTCATTAAAATTTTCATTATTTATATTAAAAGGATTAGAAAGAAGTAATAAAAATAAAACGAAGCCGAATATCATTAAGCTTTGAACTGCAACAGTTATTTCTTTAAACTTCTGAGAGCTTGATTTTGAAAGAGAAAATAAAAAATTAAACAAAACTAATATTAGTATCCAGAGCAACATACTTCCTTCATGGTTTCCCCATACACCAGATAACTTGTAAATAAGTGGTTTCTCAGAATGAGAATGAAAATAGACTAAGTCGAAATTAAAGTCAGAAGTTATAAATAGAAATATTAATATAACAAAAGAAACTAAAATTGATAGAAACTGTATTGCTGAAATTTGAGATATGCTAAGTAAATTATAATTCTTAATTTTAAATAGAAACCTTGATTGAATTATCGAGGTTACTAAACATAAAATTAATAGTGAATTTGCAATATAATTTATAGCTAAGCTCATTATTCCTGCCACTTGCCAGTTTCTTTTAGGGATTTTATAACTTCAGGTGGCATATAATTTTCGTCATGCTTAGCCAAAACTTTATTAGCAATAAAGCGTCCGTCGTTCATATATATCCCTTCTACAACGACCCCCTTTTCCTCAGCAAATAAATTGGGCAATATTCCCTGGTATTTGACACTTATTTGTTGTTGGCCATCAGTTATTCTAAAACGAAAAATACTATCTCCATCGCTCACAACTGATTCAGATTCAACTAATCCACCGAGTCTGACAATTTGACTGCCTGTTTGATTGTTTTCTATAATTTCTGTCGGACTATAGAAATAAACAATATTATCTCTTAGATTGTAAACTATTATTAAGATAGCTATACCAAAAATAATTAAACTTACTAAGAATTTAATTAGCCTTTTTTTTACTGTATCAGTCACGGTTATTATTTATTTTATTTAATACTTCTTCTCTTTTTTTTAATCTCAGGAAGTTTGTGATAAATAGCGTTATTATAGTAATGAAAAAAAATCCATAAGCAGACCAAATAAAGGATGCATATCCTCCCATGCTTATAAGCTCATTCATTTTACCTCTCTTATTCTTAATATCTTATTATCTAATATTTCAATTCTTAATCTAATAAAGAAAACTGTTATCAAAAAAAGGAAAGTTGCGAGTGTCATTATGAAAAGGGGGACCATCATTGATATATCAATACTAGGGGATGAGAGCTTTGAAATAGTAGCTGGTTGATGCAATGTATTCCACCAATCAACAGAAAATTTTATAATTGGAATATTCACAAAACCAACGATTGCCAATGCTGCAGATATTTTAGAAGCAAGGTCTTTATTGGTAATGGACTGCCATAAAAAAATGTATGCTAAATACAAAAAGAATAATAATAACATAGATGTTAATCTTGCATCCCATACCCACCATACGCCCCAAGTAGGTTTTCCCCATATACTTCCGGTTACAAGTGAAATTAACGTGAATATCATTCCTATTTGTGCAATTGATCTTGCAATTATACTAAAGATTGGATTTCTAGTAATAAACCAAAGAACTGAAGAGCCAGCAAGTATAGTGTATGCCATTAGAGCAAACCAAGCAGATGGCACATGTATGTACATAATCCTCATAGAATCTCCTTGAATATAATCAGGTGGAGATTGTAATAGCGAAAAATATAGACCAAAAATAAAAGCAACTATCGTTGATACGATGAGAAATGGATTTGCTTTTTCGATTATATTGATTTGCTTATTTGTTAATCTTAAATTCATCCTATTAAGATATATATTTATTTATAATTATTTCTATTCCACATATAGACGCAGACCATATGCTGAGACATACATTGAAAGAACAAAAGACATCATTGAAAGTGCTAGCAAAATAGGCCATGATTCAAGGTTAGTGCCAAATATAAGAAAAGGGACAAATAGCGGTATTACAATTATCGCTTTTAGAAATATGGTTCGTTTGGCACCAAGAGTTAAAGCACTTACAAATGTTACTATAAAAACCATCCCAAGTGATCCAAAAAATAGGTTAAGAAAAATTAGGAAAAAGCTATCTAAGCTCACATAAAATAAAAAACTCAATATTGGAAGCACTATAAATAACGGCAAACAATATACTATCCAATGAGTTATATATTTACTAATGATTACTGCTTCAATTGATGGATTTTGTTGAAGAATAATATCTAAATTTCCATCCTCATAATCAGCATTAAATATTCTTTCCATAGTTAGTAAAATTGATAATGATAGCCCAATCCAAATTACGCCTTTGAACAAAAACTGAAGTTGAACATTATTTGTTCCAAACAGAAATGGCAATATAACTAAGACTAGAACAAAAAAAGAAGAAGTATAAAAAAAACTCGAGCTTGAGTATAATGCTAAATATAAATCTCTCTTGAGTAATGCAAACATAATCACTATTTAAATTTTAATTTCATTTGTAAATGTATTTTGTAAATTGATATTCGAAGTAATAATCACAATACCATTATTAGTATTAAAATTTTTGATTTTTTGAATTAATGTTTGACTGTTTTCTTCATCTAAAAAAACGAAAGGTTCATCTAAATACCATATCTTACTCTCTGTAAAGTTAAGCCTAAGTAGTGATATACACTTTTTTTGCCCATCACTTAAAGAAGCAACGTCTCTTTCTACAAGATGTGACATATTAAAGTCTTCTAAAAGTTTTGAATAAGAAATATTTTTTTGATAGATAATTTCCCATAGCTTTAAATTATTTTTGACTGATAGATTGTCTTTTAGAGAATTCTTTTGACCTACAAAATTGAAAAAGTATCTATAATTAGGGTCTTCAAGGATATTTTGATCATTAAATAATACTTTTCCATTATAGGATTTTATGAAATTTGATAACACCCGCAACAGAGTAGTTTTGCCTGATCCATTGCTTCCTCTAATTACAAGTGTTTCACCAGATTTAATCTTTGTATTTAGATCTTTTAGGACTAAGTTTTCACCTCTATAACAAGTTAAGTCCTCAATTTTTAGTTCATCCATATTAAACTTTCTATTGATAGCTGTTCAAATTAGTCTTATTAATACATCCAGTAAACCCTCTATGTACGATAGCTTTAAAACAAAAAAAACACTCAAAATCGGCAAAAAGACCTATACATATTATAGTCTTAAGTATGCTGAAAAAAATGGATTGAAGAATGTTTCAGCTTTGCCTTACTCAATTAAGGTACTTCTTGAAAATCTTATCAGACACGAAGATGACAAAACTGTCTTGAAAAGTGACATACTTGAGTTCCAAAAGTGGAAAAAGCAGAAAAAAATTTCAAAAGAAATCAATTTTAGACCAGCTAGAGTCCTTATGCAGGATTTTACTGGGGTACCTGCGGTAGTAGATCTTGCTTCAATGCGTTCTGCAATTAAGGATAAAAAAGGTGATCCCAAAAAAATTAATCCATTGTCACCTGTTGACCTAGTTATTGATCACTCAGTTATGGTTGACAAATTTGGCTCAGCCTCAGCACATAAGACCAATGTTGATTTGGAGTATAAAAGAAATATTGAACGATATGAGTTTCTCAGATGGGGTCAAAAGTCATTTGATAATTTTCGAGTTGTTCCACCAGGAACGGGAATATGTCATCAAGTGAATTTAGAATACCTTGCTAAAACCATATGGTCTTCCAGCGGATTAATCAATAATAAGAAAGTTGAACTAGCATATCCTGACACAGTAGTCGGAACCGATAGTCATACCACAATGATCAATGGTCTATCAGTATTAGGTTGGGGAGTTGGAGGTATTGAAGCCGAAGCTGCAATGCTTGGTCAACCAATATCAATGGTTGTTCCAGAAGTAATAGGTTTTGAAATTAAAGGTAAAATAAAAGAAGGAATAACAGCAACAGATTTGGTCCTCTCGATCACAGAACAGCTTAGAAGAAAAGGAGTTGTTGGTAAGTTTGTAGAGTTCTTTGGTGAAGGACTTAAAGAATTATCAATACCTGACCGGGCTACAATTGCAAATATGGCTCCTGAGTATGGAGCAACCTGTGGTTTTTTTCCAATTGATGAAGAGACAATTAAATTTTTAAAAGTAAGTGGCAGAGATGAAAAGAGTATTCAACTTGTAAAGAAATACGCGAAACTTCAGGGACTTTGGGAAGATTATAAAAAAAATGACAGAGTTTATACTGATAAAATGCAATTAAAATTATCACACATATTACCAAGTCTTGCCGGACCTAAAAGACCCCAAGATAAGATAGTTCTTTCTAAAGTTTCAGATGAATTTTTGAAATCACTTAAATCTGAATTCTCACAAAAAAATATCATAAATCTATCTAAAGTTAAGGGTGAAAATTTTGAAATGGATCACGGTCATGTAGTCATAGCTGCAATAACAAGCTGTACTAATACATCTAACCCAAGCGTGATGGTGGGAGCAGGTTTGCTAGCAAAAAAAGCAGCTAAGTTAGGCCTAAAAACTAAGCCTTGGGTAAAGACTTCACTTGCTCCTGGCTCTAAAATTGTAACAGATTATTTAACAAAATCAGGGCTGCAAAAATATTTAGATGATTTAGGATTTCATCTAGTTGGATTTGGGTGCACAACATGTATTGGGAATTCTGGACCTCTTGATAAAAATATTTCCGATACTATTGGAAAAAATAACCTTATTGTAAGTGGAGTTTTATCAGGCAATAGAAACTTTGAAGGAAGAATTAATCCATTTGTTAAAGCAAATTATTTAGCTTCTCCACCTTTAGTTGTTGCTTACGCACTTACTGGCTCTACAAAAATAAACTTGGATAAAGATCCAATTGGTACTGGTAGCA
>CABZEU010000021.1 GCA_902524795.1 uncultured Pelagibacteraceae bacterium
TTCAATCAGAGTTCGCTTACCTCACCTTGTCAAGTTGAAAGAAACTATTGATCCTGATGTCATCATGCTTCAAGAAACTAAGTCAACAGACGAAAATTTTCCATTTGATGACATTAAGGAAATGGGTTTTGAAATAATTACAAAAGGGCAAAAATCTTATAATGGTGTCGCAATATTATCGAAACTTCCTATGGAGCTTATAGCCAATGAACTTCCTGGTAATGCGAAAGATGAGCAAGCAAGATTTATTGAAGTAAAGATCAAAGATAGTAACCCTTTCAATATTGCTACGATTTATTTACCCAATGGTAATCCAATAGACACGGAAAAATTTCCTTATAAACTCGATTGGATGCAACGACTTAAAGATTATGCAAAACAGAAAATTGACAATCAAGAGACGTTAATTTTTGGCGGAGATTACAATATAATTCCAAATCGTGGCGATGCAGTGAATATTGAAAAATGGAAAAATGACGCTCTTCATCACCCCGACTCAATAAAAATTTTTAGAGAAATAATCAACCTTGGTCTAACTGATGTATTTCGAGTATTTAATTCAAAAGAATTTGAATTTACGTACTGGGACTATTCACGCGGCTCATGGGAAAAAGATAATGGCCTTAGAATTGATCATTTTTTATCAACGCCTAGCGCAACAGATCGAATAATTGACTGTCAAATTGAAAAACAATTCAGAGGTCTTGAGCGACCTTCTGACCATGTGCCTATTTGGTTTGAAATAAAATAATTACTTTGGATTTCGCGCAATAATATTTATTAATTCGTAAACGATTGTAGCTGCAGCAGTAGATGTCAGTTCAGCATGATCATAGGCTGGTGCAACTTCAACTACATCAGCTGAAACAAGTTGAGATCCAGCAAGACCACGTAAAACATTTAAAATTTCTCTTGTGGTCATGCCAGCTACTTCGGGAGTTCCTGTACCTGGAGCATGGGCAGGATCTAACACATCAATATCAATAGATATGTAAAGAGGGTTGTAACCAATCCTATCTTTAATTCTCTGAACAATTTGATCAATTGAGTGAGTCTGGAATTCATCGCAATGTATTGTTTTAAATCCTAGATCTCGATCATTTTTTAGATCATTAGTGCTGTATAAAGGCCCCCTAATGCCAATATGCATTGAAGCATCATCTAAAAATAATCTTTCCTCTCTTGCTCGCCTAAATGGAGTTCCGTGCGTATAAGGTGCTCCAAAATAAGTGTCCCACGTATCTAAATGGGCATCAAAATGAACCAAAGCAACTGGCCCCCCAACTTTTTTGTTAACAGATCTTAAAAGCGGCAATGCAATTGTGTGATCGCCGCCAATTGTGACAATGCTTCCTGCTTTTGAAAGAAAATCATCAGCTCCTTTTTCAATTTGCTTTATGGCCTCATCAATATCGAATGGGTTGCAGGCAATGTCTCCTGCGTCAGCAACTTGCTGAACCTTAAATGGTTCAACATCATAATCTGGATGATAATTTGTTCTTAATTGGCGAGAAGCTTGTCGAACGGCCTGAGGACCAAACCTAGCTCCTGGTCTGTAGCTTGTTCCGGCATCAAATGGTACACCGATTATTGCTACATCACACTGATCAACATCTTTTAGTTCTGGCAAACGTGCAAATGTAGATGGTCCAGCGTATCTTGGAACAACGGTACCACTTACTGGTTGAATAGGTTCTTTTTTATCGGTCATAAAGTTTAATCAAATCCTCCAAAATCTTGGAATAGTGATGGATCTCCAAAAATGTCACCGTAATCTTCTGTTCCTCCTAAAGATCCTCCTGAGAGTTCTTCCTCAGTTAATTCATTAGATTCTAAGGTTTGCAATTGTTCAAGGAATTTTGATTTTTTTTCCTGATCTGCAGCATCAATGCAAGACTGCCCATAAAGATCATTTTTGACAATTTGTGTTGCTCCATAAGTAGCAAAAACTAATATAAGCAAGATTGCAACTATTCCTTTTGGAACTTTAAAACCTGCTTTGTATTCCTTATTAATTCTGCCAGAAGCAGCTTTCTCTTTAACAAATATTTCCTGAGATTGAGCATATTTTTTTTCACTTCTTCTTCTTAATATTTCATATGTAACAGCTGCAATTACAGTTAATGCTATGATAGTTAAAGCCAATGCACTTAAGGCGGGACTTATGCCAAGTCTTACCTTGGAAGCAATCACTGTGGTTAATGTTTGATCAGATAAAATACTAAATACAGTCGTATTGTAGTTTTCAAAAGAAAACAAAAAGGCAATAACGGCCGCTGATGCAATCGCCGGCATTAAATAAGGTACTAAGATTTTAAAAAAAACTTGTGTTTGAGTTGCGCCTAAATCTAATGCAGCTTCTTCTTGTGTTTGATCAAATCTTTGAAGTCTTGCGACAAAAATTAAAAAGCAGTAAGTTGATATAAAGCACGTTTGTGCTAGAATTGTGAGAAATATTCCATTTCTACCAACATCAGAAATGAACCCATCTCCTCCAAGTCCTGCGATACGATCCCATAATACTACAGTGGATATTCCAATAATGACACCAGGAAATAAAACAGGCATAATAGAGATTGAATAATAAATATCTCTTAACTGAGATCGAACTTGTGTTAAGACAATCGCAGCTGCCATGCCAATTGGCACAGAAAGCGATACAACTCCTGCTCCTATAATTAAACTACTAATAATTCCATCATGTAATCGCCAATCTGAAAGAAGGCCTGCTAAATGTTGCCCGTCGTATGCAATTTTTCCTTCATTAAACCATCTAAAACTAAAACATTCCCAAGGAGAAATAGAGGGAAACTCAGCAGAGTTAAATGCTGTAATACTCATGATGATCAATGGACCAAATAGATAGGCAAAAAATATAAAGATATACATGCCCATCATGAAATTAATAAAGTATGTTGGTTTCATTTTATAATTTCACCTATCTTAACTTTAAAAATCCGCATCATTGCTAAAACAAAAATAACAGAAATAATTAATAAAATAATTGAGTACGCTGATCCACGTGACCAGTTATCATTCATGTTGAACCACTGATAAATAAGCTGTGGAAACCAAAGAGTATTTGGGCTACTTAAGACCACTGGTGTTGCAAGAGCTCCCACAGTCAACATAAATACCATTGTGCATCCAGACACAATTCCTGGCTTAGCATGAGGAATTACTATCCTCCAATGCGTCCTCAAAGAGGAGGAGCCTAGATCTTTTGCGGCCTCAATCTGATTAACGTCTAAGCTCTCAATGGCGTTATATAGAGGAAACATCATTAATAAAATGTATGCGTATACCAGGCCCGTATATAATCCAATATCATATGTAATGAACAAAATACTTTGATCAATTACTCCTATTCCAGTTAAAAAATTGTTTATAACTCCTTCATTTGCAAAAAGTATTCTTAATGCAAAGGACCTTAAGAGTTCATTGATCCAAAATGGTATTATTAAAGAAACAATTAATAATCTCGCAGTGCTTGGGTTGGCAATTTTAGCAATATAAAAAGCAATTGGATAACAAAATAACAAATTCGCAATGGTGACCATTATCGATACAAGAATAGTTCTTCCAAAAACTCCAAGATCAACAAAATTAAATGCATCAAGTGATGTTTTTGAGCCAAAAACAAAATGCTGATAATGTTCCAATGTATAATAATCTTGAGGTCCTCCGCGCGCTAACGGCGGAACATTTGATCTAAAAGATAAGTCCAGCATGTATAGTTGAGGTATGATGACAAGAAAAACAAACCAAAAGACTATTGCCACCAAGAAATAAATAGCAACTGCCTTACCGTTCTTTTTAAAAAATGGCTGCGTGAATAAGTAATTTCCCATATTTAATCTATGGCTAATTGTGCTTTAGGTAAAATTGAAGACTTTGTGGACTCGAAGCCAAGTTGTAATTTTGTACCTGAAGAGATTGATGAAGTATCAATTGCATTTGGAATAGAAAACTTGATCTTTGTTCCAGACTTTAATGTTGCGTAGAAATTTTTTATATTTCCCTCAAACTCAAAGCTTTCAATATTTACATCAATTAAATTATCAAAACTGTCTCCATCTCTTGGCATGAATAATGACTCAGGTCTTACAAAAGCAATTGCATCATCCCCAATGTTTAATTTGTTATTTTCGTTCATTGTCGATACGAAATCACCATCAGGAGTTTCTATTTTAATCTTATTTTGATTGATCTCTTTTACTTTTCCAAATAGAGGATTGTTTTCTCCAACAAAAGTTGCAACAAAAGGGGTTAATGGGTTGTTATAAACTTCATCGCAAGGTCCTATCTGCTCAATTTCCCCTTCGTTCATTACAGCAATCCTATCGGACATTGTTAATGCCTCACCTTGGTCATGAGTAATATAAATAAATGTTATGTTAACCCTTTTTTGAATTTCTCTTAACTCGGTTCTCATTCTTTGTCTTAGTTTTAGATCTAATGCAGACAAAGGTTCGTCTAATAACAAAACTTTTGGTTCAACAGCCAATGCTCTTGCGATTGCTACTCTTTGTTTCTGTCCTCCTGATAATTGATGTACTTTTTTTTCGCCCTGTCCTTCCAATGCAATAAGTTCTAGTAGCTCATCTGCTCTTTTTTGTCTATCTCCCTTTGAAACCCCTCTGACCTCTAGAGAGAAAGCAATATTTTCAGAAACTGACATTAAAGGAAATAAGGCTAGATTCTGGAATATGAGAGAAGTAGGTCTTTTGTTCGGTCCTATGCCAGACATGTCTTTGTTATCAATTAACACAGATCCTTCAGAGGGATCTTGAAATCCTGAAATAGCTCTGAGCAATGTTGTCTTTCCGCAGCCAGATGGTCCCAAGAAAGAAAAGAATTCACCGCCGTTAATTTTTACGTTTACACTTTTAGCCGCATAAAAACTCCCAAAAGTAACTGAAACGTTATTTAACTCTACGTCTGCACTCATAAGAAAATTATAGTTATTAAATTAATAAACACGATAAAAAAAGCGCCCAAGATACGATCTTGAGCGCCTTAAATGTTATTAGAAACTAATTACGCCGTTTCAAACTTATTCGCGTACTCAGCTCTTGCATCAGCAAACCAAGGTGGCTCTGGTGGCCAAGGATTCAACTTAGTAGAAGTATCCCCTGGATAAATTGCTTTAGCCAAAGCTTTTGTTTCTGATGAGTAGAAATCAGAAGCGCCATTAACAGCTGAATTATATCCAATTTCATTAATAGTTTGACCACCAACTTCAGGGGTAAAGCTATAATTGATTAATTCATAAGCTTCATCAATGTTCTCAGCTTTTGCAGATAATGTGATACCGTCAATCCATGCTAACGCACCTTCATCTGTAGTTTGATAAGCAACCGGTTCGCCAGCTTTCATCATTGCTGCAATTGGGCCATCCCAAGTTTGTCCAACGACCACACCATCAGATGTAAATCCTTGTTTCTGAGGATCAGCTCCTGACCAGAATTTAACAAGATTCCCTTTTTTTGAAATACAGAAATCAGTAATTGTCTCCCAGTTCTTTCTCATAGTATCTTCGTCCTTATAAGAAGACCAGAAATCCATCTTACCTTGGTGATGCATCCAAATTCCACAACCTGTCATCATTGAGTAAGTTCTACCCATCATGAAGGCTCCATCAATTCCTGGATTAGGCTCCCATAAATCACCGAAACTTGGAAGGCCATCTGGAGTCCATTTATCAGTCCTCCAAGAAATCGACTCTGTTCCCCACAATTGTGGAACCCAGTGAGATCCATTACCACCAAAATTCCAATCACGCTCACCTACTGCAAGCATCCCTGGGTTAACGGCACTAGTATTAATTCTATTCATATCGAATGGAGCTAAGACACCAAGGTTTTCCCATTGCAAGGCCCTCATGTTCGTAGGGCTTGCTAAGTCATAACCTGCGCCACCACCAGCTTTCATTTTTGATATTATTTCACCATTGTCTCCAATTTTGGTGTGGTTAACAGTAATTCCAGTCTTAGCTTTAAAATCAGCTACAACTGAATCAGGTAGGTACTCACCCCACATCAAAACATTTACAACGGGTGCGGCAAAAGCATTTGGAATATACCAGGGACCAATAGCTGCTGCTGCTCCAGTTGCAGCTGCACCTTTTAGGACTGATCTTCTTGAAACTTTTGCAGCCTTAAGAGTTTTATTTATTTTCTTCACGGCTACTCCTCACATTGTTAATTAATTAATAAAAAATTCTCATACATAAGAGAGAAGGTGTAAAGAATAAAGTTGAAGAAATTTGTACAAATCTATGTAATAAAATAATTTAATTTTCATCTAAGTTTCTGAAAAATATTAATAAAAATTAACTATAATTTTATACATTAAGAGAATTTACTAACTATATGATTCATATAAATATATTTTTTTAATATATTTGATACTTAATACTTGGCTAAATTACTGTTTTAAATAGACTTTTGTCATGATTTTAACAACCACAATTGGTTCGTTCCCTAAGCCGTCTTTTTTGCCTTTATCAGATTGGTTTAAAGGAGAGAAAGGTACTGACAACGAAAGGCCAACTTCTGCATATCAAGAAGAAAAATATAAGATGGGCAGTCAATATGAAAGTCTAGTAAATGAAGCATCAAAACAAGTCATTAATGATCAGATTACTTGTGGAATCGATATTGTCACTGATGGAGAAGTTAGAAGAGAAAATTATATTCACTATCATTGCAGGCATTTAAAAGGGATAGACTTTAAAATACTTACTGAAAAAACAGCAAGGACTGGAAATTATAACTGCTGGCTTCCCACCATAACAAAAAAAATTGAATTCAATGGTTATTTTTTAGATAAAGAATTTAAGCTTAATCAATCTGTTTCAAACAAGCCAATTAAAGCTACAATACCAGGTCCCCTTACTATTGCTGATACTATTTCTGATAACTTTTATCATGAAGAAAAGAAGATGTGCTTCGACCTAGGTGAAGTAATCAATAAGGAAATTAAGAATCTTGTTGATGCTGGCTGCAGATATATTCAAATTGATGAACCATTATTTGCAAGAAAATCAAAAGAAGCGCTCGAGTTTGGGATTGATAATATTGAACGTTGCTTTCACGGTATTAACAATTGCGATAAAATCGTACACATATGTTGTGGCTATCCTGATAAAATAGATTCAGTTGATTATCCAAAGGCTCCTCTATATAGCTATTTTGATCTAGCTGACGCATTAGAAGCAAGTTGTATTGATACAATTTCAATTGAAGATGCACATCGACATAATGATTTAAAGTTGTTAGAAAAATACAAAACAAAAAAAATTGTGTTTGGTCTTTTAAAAATAGCCTCAAGTCAAATTGAAGATATTGATATGATTAGATCTAGAGCTTTAGATTGCCTTAACCATATTGATAAAGAAAGACTTATAGCTGCTCCTGATTGTGGGCTCGGCTATCTATCACGAGAGTTGGCAATAAAAAAATTAACAAATCTCTGTAAAGCTGTTGAAGATATTTAAGCAATTAACTTTTCAGGCATACAAAAATCTAAATCAAGATCTTTAGCTACATCTTTCTGTGTGCACTTTCCATCCATTACATTTAGGCCATTTAAGAAATTCTTATTAGAACTCAAAGCTTTATTAGGACCGTTTTTGGCTAAATCAGATATGAATGGCAATGTTGCTTGATTAAGACTGATTGTTGATGTTCTGGGCACACATCCTGGCATGTTTGTAACGCAATAATGAACTACATTGTGAAGAACATACACTGGATCAGCATGAGTTGTTGGCTTACTGGTTTCAATGCAGCCTCCCTGATCAATGGCTACGTCAACAAGAGCAGAGCCTGGCTTCATCTTTGAAACTAAGTGTTCAGAAACTATTTTTGGTGCTGATGCGCCTGGTACAAGAACACCCCCTATCAATAAATCGCAATCTTTTACATTTGCATCAATATTATTAGGTGTCGAAATCACAGTTGTAACTTCATTTTTAAAGAATGATTTTAGTTCATCAAGCCTCTGTTGAGATTGATCAATTAAAATGACATTTGCCTTCATTCCATGCGCTATTAATGCGGCATTAAATCCAACTACACCGCACCCAATAATAACTACATTTGCTGGCGGCGCTCCAGTCGCACCTGATAAAAGCACTCCTCTACCATTATTTGTCATCTCTAATGACCTCGCTCCTGCCTGGATGGAAATTCTGCCTGCAACTTCGCTCATCGGGGCAAGTAATGGTAGACGGTTGTTCTCATCTGTAACAGTCTCGTAGGCGATACACGTTGATCTAGATTTCATTAGGCCTAGGGTAAGTTCCTTATTGGCGGCTAAATGAAGATAGGTAAATAATAGTTGATTTTTTTTAAGAAGCTCAACTTCTTGTTTTTGTGGTTCTTTAACTTTAATTATTAATTCGCTTATATCAAAAACTTCTCCAGCAGTTTTGCAGATGCTTGCGCCTGCAGAAGCGTAGTCAGCGTCAGTAAAGCCTGAGCCTATTCCTGCCCCTGTTTCAACAATTACCTTATTACCTTCTGAAACAAGTATCTTTACACTATCAGCAGATAGTCCTACTCTATTTTCTTGAGGTTTGATTTCTTTTGGAACACCTATTAACATAAATAACTAATTTTTATACTATTTGCGTAAATATAAAAAGGACTAAGAACTCTGATGGGAAAAAAATGGCTTAAAATTGTTTATACAGAAAAAAATCCAGCAAAACTAAAACTGCATTATAAAAGTTGGGCAAAGGAATACGATAAGGATTTAACTGATTGGGGATACGCTTATCCAAAACGATTAAAAGAGATCATTCATAGTAAGAAAATAAAAATTGCAAAAAAAGCAAATATTTTAGACGCTGGATGTGGTACTGGATTAGTAGCTGAAGAGTTGAGTAAATTAGATTATAAAAATCTAACGGGTTTAGATAATTCAAAAGAAATGCTAGAACTTGCTAAATCAAAAAAAATTTTTAAAAAGCTTGTTTGCCAATCATTAAATAAAAAAACTACATTGAAAAGTAATCAGTTTGATTTGATAATCTGTACAGGAGTCCTTACTGCTGGTCATGTAGGGCCAGGCGCAATCAAAGAGTTATTAAGAGTTACAAAAAAAAATGGTTACTTAATACTTTCAATTTCTGAGACTATTTTTAAAAAATTAGGTTTTGATGTAGAACTAGCCTACAGATCCAATGAATACACACCTTTGTATATCTCAAGGCCATTCCTTGCACTTCCTCGTCACAACTCCAGCGCAAAAAATAAAATTTATATTTTAAGAAAATCCTAGCCTATTTGTTCTTGACTCATATCACTGGAGTCAATGCCTGCAATTTCTACAGGCTTTTTCATTGCATCTCTTCTGAAAGGCTCGCCTAATTCTTGATTCAAAATAACTTCAATAAATGTTGTGATACCTTTATCCTGATCTTCGCAGGCCTCCCTTAGGTTTTGAGTCAATTCTTCCATCGTTCTAACTATGATACCTTTTAAGCCACATCCTTCTGCTACTTTTGCGTAACTTAGTTCTGGATCTAATTCAGTGCCAACAAAATTATTATCATACCAAAGAATTGAATTTCTTTTCTCGGCACCCCATTGATAATTTCTGAATATTACCATGGTAATGGCTGGCCATTCTTCTCTTGCACAAGAGGTCATCTCGTTCATACTAATGCCAAATGCACCATCGCCAGCAAATCCAACAACTGGAATGTTAGGGCATCCAATTTTAGCTCCTAGAACTGAGGGGAAACCGTATCCGCACGGACCAAATAGACCCGGAGCAAGATACTTTCTTCCTTCATCAAAAGTAGGATAAGCATTTCCTATTGCACAATTATTACCAATATCAGAAGAAATAATTGCTTCTCTGGGCAGAGCCGCTTGGATTGCTCTCCAAGCCATTCGCGGAGACATTCTATCAGAGTCTCTCTTTCTAGAGTCTGCGTTCCATGTAGTTCCAGGATCATCATCTTCGTGATCCATACTGCTTAGCGTTTGTAGCCAAGAAGATTTAGTTTGATGCACTAATGCTTTTCGATCATCTCTACCATTATCACCAGCACTTGGAGCTAAGTTATTTATTAATTGTTGGGTTACAAGCTTTGAATCTCCACAAATACCTACAGTTACCTTTTTAGTAAGCCCTATACGGTCTGAATTGATATCGACTTGAATTACTGATGCCTCTGTTGGCCAATAATCTATACCATAGCATGGCAAAGTAGAAAAAGGGTTTAACCTAGTACCTAAAGCAAGAACAACATCAGCCCTTGAAATTAATTCCATTGCTGCTTTTGATCCATTATAACCTAAGGGTCCGACAGCTAAACGATGATTGCCTGGAAAACTATCATTATGTTGATATCCACACGCAACGGGAGCATCCAATCTTTCAGCAAGTAATTTGCATTCTTCAATAGCATCGCCTAATACAACGCCAGCGCCAGATAAAATTACAGGAAATTTAGCATTAGATAGTAACTCTGATGCTTTTAATATTGCTTCATTCCCACCAGCTGGTCTTTCAAAATTTATAATCGTTGGTATTTCAATATCAATGACTTGTGTCCACATGTCTCTTGGTACATTTATTTGAGCAGGTGCTGAGCCCCTAAACGCTTTTGATATTACTCTATTTAAGACCTCTGCTATTCTTGAGGGATCTCTCACCTCTTCTTGATAGCAAACCATATCTTTAAATAAAGCCATCTGCTCAACTTCTTGAAATCCGCCTTGACCAATTGTTTTGTTGGCAGCTTGAGGCGTCACTAAAAGTAAAGGAGTATGATTCCAGTATGCTGTTTTAATTGGCGTCACAAAGTTTGTGATACCAGGACCATTCTGAGCAATGCACATTGACATTTTTCCTGTAGCACGAGTGTATCCATCAGCGACAATGCCTCCGTTCGTTTCGTGAGCTACATCCCAAAAAGTTATACCGGCTTTGGGAAATAAATCGGATATAGGCATAAACGCTGAACCAATAATCCCAAATGCATGTTGTATGCCATGCTTCTGTAAAACCTTGATAAAAGCTTCTTCTGTTGTCATTTTAGTCATATTTCAAACTTTTCTATTAATATTTAACAACTACTTCTTTTATTTTTTGTAACATTTCGTCAATGTGCTTTTCTTCGGCAATCAAAGCAGGTGCAATTATACCGCTGTCGCCAGTAAATTTAATATGAACTCCATTCGCAAAAGTTTTCTTTTGAGCATCATATCCACGTACCCCTGGAGTTTTATCAACTGCAAGATCAATGGCAGCCATCATTCCATCTCCTCGAACATCTGTTACAGCCGGAACATCTTTAAACGCATCAAAAACAGCATCTAAAAAATAAGATGACATCTTTTCAGCTCTTGCAAAAATATCTTCTTTTTCATAAATATCTAATGTAGCTAATGAAGCTGCAACACATGCGGGGTGACCTGAGTATGTGTAGCCATGAAAAAACTCAACTCCGTGTTCAGGGCCATTATCAACAATTGCGTTATAAATTTTATCAGAAACCCCAACGGCTCCCATGGGCTGGGAACCATTCGTAATAGCTTTAGCCATAGTGATCATATCTGGTTGAACATTATACTTAACTGAACCAAAAGATTTTCCTGTTCTTCCAAACCCTGTAATAACTTCATCAAAGATTAATACGATGCCATGCTTATCACATGTTGCTCTTAACTTTTCTAAGTATCCCTTAGGTGGAATTAATGTTCCCGTTGATCCCGCGATAGGCTCGACAAAACATGCAGCAATTGACTCTGGGCCATACATATCAACAAACCTTTGAAGATCATCAGCTAAATGTGCACCATGTTCTGGTTGACCTTTTGTGAACTTATTTTCATCTAACCAGGTATGTCTTAAATGAATAACGCCAGGCATTGCAGCAGT
>CABZEU010000022.1 GCA_902524795.1 uncultured Pelagibacteraceae bacterium
TGCACAGCCTTCAATTGATTGAAGGGTTGGTGAAGGGTAACAAATCATTCCCTTAAGACCATTTTGTTCAAGCACACTTCTGAATGATGAAGGTACTGAAACACGACCTTTCTTATCTATGCGATTAATATAAGTAGATAGAAACAATGCCATTTTATAAAAAAAGTTAGTTATTAAAATAATCAACAAATTACCTCATTTAGGTTAAATTGGGATTACATGGGATAGTATGGGATGAGATGGGTAATGTCTATAAGTTTTTTATAATTGTTATATTTTTCAGCAACTTATATGATAATTTACTTTAAATAAATTTAATAAGTAATTGAAAATAAATAGATATAAAATTGCCAGATAATCTATAAGCCGGGTTCTGTGATTTAATAAAATCTATGACTATTCATCTAGTTCGAATGTTACCACACGAATCATGCGATCAACCCAGTTACAGTCAAGACTAACTATTGTAACTCTATTTGATCTTGCTCCTGGCGGGGTTTACCATGCCTTTTTTGTTACCAAAAAAGCGGTGAGCTCTTACCTCACCTTTTCACCCTTACCTTATAAATTTCAATTAAGGCGGTTTATTTTCTGCGGCACTTTCCCTGGGGTCGCCCCCGCCGGGTATTACCCGGCACCATTGTCTTGTGGAGCCCGGACTTTCCTCTTTACAAGTAAAGCAGTCATCCAATTATCTGGCTAATATGATTTACAGTCTTAGAGTTTTTTGGTCAAGCTTATGTTTTTGGATTTTATTAAATTTCTCAGATATCCGATCAATTTATATTTAACAGAAAATTCTTCTAGTTCTTCTGGACAATAGTGGCTCTCAAAGGCATGAATAACCTGAAGGGTTTCTTTATCCATTAATCCATTTATTGAAATTTTGTAACCAAAGTCACTCAATAAGATTTGTAAATTTTTTATATTTGATGGGCTTAATTCTTTTTTAGAATTATTCTTTTTTGGATGCAATCCAATACCTTTTTTATTTAATAATTTCCAAGGAAACAAATAACCAGGGTCTAGTTTTCTCAATGGAGCTATATCTGAGTGTCCTAGTATAAACGCATCATTAATTTGATATTTATTTTTTAAATGCAATATTAATTCTATTATTGCATCTACTTGGGACTTATTGAATTTGTGATAGCCAAATTCTTGACCTTTGTTCTGTATCTCTATTCCAATAGATTTTGAATTGAGATTTTTGTCTGATCCCCAGAATGAGATGCCTGCATGCCAAGCAATATTATAATCCTTTACGAGCTGAACAATTTTACCGTATTCATTTATAAAATAGTGTGAGCTAACTTTAGATTTTTTTGATTGCAATCTCTTCAAAGACTCAACCGATGACTTCATTCCTGTATAATGAACTATAAGATATTTTATTTTTCTAAATTTTCTTTTTTCAAAATTGGGGGATTCTAAGAATTGAAATTTCATGGCGAATTAGGAACTTTATTGTCTTCTGGTTCACGGATCATCACTATTGCAACTCCAATTAAAGTAATTAAAGATCCAAAAATAATTTTTACAGTAATGACCTCATCAAAACCTTCATATAATGAAAATAAAGAAATTATAAATGCGTTTACTATAGCCAATACAGGTGCCAAGAGAGTTAAAGGTGTTACTTTGGAAAGTTCATACTTAGTTATTAAATAATAAAATCCTGCATGACCTATTAATGTTGCTGCAAAAGCTGTAAACAAAACTGCGTACCACCCAACTAAATTTGCATTTGTCATTACTTCCAAATGATTATCTTCAAAAATTAACGAAACTATTGCTAAGAAAATAAAGCTAATAAATGCAATCCAAGCCTGTAGATCAAATACCTTAATATTTTCTAATTTTTTCATAAATAATAGACTTACAGCTATTGAAAGAGCAGCGAGAAGAGCAAAATAGACGCCTCCCAAATCAAAAAAAATTGTTGGTTCGAAGACCAAAATAATTACACCTCCAAAAGATAGAGTAATACCTAATATTCTTCTCCACCTAATCACTTCTCTAAGAAATATAACTGACAATATAGTTGCAAATGGCACCCCAAGTTGAAGTACGATTGCAACAGATGAGATATACTGAGAATTATCTAAAGCTAAATAGAAGAATGCAAAGTGAATGCCTCCTCCAAGGATAGAAACAATCAAAATGTTATTCATTTGACCTTTGTGAATCTTAAGAAATGGAATTAAAATGAGGGCTACAAGAAAAAATCGCATTGTTGTAAAAAGAAATGGGGGAAATTCTGTTACGCCAATCTTTGCTGAAATAAATGCTAAACTAAAAGCAAAATTTATCATTAATACTAAAATTATATCTTTGGTTCTCAAAATAGTTCCATTTATTGTTTAAAATGCCTCATAAATTTAAACTCAATTAAAGTATTAATTTGATTACAAAATTTATATAGAATAGCATTAATCTAATGAATTTGAGAATACTATTAGTGTTAATTATTGGATCAACCCTGGCCTTTCAAGGTTGTGCTTCGAAAGGCAATGAGTTGAATAGCTCTTTATCACAACAAGAGATCTCAACAGTTAATGATCCATTCGAAAAAGTAAATAGAGTTGTATTCTCTTTTAATATTATCTTTGACAAAATTATATTAAGACCAATTGCAGTAACCTATAAAGCAGTCGTTCCCGGCTTTGTTAGAAATAGAATTACATATTCCTTAAATAATTTAAGCATGCCAATAACTGCGGTTAACAATCTTCTACAAGGAGAACTTAGAAAAGCCGGCGTATCAACAACAAGATTTATTATTAATTCAACTGTTGGATTATTAGGCTTCTTTGATCCAGCTTCCAGCATGGGATTAATTACAGAAACCGAAGATTTTGGACAGACACTATCGGTTTGGGGTGTTTCTTCAGGTCCGTACGTTGTATTGCCCTTCTTAGGTCCATCTAATCCTCGAGACTTTGCAGGTCTTCTTTCTACTTCTCTTTTAGATCCGATGTATCAAATTGGAGGAGGGAGTGCACCTGACACATTAAGAACTTATCGATTAGGAACAGGCGCCGTTGATTTTAGATCTCAAAATGTTGAAATACTTGACGATCTGCAGAATAATTCAATCGACTATTATGCGGCAGTCCGAAGTTTTTACTCGCAGGGAAGGGAGAGCCAAGCAGCTAGTAATCTTGAAATCGATTCATCTGAACAAGAAAATGACATTTTTGATGACTTTGAGATAGATGAAAGCTATGTAGGACCAGATATAGAGATTACCTATGACTAAAATTAGATTTCATATTTATATACTTTTTCTTTGCTTTAGTTTCAATCTAACAGTCTTAGCGTCAAGTTTTGTAGAAGAAGAAAATTTTGTATCTTCATTTGCTGATTCAGCTATATCTATCTTAAGTAATGATTCACTTTCTGACACTGACAGAACCTCAAGTTTTACAGAATTAGTAATGTCATCAATTGATCTAAATTTAATTTCAAAATTTGTATTATCTAAAGCATGGAAAAATGCTTCAGATGAACAGAAAGAAGCGTATCTAATCGCATTCAAGGACTACTTTGTAAGCTCATACGCTAATAAGCTTGATCAATATACGGGTGAAAAAGTTGATGTAGTTGGATCACAAGAAGCTGGTAAATACGTGATTGTTGAAAGTAATATTATTAGGGAGGGAACTGACACACTTAAGATCAATCTAAAGTGGAGACTTCTAAATAAAGACAACCAAATTAAAATCATTGATTTAAATATTGAAGGCATCAGCCTTGTGATTGCTCAAAGAGAAGAATTTCAGTCATTCCTGGCTAACAATGATTATGATTTGGATAAGTTGATCGAGAAAATTGTTTCAGTCTCGGATTAATATTCTGATGAAGGGAGACCTTTGGGTTTCCAACCTAAAGTAAAACCATCTTCAACATTAAATAAACTTTTGTACCCTTCATTCGCAACCATGTTGGCTGCCAGATTGGAACGCCCTCCTGATTTACAAATAAAATAAATATTTGAGTCCTTAGGTATTTCAAGAGAGTTAAATTCCTCAATGAAATTCGGATTTTCTGTTCCTTCCTCATTTCTTATAGCTAATTTAAAGAGAATGCCCTCAAAAGAGTCCTCATCAGGGATGCCATCAACGTTCCACTCAGTCGGACTTCTTACATCAATCAGGTAAGAATTCTGATCTTCATTTAGTTTTTTGTAGCAGTCTTCAGATGAAATAGTTTGTATTGAGCTCATATTATTATTTCTTTTGATTAGAAGATTTAAATCGATCTGAAATTGGATTGATTTTTGTTTTTCGTCCCCTCACTCTTTGTCTCCATTTCAGGAAAGAATTACGTTTAAGATTATCTTTCATAATCTTTATCACTTCTTTTTCTTTAAGTCCAAATTGATTATTAATATCAGTAAAAGTTGTTCGATCTTCCCAAGCCATTTCAATAATGCGATCAGTATCTGCTTGGGATAGTTTGTTCTCCATATTAGTTTGATGTCTTTATAGCTTGAAAATTGCCAGGGCGATGTTCTCCTTTTTCAACTACACCAAGTAATTTTTCCCAAATCTCAAGCGCTCCATCTGCTTCTTCTTTTCCAATCAGCTTTATCACCTCATCGTAAAGGGGGCCTTTTATATCTGATATTTCTGTCTTAACTTTTTCTAAATACCATTTATTACGATCATTTAGTGATAGGACTTTAAATCCTGTTTCTTTTAAAAGACTTTCGTACTTCTCTAGTGAACACATGAACATATCTAAGCCTTCCGCTGCAATATAGTCCTTCATCTGCGCTGATGGTTCGTTATCATCATTGCGCATCCAGTCTCCGACAGAAAGAATTCCGTCATCAACTAAGATATCATATATCTCTTGAAGCAATTTTTTTTTGTCAATGATATGTAAAAAGGCTTCCTTGCTAAAAACAACCTGAAAGCTTTTATCTTCAAATTTATGTTCACCAGGCTTAGTGCATATAAATTTTACTTTATTAGGTATACCTTTCTTTGTAGCTAAATCATTTGCAGTTTCGATCACTAATGGTTCTGGATCTATTCCAATTGCTTCATTTACACCATATTTTTCAATCATATGAAAAACCGCTCCTCCTGTACCGCAGCCAATGTCTAAAACTTTTTTGCCTTTTAAGTCTAATCCCTTTAAAATTTGATCAATTTCATCAGTGCCCCCCGGTGACAAAAATCCTTCACCCCAGATGGTTTTAAGCATATTCAATTGTTTGGGGCCGTAATGTCCTTCGTCGGTTAAGCTCATATTGTTAATGATGTGTTTTAGATGATCTAATGGTTTTGTTTAAGTCAATAAAACTTAGATTGCATTTTCTTTTGATGACTAACTTAATTACAGGAGGTAATAAATTTTTAAACGTTACCCGCCTTACTAAAATATCCTGCTGCTTCATCATATGACCTGTTTGCATATAATTTAGAAATACACAAAAGTGTTAAATGTAATGGAATGCCAAATAACAGCTCAGGTAGATCTAGACTCATACCAAGATACTAACCTGATTTACCCCTCATAATCAAGAACAACTGTACCTGAAACAGGATCAGTTACACCTAATTCAGGTGATAGTTCTTCTAAAACGTGCCTCATCTTGTCTAAATTTGCAATCATTGCATCTCTCTGCGCAGCAATTGCCTCTTCTGACTCCCAAATACCGATATAGCAATAAGTTCTGTCTCCTGTTTTGAAAAGACGACTAATCTTTTGGCCAGGTAAATTTTCAAAACTTTTATTGATTTCCAAATATTCTTCTTCGCAACCTTCTTTGACTTTAGCCCTAACAGCATTACAAAATTCCATATGATTTCTCCTTTATTATTAATTTAATCGATTATGCATAAACTTCTTTTTCAAAAGCTACAACCATGTCGTGCCATTCTTTATCATTATAGGGATAGAAATTTGAAAAAATCAAGGCCCCCTTTTGTTTTTCTAAATTAAAGCTAAAGAATGTGCAAGCAGCACCACCGTGAGCAATTGATCCTACAGGCCGAGAGTCATTAGGATCAAAAGATATGGTTAAACCTAACCCATATCTATTCATCTTGTTTTTTATTCTACCATTTTCGCCCATTAAAAAATTATAGTTGTCATCTCTCTCAAACATTTGATCAAAATCCCCTGGTTTTACCATTTCGTTGAAACTTAATTCGGAGATAATTTGATGACCATTAAAACTTCCTTTATTCATTAGACATTGTACAAACTTTGCGAAGTCATTGGGCGAACTAAAGATTTCAGTCCCTCCATAGTATGATTTTCTCCAAAATCGCAAGTAGGGCTGACCTATGAAGGGCATTTTTCTAATCACTTTAGATTTTTTTCCCTGTCTAATACCTAAGGGTACAATTTTATGTTTTTTTTCTTTGGGAATGGTAAAAAAAGTATTTGTCATATTTAAAGGATTAAAAATATTTTCTTTACAATATTCTTCTAATGATTGACCTGAAACCTTTTCAATCATCATACCTACAAATCCAAGTCCAGTACCATATTTAAAATTAGTTCCAGCTTCAAATAGTCTTGGTCCTTTTGAAAATGGATAAATGTATGTAACTATTCCTTTAATAAATAAATATAATTTCATAAAGGTAGACAACCCTCTAAATTTCTTGGAAGTAATCATCATTAGTGAATTATATGCAAATCCTGATGTATGTGACATTAAGTGCCTTAATGTGATTGATTTAGTCTGTTTGACTAGCCTATTATCATCAGTCAATACTGGGATATTTGCTAATTCAGGAAGAATTTCCTCAGCCGGTGAATCCAAATTTAATTTACCCATTTCAACTAATTGCATTGCTGCCAGAGCTGTTATTGGTTTGCTCATAGACATTAATCTAAATATATGATCACCATTTAGATCATCTTCATTATTCCAGTGAGATTTGCCAAAAGAAATAGAATTACTCACAAAATTATCATCATTTTTTTTTAAATAAATAAAATGACAATTTTTTACCGAATTCTCATTAAATAATTTTTTAATTTTTTCAAACACACTAGAATTTTACAAAAGGGGACAAATTTATAAAGATTAAAAATTAATCATATCTTATTCCCATGAAACTCGAGCAAAGGTTCTTGTTGAGCAGTAGATGATATCATTATTTAAACCGGGGGTTAAAAACATACCATTTGCTAACGGCGACTTAAGAGAAACTTTATCTAAAATATTGCCATTAGTTAAATCAATCACAACCAATTTATCATCATTTTCTTCAAAACTATTAATAACTAGTTCTTTGCTTTCAGGAAAAACAACAGGCTGCATTGTTGGACGGATATCATCAATTTTCCAGGAAAGATCGAGTTTTTTTGCTGTGGTATCAATGCCTGCTAGTCCCCCATTTATACTATCCCAACAAACACATACGTTATGTTCTGGTATATTTACAGGAGGGGCTATTATACCACCTCCAGATTTTTCAAATGGCTCTATATACTGAAATTCATTAGAATTGAGATCAAATTTATACAACCTCTGCTTACAGCTCCAAGGAGCACTTCTTCTCCAACTTAGTTCCTTAGGCGCTTTATTAAACCTACCATTAGGATGGGTTGAGTATATTGCTCTCAGTGAATCTATATCGCCGTTATTCATTAGCCACATGGATCCATCTGAAATACACCCGTCCCAAGATAAGCCTTGATCATCATCGGTTGAACGATAAGTTGGCGACCAACTTCCATCCACAGAAAGCTTTTCATCAACTCTTATTTTCCATATTTTTTCTATTCCAGGTATGTAGATAAATTCACCATCATCATTTTTATCTGAAGCGATTCTACCCATTGAACCTTCAGGTAATAAAAAAGGTTCATGCATTAACTCTAGCTTATCATTCAGTCGCGTGATGGTTGACCTGCCCTGCCCCTCCAGGCGAAGGTCTTTGGTTACAATAGAACCATCAGATAAGACCAATAACCCGTTATGTGCTTGGTCAATTGGAAGCTTTTTTTTAATGTCGACTTCACATTGATTAGTAATACTATGCATGTAATTGCCATTAACTTTAATAATGTTGCCGTTTTGATGGGCAGCAATAGCTCCACACCAAACATGCTCACCGCAGGGAAGTCGAGGTGTCTCATTAATAACTTCAAGAGTTTGCGGATCAATTTTTTGAACCCAACCAAAAGGAGGCGGACCAGTAAAACTTGGCATAGTGCCTCCAAGAAAAAGTTCTTCGCGCTCTCGAAAAATGGTCATAACATTCCATCTTTCGTTACGAATACTTTGCACACGTGCTTGTTTATTTTTTACATCCAATCGTCCATTGGCAGCTTTTTGTCTGCGGTTACCGCCACATTCTACTGGCCAATGGGATTTGTAATATCCCTCAAGTTTAACGTCACGATCTTTGGTCATTAGTTTGGCATTAATGCCTTTATTGATCTTGCATTAAGCGCTGTTGTTATTTTTGCATACTGCCTAATTAATTTTAGAATCAAAGGATCGTTTACTTCCTTATAAAATTCATTTTGTGAATAAAGATCATGAAACCAATTTGATACATGTGGATATAACTTACGAAAAGGAAATCCAGATACATAGAGCCGATATGAGTAAATAAACCATGCAAGGTCTAGCAACGAAAGCTTATCCCCCATTAAATATTTTTGGTTAGTTAGACGGCCTTCAAATTTGTCGTAACGCTCACAAAATTTAACCAATGACTGTTTTACAGCGTCATCAGTAATTCCTTCTTCACCATAGGTCTCGTAAAATTCGACCTCTTTCTTCTTAAGTTTATCAAGTTCAGAATTAGAAGATTTATAGTTTTTGAATACTTCAAGTCCCTTAGAGCTCTTTTTGCCTAGACCACCAAACATATAACGATAAGCAATGTTTCTAATGTCTTCATGAAGAACATCCTCATCTTTAAGAAGAGTGTTCATATTTTCCTCTTCATGCTCGTCGATTAAAGGATTTTGAGGGTATTTTTTTTCAAGATACATTAGTATGTCATTGCTTTCTATTTCAACATGCCCATCATCCACAAGTACTGGAATGAGCCCTTTAGGATTGATACCTAAAAACCATTCTGTATAATTTTTTCCTGCTGCGAGATTTACACTGTGCGAAGTCCAACTGATTTTTTTTAAGTTAAGGTAAATTCGAACTTTTTGTGAACAAGAAGATGCTCTAAAATTGAGTAAATGTAAACCCTTCCACTCTAATATTTCTT
>CABZEU010000023.1 GCA_902524795.1 uncultured Pelagibacteraceae bacterium
AGTTCATCCTTTTCATATTTAAGACCAATACCATTATCAATTAATGATACTACTATATTATCATCAATCTCATACGAGGAATATATTATTTCGCCACCCTTTTTTTTAGTTTCATTAATTGAATGAATGGAATTAACAATTAAATTTTGAAATACCCTCGAGATTTGTGAATTATCAATTTTCAAATTTATTTGACTAGAATGTAGCTTGTTAATGAATTTTATATTTGTGTTGTTATTCTCGTAATCAGATACAACCTTAGATATTATAGTGGTTATATTGTTATTTTTCAAATCTGGATCTGGCAATCGAGCAAAACTAGAGAACTCATCTACTAAGTATCCTATTTCATTGACTTGACGTCGTATTGTTTCAATACATTCATTTATTTCATTATTTTCAATGTTTAATCTGTTAGTTTTCTTTTCAAGTCGTTCAGCAGATAATTGAATTGGAGTTAAAGGATTCTTTATTTCGTGAGCTATTCTTCTTGCAATATCAGACCAAGTTTCATGTTTTTTAGACACTATAATTTGATTTCTTTGTTTAATTATATCTCCGCTCATTTGATTGAATGAGTCTGCAAGTCTGTTTAATTCAATATAGTCATTATCTTTTTTTATTTTATTGTCATACATTCCTTTACTAATATTGTTTGTCGCAGTAATAATACTTGATATAGGCTTGACTATTCTATCTGCAAAATTTATTCCTATTATTATCGATATTAAAATCAAAATTAGTGATACTATTACATAGAGTAAAATGAATATGAGGCTAATCTTATTTCTGCTTATTTCTAGAAATGTGTATTCATTTTTTGCTGAAACAGTGTCGTTTAATGCACTAATTACGTTTCCATCCATTGACCTTCCAGCAAATAGATAATAATCATCGTAATTATTTAGTTTAATCAACGCGTAAACTTTGTTTACTTGTGTTGAAGACATAATTGTCATTTCACCACTATCCGCTCTATCGAAAGATGATAAAGGAGGTTCATAAAAAGGCATGTTGTTTCTAAAAGCTTGGAATAAAATTTTTCTATTTTTATTAATAATATATGTTTCCGGAAGGGATCTAACCAAGGCTTGTGTTCTTAGTGCTCTAGCCATTTTAGATGAGTCTTCATTTAATACTGAACTAGAATTGTTAAGATCATTTTTGAAAAAAACATTATATGAAAAAAAATATATTAGTTATTGATGATGAAATTGATATTTGTAATAATATTAAAGCCATTCTTAGTGATGAGGGGTTTAATATTCAAATAGCGCATAATTCAGATGATGCTTTTAATTATATTAATGAAAACTCATACAATTTAGTAATCTTAGATGTTTGGCTTGATAACTCAAAGTATGATGGCTTAGAAATTTTGAAGCAGATAAGGGAAAAAGAAAATATTCCAATAATAATCATATCTGGACATGGAAATATAGACATGGCCGTCTCTGCAATAAAAGATGGAGCAAATGAATTTATTGAAAAACCCTTTAATACTGAAAGATTATTGCTTTCTGTTAATAGATCTATAGAACTTCAAGAAGTAAAAGATGAAAATAAAATATTAAAAGAAGGAAATATTTTTGATTACAAGTTTATTGGTGAGTCTTCAGCTATTTCAAAAATTAAACAACAAATTATTAAAGTAGCACCTACTTTAAGCAGAGTTATGATTTATGGGGAGTCTGGCACTGGAAAAGATATAATAGCGAAAGAAATTCATAAAAATTCTAATAATAAAAATGGTCCATTTATAATTTTAAATGCAGCTCTTATGGATCCTGATAATTTAGAAAGTGAACTCTTTGGAATAAGAGATAATGGTTTGAATAAAATTGGGTATTTAGAAAAAGCTGAAAATGGAACATTATTTATAGATGAAGTTGGGGAAATGCCTCTACAAACGCAAGCTAAGATACTTAGAGTACTTACAGACAAAAATTTCACTAAAAAAGGAGGCAATGAATTTATAAAATTAAATTGTAGAATTGTTTGTTCATCTACAAAAAACCTAGAAGAATTAATAAGTAAGGGTTCTTTTAGAAAAGACCTGTTTCACAGATTAAATGTTGTGACTATAAAATTACCTACATTAAATGAGAGGTCTGATGATATTGATTCATTAATAGACTATTTTACAGAAATATTTTCCAAGGAAAATAATCAAAAAAATATAGATATTAAGGCAATAATTAAAACTAAATACATTAATTATGATTGGCCTGGAAATATCAGAGAATTAAGAAACGTTATAGAAAGACATTCAATTTTAGGAGAAAAGTACGATGATAGCAATTTAATAGATAAACTAGAGGACTTTCAAAATAAAAATGTTATTTCTTTGCCATTAAGAAATGCGCGTAAACTTTTCGAAAAGAATTATCTTCAATCACAAATTAATAGATTTGACGGAAATATATCAAAAACTGCAGCTTTTATAGGAATGGAAAGATCAGCATTGCATAGGAAACTCAAGCAATTAGGCATTACAGAAGAGGATAAATAGTGAAAATAATTATATGTGGTGCTGGCAAAGTAGGAACAAGTATAGCGCGACATCTTGTTGACCAGGGTAGTGATGTTACGGTGATTGATAGTTCACACAAACTCATTGATGATCTTAGAGAAAAAGTGGACCTTAAGACCGTTATTGGATCAGCTTCAAACCCATCAGTGCTAAAAAATGCTGGCGCCGAGGACACTGATATGATTATAGCTGTTACTCTACAAGACGAAATAAATATGGTTGCATGTCAAATGGCACATACTTTTTTCAAAATTCCTAGAAAAATTGCGCGTCTAAGAACAGAAGACTTTTTAAATCCTATTTGGAGAGATTTATACAATGCTGATAATATGCCAATTGATCTTATAATAAGTCCAGAATTAGAAGTAGCAAGGTCTATAGAAAGGCAGTTAAAAGCTCCAGGTGCTTATGATGTTGTCCCTTTTTTGAATGATGAAATTGAACTCTTGAGCTTGGTGATAAACGAAAAGTGTCCTTTAGTTGATACAAGTCTTATTAATATACATGAACTATTTCAAGAAAATGCAGATACTGAAAAAAACCTCAGAGCTTCAATACTGGGAATTAGTAGAGATGAACGATTATTTATACCAAAAAAACAAGAAACTTTAACTCAAGGTGATCATGTTTATATAATGGTTGATAAAAATCATGTAAAAAGAACAATGAGTGCTTTTGGATACGATGAAAAACCAATTAAAAAATTAATAATAATTGGCGGTGGGAACATTGGTTTTAATTTAGCAAAAGATTTAGAAAAATATCAGTCCGATATATCAGTTAGTATAGTTGAAAATAATGAAGATAGATCAAAATATATCGCTGATCAGCTATCTAACACTTTAGTTTTAAACGGCGATGGTTTAGATCAAGATTTGCTAGATGAGGCTAATATTAAAGATGCAGATATATTATTAGCTCTGACAAATGATGACGAAACAAATATTATTATTTCAGCTGTTGCTAGAAAAAATAAGTGTGAGTCAATCATTATTGTTAACAATTCAGAATATAACAAATTAAAAGACGTTTTGGGAATCAGTAAAGTTGTTGACCCAAGAAAAATTACGGTGTCTAAAATACTTAAACATATACATAAAGGTAAAATCGAGTCAGTTTTCGCAATTGACAACAACCAAGCAGAAATTATTCATGCGCAAGTACTTAAAAGCTCAAAATTAATAAATAAAAATATTGAAGATGCCGATTTTCCAAATGGACTAAGGGTAGGGTTAATTAAGAAAGATGATAAAATAATAATCCCTGAAAAAGATACAAAAATTGAAATTCATGACGAAATATTATTTTTATGCATGAGAGATGATATTAAAAAAGCAGAAGAATTATTTCAAGTTAGAAGTGAGTATTAATGAGTAGAGAGGCATTTGTAAACGGAGAATATACAGAATATATTAATTCAAAAGTTCACATAGAAGATAGAGGTTATCAATTTGCCGATGGTGTGTATGAGGTATTTGCAATATTAAATAGTAAAATTGTAGATTACGATGGTCATATTAAAAGACTATATAGATCGCTTAAAGAGCTGAAGATTGCATCACCAATTCAAAGAAAATCGTATAAATTTCATATTAATGAAATTATAAAACGAAATATAATACATGATGGCCTAGTTTATTTGCAAGTTACACGCGGTGTAGCCAGTAGAGACTTTAAATTTCCAAAAAATTCTAAAAGTTCAATTGTTATTATTGGAAAAAATACTTCGTCAAATTATTATAATAATAATTTCAATAAAGGAATTAAAGTTAAAACAACCAAAGATTTAAGATGGAAAAGAGTAGATATTAAATCTTTGAATTTACTTCCGCCTGTCTTAGCTAAACAATATGCAGCCGATAATAATTGTGAAGAGGCATGGCTTTTAGATGATGATGGCTATGTTACAGAAGGAAGTTCAAGTAATGCGTGGATAGTAAAAGATAAAACATTAATTACGAGACCAGTATCCAGTTCTATATTAAACGGAATAACTCGTTCAACACTTATAAAATCTCTATCGAAGGTAGGGTATAAATTTATAGAAAGAAGATTTAATATAAATGATATTAAAGGTGCAGATGAAGCTTTTATTACTAGCGCAACACAGTTTATAATGCCTGTAATTGCAGTAAATAATATTAGAATAGGTGATGGTCGCGTAGGAGAATTTGCACACATATTTAAAGAAATATATTTTAAGTATATCACCCTATCTTGAATAAAACTATTTCGCATATTGTTCATCTTAATGTAGATGCTGATCCTAAATTTATTTCAGAAGAAATGCTTTCTGAAATTGAAAATTTGGTAATAAATCTTGATATAACCATCAAAAAAAAAGAAATTATAAAAATAAAAAGAATAAATCCGTCAACACTGATTGGGGAGGGTAACCTAATAAAAATTGAACATGACATTAAGAAAAAAAACATAAATTTATTAGTTGTAAATAACAACTTAACACCTGCTCAACAAAAAAATTTAGAAAATAGACTCAAGATAAAAGTAACTGACAGAACAGGGATTATATTAGAGGTTTTTGCTAGAAGAGCGAAATCTAATGAAGGTAAAATGCAGGTACAACTAGCTGAATTAATATATAGAAAATCAAGACTTGTTAGGGCTTGGACGCATTTAGAACGACAGAGAGGCGGTACAACCTTCATTGGAGGACCAGGTGAGCTCCAAATTGAATTAGATAGACGCTTAATACAAGACAAAATTCTAAATATCAAAAAAAGGCTAAGTAAAGTAAAGCACAGAAGGCACGTACAGAGGAGTCTAAGAAGAAATAATAGTTTTAAAACTGCTGCCTTAATCGGATATACAAATGCCGGAAAAACATTACTTTTTAATAAATTGACTAAAAAAAAACAATCAAGTAGATCCAGATTATTTGAAACATTAGATACTAAAATCAGCAGGGTATATTTGGGTGAAAACATGTACATCGGGCTTATAGACACTGTAGGTTTTATAAATAATATTCCAACGTCATTAATAGAGTCATTCAAAGCAACGCTAGAGGAAGTCAACAAAGCCGATATTTTATTAAATATTGTTGATGTTAATGATCTAAACACAAAGCAGAAAATTAGAGTAACAAAAAATATACTAAAAGATACAGGAGTTGATAAAAATAAAATATCAGAGATGATAACTATCTATAATAAGATTGACTTAAAGGGGTTTGAAGCCTCGTGTCAGCATAAGAAAAATTATATTAGCGCTTTAACAGGTGAGGGGGTTACTGATTTGAAGAAAACTTTAGCTAAGTTTCTTATTTAACTTCATTAATATATAATGTAATGGCGCCATTGTTTGCTTCATAACCATAAAAGTCTTTTACATCATTATTATTGTATATCACTTTAATATAATCAGATGACGCAAAAACGTCCTCATCTTCATCAATTTTATAACCACCTAGCTTTACTTGATTTGCCTTACAATATATAAGGTTATTTGAAATTATTTTGTCAGCTTTAGTAAACGAAACATCATATCTACGCTTGCCATCAAAGATTCTAAAAGTTTTTTCACAATCGTTAATATATTTATAATTTAATATATTTAAAAAAAAACTAGAAGGATCGATTGTATTAATAAGCATATCGTCTTCAATTTTAGTCAATTTATTTTTGTCAGGTTCAGGAATTAAATTGAGCTCAGAAATTAATCCATCATTGTACTTTATCTCAACGAATTTTTCTTTTTCTTTTCTTGTATACCTATACTTATAATGAAGTGGCTTATAAAATTTATCAATAATACCTATTATGCCGCCATCTCCGTTAACTTTATTAATAAAATCAACTATATTATTTGTTCTAATGCTAAATTTATACTCATAATTATTATTTTGGATCTCGAGAACTGTATCAATACTCATAACAGGTATTTTAGGTAGAATTGATAATTTTGCCTCAACAACAAAATTTCTTTCTTCAATAAATGGATCTGCTAGAGTAGTAGCTGATATAAATAATGATAAAATAATAAATATATACTTAGTTAACTGCATAAAAATGAAAATACTTCATATATCAAATTTTGTCCAAAAGCAAAAAGGAAGATTGCAGTGGAATCATTGTTTTAAAATTAACAACGGCTTCATTAGAAATGGTCATAATGTATGTACATTTAGCGACAGAGATATGAGTCGGATGAATTTAATCAATAAATTAAATAATAACAAAAACTTAAATAAATCTTTAATTGAAATATTTAAAAATTTTTATCCTGACCTTGTAGTTTTAGGGCATGCAGATAAGGTACATCAAGAGACACTTAACGAGTTTAAATCAATTAACAAAGATATAAGAATTATTGAATGGAATGTCGATAATTACTTTTTAGATAATACTGAACAAAAGTTAAAATCAAAGTCACATCTTATTGACGCTTATTTTATAACTAATGCCGATAAAGCTATTAGATCATGTTTAAGCGATAATAATTCAATATCTTTTTTCCCAAACATATTTGATCAATCAATTGAAAATCTAAGAATTTTTGAAAACCATTCGTACGATTATGATGTATTTTATGCTCTTAGTTATGGTGTAGGTACAGGAAAAATTAGAAATATTAAATCAGACTATGACAGAGAGCTTTTTTTGAATCACATATCTGAAAATTATCCTGAAATAAAAACAAATTTTTTTGGTTACTTGGGAAAACAGCCTGTATGGGGCAATGAATTTGAGAGAGAATTAAGTAAATCTCCGATAAGTCTTAACTTAAGTAGAAAGCCATACTTAAAATATTACAGTTCTGATCGAATATCTCAATATCTAGGAAATGGTTCGTGTATTTTTATTGATGTTAACTCTAAATTAAATGAACTATTTACAAATGAGGAAGCAATTTTTTTTGATTCAAATGATATTTCAAGTCTTGGTAAAAAATTAGAAAAAACATTAGGAAATATTAATACTGCTAAATTAATTGCTAAAAAAGGGTGGGAAAGAGGTCACAAATATTACAATGAAAAAGTAATTACAAATTACTTCTTAGATATAGCGTTTAATGGAAAGGCAATTAAAAATTATAATTGGCCACTTCATACATATAAAAAATAAGCCCTCTAATTAATAATTAGAAGGCCTATTTAGTTTTTTGATTATTTTTTTGGATACCAGATTTGACCAGCTATCATTATTGCAATAACCAACAATAATAATACTCCTCCAATTTGAGGCGTTAGAGACAGATCTGTTGAACCTACAAATTCCATAAATCCTTCAGCTGTTTCACTTTTTTCTTCCAATTGAGACAAATTATATGCCGTTAATACCCATAAATTTGCCGCGTTTGTCCATGCTTGCCACGCTCCGCCAATTGCCAGTATTCCAAAAGCACTTGAAACAACCTTAGCAAACAGATTTGTTTCTTCAGAGTTTCTAGTAGCAACGGCAACTCTAAGAGCTAGCCATAATAAAAGTATTGTCCAAATTATATTTAAGCCAGATCCAATTCTTCCTGAGTTAAATAAAGTCCAGATTTGATATTCTTCAATCATTTTTTATTTATCCTTTTTTTTAATTACATAGATTCTCGCATATTTGTGGGGTGGTTTTTAGAAGTAATATAAGTGACAATTCTTAATAGCTTTATTTTCTCGAATGTTGAATATTCTATTATTCGTATAATATATATTATGTTAAATCTAATTTATCTATTAATTACAATGACTAAATACATAAATGTAATATATAAAGTAAATTATAAGCTTAATAATATATGTTATTGATTTTATACATTATTTTTAAAAAAGTTTTATTTAAGTCTAATGATTTGATTATAAATTGGTAATAACCATTGGTATATGGTTTAAATTCAGAGAATGCGTTTCTGGTTATTGTTCTATCAAATATATCAATAATATTTTTATTGTAATAGCCTGCTATACAAGTAATGGCACCGTGTGGGCTAATAATTAAATCTGAATCCCCTATTTCATTCATTAAACTTTCTGCATCTACAGGCCCCAAAAATTCAATGTTATGGTTACTTTTAAAAGCATTAAACAGCTCTTTGCTTGAGCTATTAAGTTCTAAGTCAGTACTAATTTTAATGTATATATTAAACTTTCTTACTAATTGAGAAAAAAAATTATTAAACTGATCTATGTTGTCATTAATATTTCCAAATATCTCAGATTTATAGTGAAAAAGAGCATTAAGTCTTTTCCCTTTAGGGTCATATTTTAAATAATCATTGCGTTTATTTGATTTGGTAATTGGCATTATATTTTCTAGTAATTTCTTTTCCATTTCATAAATAGGTAATTTTTTTATATTTTTTGACCTATCATTAACAATAAACTTATATAAATATTTACGCAGAAAGGTACTTGGCCTTTTACGTTTCACTCCATCCACACATAATGCGAGAAATTT
>CABZEU010000024.1 GCA_902524795.1 uncultured Pelagibacteraceae bacterium
TAATGAGCTGGAGTTGCCATCGGTTCCCGCTACCAGAGGACTTCCATTCCTCGCACCTATTATTTTATCCTTGAGGTCACAAAAGATGATAGCTAGCGCATAAGAGCCCTCTAAGAGTGATATTGTTTGTTTAACTGACTCCATATGATCATGACCTTCATTGAGATAATGAGTAATCAGCGCTGTTATAACCTCAGAGTCAGTATCAGACTCAAAGTTATAGTTTTTTAATTCTGCTCTACTTTTAAGCTCAGACGCATTTTCAATAATTCCATTGTGAACGAGCGAAACCTTTCGTGACGAGTGAGGATGGGCATTTCTTTCTGATGGCTCGCCATGTGTAGCCCACCTCGTGTGGCCAATTCCAACCTTTCCATCAAAACCATCTTTTTGCAGTGATAGTATTAAGTTATCAAGCTTACCTTTCGCTTTTTTTTGGTGAATTTGACTTTCAGTATTAATAGCTATGCCGGCTGAATCGTACCCTCTGTACTCAAGTTTCTTTAAGGCTCCAATTATATTTGAAGAAACAGATTCATTTGCTGTAATACCTACTATTCCACACATATAATTATTTTTTATTTTTCCTCTTAGCCCAATTTTTTACTTCCATTTGGACAGATCTTTCAACAGCCAAGCTATCTTGTTTAACTTTCTTTGTTATTGTTGAGCCAGAGCCTATATATGCATTTTTGCCAACTTCTAATGGTGCAACAAGTGATGAATTTGATCCTATAAAGGCATTGTCTTTAATGACTGTTTTATATTTTGCTTTTCCATCGTAATTACATGTTATTGTTCCTGCTCCGACATTAACATTTTTCCCAATTATTGAGTCTCCAACATAAGATAGGTGGTTAATTTTTGAATTTGTGTCAATTGTTGAATTCTTAACTTCAACAAAATTTCCAATTTTTGCCTGCTCATTAATCTGCGTACCCGGCCTTATACGGGCGTAAGGTCCTATGCTAGTTTTCCTTCCGATCTTACAGTCTTCTAAATGCGAAAAAGAATAAATTTCGGCACCATTTAAGATTTTTACATTTTTACCAATCACAACAAAAGGATGAATAGTTACATCTTTTCCTATTTTTGTGTCTTCTGATAAATATACAGTGTTGGGGTCACGCATTGTTACTCCAGCTTTAAGATGTTTAGCTCTTAAATTTTCCTGAAATTCATTTTCCGCCATGGCTAAATCTTTTTTATCATTGATACCCTGCACTTCTTTCTCAGATGTAATAATTGACTTAATTTTAATATCACTATTTGATGCCATTTTGAAGATATCTGTTAAATAATATTCTTTCTTCATATTTTTATTATTTATTTTTGGTATTAATTTTTTAAGAAGTGATGAGTGTATTGAAAAAATACCAGAATTACATAGATAAAAGTTTTCTTGTCTTTTTAACTCTTTTTGTTCAATTATCTCATAAACGAAACCATTGGTTCCCAATACAACTTTTCCGTAATTATTTTGCTCTTCTTTATTGAAACAAAGAATATTTATTTCATTTTTTTAAACTTAATTATTTGTTTTAAAGTGGATGAATGCGTGAATGGAACATCTCCATAAAGGACAAGAATATTAGAATTTTTTTGAAAACTTTTTATAGCTACGTTAATTGCATCGCCAGTTCCTAATTGATTTTTTTGTATTATTAAGTTGATTTTATTTTTTAAGTGATCGAATTCATTTTTTATTTCTAAATTTATTACTAAATGAATTTTCTTTGGCTTTAAAGACCTTGCAGTATCTAAAACATGTTCAATTATAGGTTTCCCCCCCAAGGGGTGCAGTACTTTTGGTGTACTGGATTTCATTCTAGTCCCCTTCCCGGCAGCAAGTATTATAATTTCTAAATTATTCATTGGATTTTCAATGAAAAATAAACAATATGTTATTAATTGTATCGTAAAGATTTATTTCAGAGGCTTACTTTAATTTTACTATGAAAAACAAAAAATTATTTATTTTTGATCTCGATGGAACGCTTGTGGATACAGCTCCAGACTTTAAAAATTCTTTAAACTATATGCTTTCTGAACTCAACTATCCATTAGTCTCGCTTGAGGAAATAAGAAATCTGGTTGGTTATGGTGCGCGCGAATTAATAAGACGGACTGCTGTTACAAAAAACATTGATCACGATGATGCAAAATTGAATGAGATGTTAAAAATATTTCTTCTTTATTATACGCATAATATTGATGATGACAGCATACTTTTTAACAATGTAAGAGAAGTTTTAGAGTTTCTTAAATCTAGAGAAATTAAGTTGGCAGTGTGTACAAACAAAATGGAAAAATTAAGCATTATGCTTTTAGAGAAGTTAGATGTGTTAAAGTACTTTGATTTCTTGGCTGGAGGAGATACGTATACCAAAAGTAAACCAGATCCTTTTCCATTAATTGAAATTTGTAACCACCTCAAAATTAGTCAGTCTGATTCAATAATGATTGGAGATAGTGTAACAGATTTAAATGCAGGTCATAATGCAAATATGCCGGTTGTTTTAGTTGAGTATGGTTATACTGATAATAAAAATATTTACAAAGAGGCTGATATGGTGATAAATAATTTTACTCAATTAAAAGATTTGATCACATAGGAGTTAAAAATGACAATAAGTTTTAAAGATAAAGTAGCAATAGTAACTGGTGCTGGTGGAGGATTAGGTAGATGCCATGCACTTCAATTTGCTGAAAGAGGTGCGAAAGTTATTGTTAATGATTTAGGTGGTGCTGTAGATGGATCAGGTGAATCAAGTGAAGCAGCTGATAAGGTTGTCGATGAAATTAAAGCTATGGGTGGTGATGCCATCTCAAATGGATCAAGTGTAACTGATAAAGCTAGTGTAAAAAAACTTGTAGATGATGCGATGGCAGCTTATGGAAGAATTGATATTCTCGTAAATAATGCTGGTGTCTTGAGAGACAAATCTTTTGCGAAAGTAACTTTGGATGATTTTGAATTTGTTGTTGATGTACATATGATGGGGTCTGTCTATTGTACTAAGGCGGTATGGCCAATTATGGTTGAGCAAAAATATGGTCGAATAGTCATGACATCTTCTTCGTCAGGAATATTTGGTAATTTTGGACAGTCTAACTATGGATCAGCTAAAATGGGAGTTGTTGGATTAATGAATACTCTTAGAATAGAAGGTCAAAAAAATAATATCAAGGTTAACTCTCTCGTACCTGTCGCAGCTACAAGAATGACAGAAAATCTTGGAATGCCTGACGCAGTATTTGACAGCCTTAAGCCTGAATCTGTATCTCCTGCGGTAATATTCATGGCCTCTGAGAATGCACCTGACGGTGTAATGATTTCTGCTGGAGCAGGTGTGTTTGCAATGGCTGAAATAGTTCATTCTGAAGGAATTGCTCTTAAAGGGGATGATCTAAATGCTGATATGCTTGCTGAAAAATGGTCAAAGGCTTCAGACATGACAAACAGTAAAGCTCTTAGAAGTGGAGCAGAACACACTGCTCATATATTTAAAAAGCTATCAGAATAGAAAATTAGTTATCTAAGAAAGATTGATTCCGTCGTCTTCATTTATCAACTGAATATTAGATTGAGTCAAATCAATGTATCTTTTCATGTGAAAATCAACATTGCCAAAAAGAATTCCAATCATTGTTGCTCTTTTAAAAAAGTGACTGATCATATACTCGTCAACAACACCCATACCACCGTGTAATTGAATAGCATTTTCACCAACAAATTTTATAGCTTTTCCAATACGAGCCTTTGCAGCCGATGCTGCCTTTCTTCTCTCGTCTGGATTGCTAAGGTCTGCTGTAATTGCCATGTAGAGAATTGATTTTGCTTGCTCATATTCAATCATCATATCGACAAGGCGGTGCTGTATCGCTTGATTTGCACTAATTGGCTGTCCAAATTGTTTTCTATTTTTACAATAATCGTTAGTTGAGTCTTTAAGCACTTGTAAAATACCAACAGCTTCTGAGCATATTGCAATTGTAGATAAATCTACTTGTTCTTCAATTGCTTCATAGGAGTTGCCCAACTCACCTAAAATATTTTCTTTCGAGACACTTAAGTTTTCAATAACAACTTCTGATGCTCTATACTCATCTATTGTAGGATAATTCTGCAAAGTGATGCCATCAGATTTTATATCAACCAGAAATAATGTAATTCCTGACTTTGATCTTTGATCTCCTTCAGTCCTCGCTGAAATAATTAGATGAGTTGCCATACCAGCGCCAAAGACTACGGACTTAAATCCGTTAATAATATAGTTATCTCCATCAAGCGATGCTGAACATTTGACATCAAATAAATCAAACCTACTTTGAGGTTCTGCGTATGCAAAAACATAACGTCTGTCACCTGATATAATTTCGGGGATAATTGAATTTTTTTGATCTGATGATCCAAGTTTTGAAATGAGCCCTCCAGCAAGAATTATCGATGGCATGTAAGGCTCTACAACAAGGCCTTTTCCAAATTGCTCCATCACAATCATTATGTCAGTCGCTTCACCACCGAGTCCTCCATTATCCTCTTCAAAAGGAACTCCTAGAAGACCTAGCTCAGCAAACTTCTTCCAATTCTCTTCTTTCCATCCCTCCTCCGTTTTAACAATTGAGCACCTTGTATCCCAGTCATAGTCATCCCTTACAAATGAAGTAACCATATTTTCGAGAAGAGTTTGTTCTTCTGTGTAATCAAAGTTCATGGGAGTAGTCCTATATATTGCCTACTAAAATGTCAAAAATTTTATAATCCAAGAACCATCTTAGCGATTATATTTCTCTGGATTTCATTAGAGCCTCCATAAATAGATGCTTTTCTGAAATTAAAGTATGATCCTGATAAATTAGTTGCATAATCTGGTCCTACATATTCATTACTTAATGTAGTACCCAAATGCGGGTTAGCGTAATATCCAACCGCTTCCATCGCAAGTTCAGTGACCATCTGTTGAATATCAGTACCCTTAATTTTCAAAAGCGAAGATTCTGGACCAGGACCTTTTCCTGCTGAGTCTTTAGCTAAAGTTCTAAGCTCAGTGTACTCTAGGGAATTTAATTCAAGTTCAGCATTTGCTATTTTGGATTTAAATGCTGGATCTTGTATTAACGGTTCACCATAAGACATCTCAGCACTTGCAATTTGCTTTATTCTTTCTAAAGCTTTTTTGGATCTCGCGACGCCTGCAATGCCTGATCTTTCATGGGCTAATAAAAACTTTGCATAGGTCCAACCCATATTTTCTTGTCCAATTAGATTCTCAACTGGTACCTTTACATTATCAAACCAAGTTTCATTAACTTCGTGTGATCCGTCCATAAGTTTGATTGGGCGAACAGTAATACCTGGAGTTTTCATATCAATCAAAAGAAATGAAATTCCTTGTTGAGGTTTTTCTGCTTCTGGGTTTGTTCTAACTAAACAAAAAATCCAATCTGCGTGCTGAGCAAGAGTAGTCCAAGTTTTTTGACCATTAACAATATAATGATCACCTTCTTTTACTGCACTGGTTTTAAGTGACGCTAAATCAGAACCCGATCCTGGTTCGGAATATCCCTGGCACCAAAATACGTCTCCGCTAAGTATACCTGGAAGATGTTTTGCTTTTTGCTCCTCATTACCGAATGTATAAATAACTGGGCCTACCATATTAACACCAAAAGGCATTATGTATTGACATTCTGCTCGAGCACATTCTTGTTCAAATATATATTTTTGTGTAGGGGTAAATTCTGCACCGCCATATTGTTTAGGCCATCCTGGTGCCGACCATCCATTATGTTTGCCTAAAATTTTGTGCCATGACATCAAGTCATCACGGGACAATTCTTTTCCAGTTTTCCTTTTCGTGCTAATTGAATCTTTTAGTTCTTTTGGATAATTATTTGAAATAAACTCTCTTACATCTGATTGAAATTTTAAATCTTCACTTGAAAATGCTGTATCCATGTAATCACCACCTAACAGTTAGTTTTTTTAATGATATAATGCCTTAAAAAATTGATTTCAACTCTAATTTTTATTGATTATTGGCAAAAACTATACGTTTATTTATAATATTGTATATTAGGAAAGCTCCCATTCCATATATAATACTTGAGATGAATGTATTTTGTACAAAGGGCAGTCCCATAAAGTAGCAAGTCATAAGGCCTGAAAAACTAGGCTCATACATTGTTGATCCATACCAAACTGCGAAATTTGTTATAAGGAAAAATACAAGTACGCCCATACTTATGCCTAAAAGAGAGTTCAAAATTGATACTTTTGACTCAATGAATGTTCCAATAAGAACACAAATAGCTAAGGCAAAATAAATAACAGGCATACTTGCATAAAAACCTAAATATAAATCACTAATCAGCATTGCCATCAAAGGTATTAAATAAGCAATTAATCTTTTACTAATAATCGCCCCTGAAAACACTGCCATACCAAGAACAGGGGTGAAGTTGGGTGGATGCGGAATAACTCTACTCAAAGCGAGTAAAGCTATTATAAATAGAGCTATAGAAATATTTTTTCTGTTTTCCATTTTGTATTTTATAAACTCTATAAATTAAAAAGTATACGCTAAATCAAAGTATATATTTCTTTCGGGTAAAGGGTATACATTAGATAGTCCATAGTGATTATCATCATGAAAAGTACTTGAAACAGCAAAGTCATATATTTTTTTATCAAAAATGTTATTGATACCGAAAGTTAATATATAAGGTCCATTTGTAGAATTAATTGAAGTATCAACTTGATAATAGTCAGGTATTTTTGGCTCTATATTTTCAGGATCATTTGAAACGTATTTTTCATCATTATATTTAATATCTAAATTAAATATAATATTATTTCTCAATTTATTTTCGTAATTAACACTATAAGTAAGCGGAGCAACTAAAGGTACTGATTTACCAGCGAGACTAAAAGAAGTGCCACCTCCCATTAAATTTTGCCAGGTCGAGGAATTACTGCAGTATGTCGTATTTGTATAACTACATGAACCCGAGCCTCCTGTTCCAGGAGTTAAGGTTCCAGCAGTAAATTCAGCCTCTGTATAGTTAACTGATGCAGTTATTTTACTGTTTTCATCTAGTAAATATACTAAATCTATATTGAGACCTTGACGCTCAATTGGATCAAGGTTTGTATTTACTGATTGATTATACTGTATCTCATTTTTTGTATCTAAAGTGTAGTAGCTACCATTTAGACTTAGCATATTAGTTTGATATAGGATGCCAACTTCTATTCCTTCAGACTCTTGATCTTCCAAATGAAAGGATCCTGAGGTTGTTGCTTTGATATTTTCATCAATATTAGGAATCCTAAATGACTCTGAATAACTTCCATATAACGACAGATTTTTATCGATACCTTTCTCAAAGCCTATATTATAGGCATAATTATTCCTACTATTGTCATAAGTATCATGGTCAGTTGCATCCCATGAATTTATAAAACCTGTAACTGTTCTATAAACTTCGTCTCTAGCGTCACTTTCTGATCGTTCCTGTCTTGCTCCAAATGAAAGTGCAAGATCAAGACTGTTATTATAATAAGTATTTTGAAGATAAAACGCTCTCGTCTTTAAACTAGCATAATAATTATGGCCTAGTGCCTCATTTTCTTTTCTATACCTTTTGGAATTATAGAAAGCGTGTCCAATTTCAAAACCAAAGTTTAATATATTTGAATGAGTCTCTTCAACTTGCCTAGTTTCATATCTAATATTAAACAAATTATTGTCTGTCTCAGTTCTTAAATACCTATCTCCGTTGCTTGGAGTATTAATAGTGTTCCCGTTTGCAGCCAGAAAAGCTTTATCGATTCTTTCTTTATATCCCAAATTAATAAATAGCTTATTAAGAGTATTTAAGTCATATTTGAGATTAGCATTGATCCTATTGTTTTCTGATTCGGCGTAATCATCCCTTTGATTTGTGTTACAGCTATCTCCATTAGTTGCAAATGATCCACCTATATGTTTTGCCGTTCTACTATCTTCATAACGATTACAAAAATGATAATTATATACAGCCCCGCCTTTTACACGAGGTCCTGGTAAATCCTGATCTTTAAAAGAGGAAAGCAAATCTAAATTAAGAGTCGCATCTTCCACTATTTTATTTTTGTAATTTAATATAAAGTTTTGATTTTCATATTCTGCTGCATCTCTAAAAGTATCGCTTACAGAACCTG
>CABZEU010000025.1 GCA_902524795.1 uncultured Pelagibacteraceae bacterium
GAGTGCTGATGTATACTCCGATAACGATTGGAAAAAATCTTAGTGGACCATCAAAAGCTTCTAAAACTTCATCATCAATTTGAGTTGCAGATTTTTTTACAATTGCTTTCAATCTTCCAATAACAATCTTTGAAAATAAAGATCTAAATAGTACAAAAAGTATAAGAATCAGAATGCCGATTAATACATTATTGAAATCTATTCCAAACACTCCTTGTGACCAAACTGATGAAACTAGGTCTAAAAAGTTATCCATCGTATCATTTTAACTGATTTGGCATTCATATAATAGATATAGTTAACTACAGAAAATTATTGATTTCTCTTGATACTTCAGCGGTTTTTTCTAAAGGAAGCATGTGACTTGTGTCTTCAATAAAGCATATTTCCGTTTGAGGGTTATATTTCTTTATTCTCTTCTGACTCAGCTTATTGCAGACCACACTATTTGGAGTGAGAATTATTTTTAAAGGTATGTTTATTCTTTTTAGATCAAACCAAACTTCATGTGATGTCAATTTGAAGCAAGCTGACTCCCAGCTCGGTTCGCACTTAAGTTTGAGCTCATTGTTTTGATTAGTATAGGTACAATATTCGACGTAATCTCTGATAATTTGTTCATCAATATGCTTAAATAAATTTTTTTTTAGGAAATATTGAAAAGCATCATCTTTACTTGACCATCCATTTCTTCTTATAGATGCATTTTTTGCTAGTGGATTTACTAAATGAGACAGGCCAGTAAATTGTAAAAACTTATAAGTTAAAATGTATCTCAAAGGCAACATTACTGGATCAACAAGTATTAACTTACTAACGAGATCTGGGTTAGACAAAGCCACAAGCAAACTTGCAGTTCCACCCATTGAATGACCTGAAAGCACAACAGGTTTACTTTCCATTTTGATAAGTTCTATTAGGTCGTTTTTAAAAGTGTACCAAGATTTTAATTTGCTTGGATCAGCTTTTAAGGTTGTATTTCCATGACCTCGCATATCATAAGTTATTACTTCGTAATTATCACTAATGTTTGATAATAGCTTATTGTAGACTTTACCACTAAATCCATTTGCATGAGAAAAGTAAAATTTATCCGCACCGGGATTTTCTTTCCTATATGTAACTATCTTTTTAGATTCTACTTCAAATTCTTTTTCTAACATTTACTCAGTGACATGATTCATTATATTTTTTAAGCCTATAGTAATTATAGGGTAGCGGGGTGACAAAACCTGCTAAGAGCATGAAAGGAATAATAGTAATGGTTAATACACCTCCTGCAAAAATAAGATCCGTTAAATTCATTGAAATCTCCATTGCCACCATACTAATGAAACTCATTTTGAAGGCGATATTCAAAGCTTCTGAAAAAGGAAAACTTTTCATTAAAATAAAAGTCTCTAACAATATACTTGTAACAAGTCCATTGAATATGGCAATTAGCATCACAAGATAAATTGACAAGGAATGATCTACAATTTGAAAGTAAAATATTGTGCCAAAGTCTCCAATACTGCATCCAATAAGACACCACAAAGTATTGTAGCTTGAAGTCCTCCATGTTGCTTTGCAAGTCCAACTAATACTAAGCATCAAATTTTTTAAATTCCTCCCGTCTTTCATTAGCATCCTTTAGTGCTAAGGCTTTTTCCTCATCGGACATTCTTAACCAATTAGTGATTTCAAACTGCTCTCTAAAGCATCCAATACATACCCTGCCGTTCATAAAAGCCTCATTATACTTACATATTTTGACGCATGGGCTGTCTACACGTATATTTTTTTTAATCATATAAAGCTTGATTTATTTATATATTACAATAAAAAGCAACATCAATTTCTAATAATTATATGGCACGCATCACCGTTGAGGATTGTATAAAGCTTATTAATAACCAGTATGATTTGGTTATTCTCGCAAAAGAAAGAGCTGTTCAATTGGGTAGAGGAGCCACCCCTGCTGTTGATCCGGAAAATGACAAGAAGCCTGTTATAGCTCTTAGAGAAATCAGTGAATCTAAAATTACAGCTGAAGAGTTAAAAGAAAGTATTGTATCTAAGTTGAGACAAATTCCTGATTATGAAGAAGAAGAGGAATTAGAAGAAGTGGATAATGATACATTTAGACAGATGTATCAGGGCGGTTTGTCAAAATCTGAAATGGAAAAATCTGCAACACGTAAATTTACCGCAAGATCCCCTAGAGTTGAAACGAGAGCCAAACCAATTGAAGATATAGTGAGTGATGTGGAAGCCTCACCTACGAGTTCAATAGATATAAACGAAACTTCGGATCCTAGTGAGACTCAGGTTTCATTAGATACATCAGAAGCTGAAACTCCAATTACAGAAAGTATTGAATCAACTCAAGAGGAAACAACTTACCATATTACAGTTGATCCAATTGAGGAAAACCAATCTTCTGAAGAAGAAAGTTTTACTGTGAGTGATCAGCCAGAAGATATTAGTGAAAATGAAGCTATGGATGTCGAAGAGTTGACCAAAGTTACATCTGACATTGAAGAAGACAACACACCTAAAGAATAATTATCATGAACTTTGACTTTTCAGATGATCAAAAGCTTTTGCGCGATCAAGCAAGAAAGTTTTTACAAGATAAATGCGACCGTAAGTCTGTAAGGAGCATTCTAGAAGATCATAAGCAAAATTATGATGTTGATCTTTGGTCTCAAATTTCAAAATTAGGTTGGACTGGTACTGCAATTCCTGAAGAATATGGAGGACTTGGTCTAGGTATGTTGGAATTGTGTGTAATAGCTGAAGAGCTAGGCAGGGCTCTTGCGCCTACACCATTTTCTTCTTCGATATATATCTTTGCTGAATTTTTAAAATCTTATGGTACGGATGAACAAAAGAAAAAATATTTACCACTCATTGCATCTGGTGAAAAAATTGGAACATTCGCTTTATCAGAAACTAATGGTAAACCAAAACCTAGCAATATTAAGGCACTTCATACTTCAGGTAAATTAAATGGATCTAAAAATCCTGTTTCTGATGGAGAGTCAGCAGACTATATCATTGTTGCTGCAAATTCTGACAGTAATTCAAATTATAATTCTCTCTCTCTTTTTATTATTGATAGAAGTGACCCGGGTGTAAATATTTCAAACTTAGACACCATCGATCCCACGAGACCTGCTTGCACAGTAGGCTTAGAAAATGTTGCATGTGAAAGACTCGGCGACGAAGGAAGTGGATGGGAGATGATTGATAATATTTTTAATAGAGCAGCTGTTTTATTTTCATTTGAGCAAGTGGGTGGGGCACAAGTCTCACTAGATGAGGCAAAGAATTATTCGCTTGAGCGATTCGCCTTTGGAAAGCAAATAGGAGCATTTCAAGCTTTAAAGCATAAGATGGCAGACATGTACGTCAAAATTGAATTAGCAAGATCCAATGCTTATTATGGTGCCTGGGCATTAAGTACAGATTCAAATGAGCTACCAATTGCCGCTGCAGGTGCAAGGGTTAGTGCCTCTGAAGCATATAATTTCGCATCTCAGGAAAATATTCAAATTCATGGAGGTGTTGGTTTTACTTGGGAATATGACTGTCACTTGTTTTATCGTAGATCCAAACTACTTTCTTTAAATATTGGTAGTATTCGTCAGTGGAAAGAAAATTTAATTTCAAATCTTGAAAAAAGGAATATAGTTTAAGGATGGATTTTAACGACACACCTAAAGAAGCTGAATTTAGAAAGAAAGTAAGATCTTTTCTAGAAGCTAATGCAGAAAAAAGGTCTACTCTCGCCGCAAAGCCAAAGGGCGAGTCAGGATCTTCTATTTCAAGCGCCGGAGCACCAGAAACTGTCAAAGGTGAAGATGCTGCTAAGTTAGCACTACAGGATGCAAAAGAATGGCAAAGAAAAAAAGCTGATGCTGGATTTGCCGCTATTCTATGGCCAAAGGAATTTGGAGGTTACGGAGGAACACCTATAGAGCAAGTTATATACGCTCAAGAAGAACACGACTACTTTGTTCACTCAGGATACTTTGAAATTGGAATAGGAATGCTTGGACCAACTATGATGGCTTGGGGCAAAGATGAGGATAAAAAAAGATTCCTCCCAAAAATGATCACAGGCGAAGAAATATGGTGCCAATTGTTTTCTGAGCCTTCAGCAGGATCAGATTTAGCTGGAATAAGAATGAAGGCTGAAAAAGACGGTGACGAATGGGTACTAAATGGTCAAAAGGTATGGACTTCAGGAGCTCATTTTGCCGACTATGGAATGATTGTTGCTCGATCTGACCCTACTGCCCTAAAACACAAAGGGCTTACATATTTCTATGTTGACATGAAAACACCAGGAATTGAAGCCAAACCTATTAAACAGATTTCAGGGTCAGCTAATTTTAATGAAGTATTCTTTAATGACGTCCGCATACTTGATAGCCAAAGAATTGGTGCAGAGGGTGACGGGTGGAAAGTATCACTTACTACACTAATGAATGAAAGATTAGCGGTGGGGGATCCTCCAGGCCTAGATTTCGATCAAATTTTTGAAGCCTCTAAAGAGATTGAAGTTGAAGATGGTCTTGCAGTAAAAAATAGTGAAGTAAGACAAAAAATGGCAGACTGGTATATCCAATCACGCGGTTTGCAATATACTAAATACAGAAGCATGACTGCTTTATCAAAAGGCCAAACGCCTGGACCTGAGCTATCAATAAGCAAGTTAGTCACAGCATCAAAAATGCAAGATGTATCATCTTATGCTCTGGATTTGATGGAAATGTCAGGTATGGTTCACCAGGATAAAAATCCAATTCTAAAAAACTTATTCCAAAACGGCTATTTTTTCTCTGCTGCCATGAGAATTGCTGGTGGTACTGACGAAGTTTTAAGAAATATTATTGCAGAAAGAGTTTTAGGTTTGCCGCAAGATGAAAGGTCAGATAAAAAACTGCCTTTTAATGAGTTGCCGTCTGGTAAAAACTAATATCAGTTAAGTGTTCAGTACAATTTTTAGCAATGTTGCGTCAGGCGACTTGTTCTTTTCTATTTCCTTATTGATCAGTACAGGCATTTTTGCTGGTTTTATAGCGGGTCTTTTTGGCATTGGAGGAGGTGTCGTCGTAGTGCCTGCTCTTTACTATATTTTTACTCTAGCTGAAGTAGATGAAAGTATAAGAATGCACTTAGCGGTTGGAACATCACTTGCGAATATTGTCCCAATATCAATTATTTCTGCAGTAAGTCATGCTAGGAAAAATTCTGTAAATATAGATTTCCTAAAGTTTATATTTGTTTCTATAATAGTTGGCGTTACTTGCGGCTCTGTTGCAGTGTCTTACCTGGAGGGAAGCATGCTTATTTTGATTTACTCAATAATATTATTATTTGTCGCAGCGCAGTTTTTTTTCTGGCAAGATAAATGGAGACTATCTTCTTCTTTTCCTCAAAATTTCACTGGTCATGGATTCGGTTCAGCAATTGGCTTTCTCTCAGTGATTATTGGAGTAGGTGGCGGGTCAATAAGTATCCCTATACTCAAACTATATAATTTTGAAATTCACAAAGCGATTGGAACAGCAGCGGGAATTGGAACCATAGTTGCTGTACCTGGAACAATTGGATTTATGATTGCAGGCTTGCAAAACAATGTCGATTTGCCACTATCCTATGGCTATGTAAGCCTTGTAGGACTCATATTAATTACGCCTATTACAATAATTGGGGCACCGATTGGAGTTAAGTTTGCTCACTATTTATCTAAAAGTAAGTTAAATCTTCTCTTTGGAATATTCATCTTGTTTATGTCGATTCGGTTCTATCTGGAATGGTTATCATTAACCAGTTAATTTCTGATCATATTCACCAACCTTACCTGTCTGATCGAGAAGTTCATCTATATAATTAAAAATTAATTCAACTTCATTATTGGATTCATAGCTTTCAATAACAATGACCAAAGACGGTTTATTTGAAGAGGCCCTTACTAGTCCCCATGAACCATTTGAAAGTTCAAACCGAATACCATTTATTGTTGTTATTTTTTCAATATTTTGACTACCAACTGTTAACCCCTTTTCTTTTGTGTCTGTGATTTTTTTTATAATTGTGTCTACAACTTGATACTTTTCACCATCTTCACAAAAAGGGGCCATCGTTGGCGACTGAAAAGTCTTTTTAATTTCTAATTTCTTATCTGATAGTTTTTTTGTTATTCCATTACTTAAATATTGAAGCATTAGACAAGCAGATTTTAATCCATCATCAAAACCCAGTCCCAATGGCTCATTAATAAAAAAATGACCACTTTTTTCGAAACCACATAGTGCGCCAATTTCTTTCACTCTTCTTTTTATATGAGAATGACCTGTTTTCCACATATCGATTACACAATTATTTTCTTTTAAAATAGAACTTTCAAAATAAAGTCCAGTGGACTTCACATCGATTACAAATTTTGATTCTGGATAATCATTTGATAAGAACTCTGATAGTAATAAGCCTATTTTATCAGAAAATATTTCTTCCCCTTTATCATCAACTACACCAAGCCGGTCACCATCACCGTCAAAAGCAAAGCCTATATCAGCATTATGCTTAAAGACATTTTCTGATAAGTCCTTGAGCATTACTAAGTCTTCAGGGTTTGGATTATAGTGTGGAAATTTAAAATCTA
>CABZEU010000026.1 GCA_902524795.1 uncultured Pelagibacteraceae bacterium
CTTTTTGTTTAATCGTAATTAAAACTCCACTACTAACAATGCAAAGAATACCAAAACATACAATTATATTTGGTATATCTTTAAAAAATAAAATGCTTATTAACATATTACTTATGATTTCAAAATAGTGAAATGGAGCTAAAATACTTGCTTCAGCATTCTGATATGCCTTAATAAATATAAAATGCACTAAAATCACAACTAATCCAATTGAACCCATCAATAGATATTGGTCAATTGATGGAGTGCTTTCCCAAAAAAACGGAAGACAGACTGTCATTATTACGGCACCGGGTATAGCGGTGTAACATAGACTTACCCAAGGATCAGAACTGAAATTAACCCTTCTTGTGTAGATTAAGTACATGGCGTAACAAAATCCAGACAGCAGAGCCAAAAGTGAATAGAAATTAAATTCTTCAAATCCTGGTTGTATAACCAGTAACGTTCCAAAAAAACCAAAGAAGGTACAAAATATTTTAAAAGAATTTAATTGTTCTTTAAGAATATAAGAAGACATGAATACCACAATGATTGGAGCAACGAGCATTATACTTAAGGCATTGGCAAGAGGAATTTCTGAAATAGAGCCATAGAAAAAAGCCGTAGCTAAAAAAATAAAAGTCCCTCGAACAATTTGGTGTTTAGATGAGGAACTAAAAAATAATTTTTTGCCTTTTATAAAATAAACAAGGGGTACCAGAAAAATAAAATGACTAAAGAACCTCGCCCAAATAATTTCTAAAATATGAATGTCTTCGCTTAAGTATTTTGCGAGCGCATCGTATAGGGGGGCAATTAATAATCCTAAGCATAATAGCGATATGCCTAAGATAACATTCTGCTTAGGAAGCATTAATTATTTATTAAGTTCGCGCATAGCCTGATCAATGCCTTCAATGGTTAAAGGAAACATTCTATCCGAAAAAATTTGCTTTATGATTGAAGCAGATGATATGCGGTCCCAGTACCTTTCTGGTATTGGATTTAACCATATTGCGTTTTCATAGACATTCAGAAGCCTAGTTAGCCACGTTTCACCTGACTCTTCATTCCAGAATTCAACACTTCCTCCAGGATATGTAATCTCATACGGACTCATTTCGGCATCGCCAACAAATATAACTTTATAGTCTGAAGGGTATTTATGAAGAAGATCCCAGGTTTTTATGTTCTCATTGTACCTTCTATTATTATCTTTCCATACAGCGTCATAGAGGCAGTTATGATAGTAAAAATACTCCATGTGCTTAAATTCTGTTCTCGCTGCAGAAAAGAGCTCTTCACATATTTTTACATGAGCATCCATCGACCCACCTACATCGAAAAATAAAAGTACTTTTATCTTATTCCTACGTTCAGGCATCATCTTTACGTCAATGTAACCTTTATGTGCAGTAGATTTGATTGTATTATCTAAATCTAGTTCTGATTCAACTCCTTCACGAGCAAACTTCCTTAGTCTTCGAAGCGCAACTTTTATATTACGTGTTCCTAACTCAACATCGCCATCGAGATTACTAAATTCTCTTTTATCCCAAACTTTCACAGCTTTTTTATTTCGACTTTCTTTCTGGCCAATCCGAATACCCTCAGGATTATAGCCGTAAGCACCGAAAGGCGATGTTCCTCCAGTACCAATCCACTTACTACCGCCTTGGTGACGTTTTTTTTGCTCTTCTAACCGTTGTTTTAATGTCTCCATTAGCTTGTCCCAGCCGCCTAAAGACTCAACCATTTTTTTCTCCTCATCAGTAAGGTATTTTTGCCCCATGAGCTTCAACCACTCTTCAGGTATCTCTTTTTCTGTTTCACCTTCCGAAGTTTCAAGTCCTTTAAAAGAATGTCCAAAGACTCTGTCAAATTTATCAAGATACCTCTCATCTTTTACCAATGCTGATCGGCTTAAGTAGTAAAAATCATTTACATTAAATGAGTCTACAACCCTTTTGTTCATAGCCTCCATGAGCATTAAATATTCTTTTAGGGATACAGGTAAACTTGCTTGTTTAAGATCAAAGAAGAAATTAATGAACATATTAATTTATCTTAATGAAAAAACAGTTCTACTCAAGATTCTCATTTTCTCTTCGAGAGATAAAGGCTAGTCGCTCAAATAAATGAACGTCTTGCTCATTTTTTAGAAGGGCTCCATGAAGAGGCGGAATAAGTTTTTTGGGATCTTTTTCCCTCAATATTTTTGCATCCACGTCATCGGTCATCAATAATTTAAGCCAATCAATAAGCTCTGATGTTGATGGTTTTTTTTTGATACCTGGGACTTCTCTAATATCATAAAAAATCTTAAATGCTTCTTGTATAAGGTCTTTTTTAATTTCTGGATAATGTACATTAACAATCTCTTCCATAGTGTCTGGATCAGGAAACTTAATATAATGAAAAAAACATCTCCTTAAAAAGGCATCAGGAAGTTCTTTTTCGTTATTTGAAGTGATGATTACAATTGGTCTATTTTCAGCCTTTATGGTCTCTCCTGTCTCATAAACAAAAAATTCCATTTTATCAAGTTCTAGGAGAAGATCGTTTGGAAATTCGATATCTGCTTTGTCAATTTCATCAATTAAAAGTACTGGTCTTTTATTGCTCTCAAAAGCATTCCACAATTTACCCTTGCTTATATAATTTTTAATATCTTTTACTTTTTCATCTCCAAGCTGAGAGTCTCTCAATCTAGTAACAGCGTCATACTCATACAGTCCTTGTTGAGCTTTGGTCGTTGACTTAATATGCCATGTGATAATTTCTGCTCCTAATGATTGAGCAACCTCATGAGCCAACATAGTCTTACCGGTGCCTGGCTCTCCTTTGACAATGATCGGTCTTTCCAACGTTATAGCTGCATTAACAGCAACTTTTAGGTCCTCAGTAGCTATATATGAACTTGTGCCTTCGAATTTCATTAAATTCTTAAATTTGTTTCAGGAAACATATTATATTTCTGCTATATATCAATCATAAAAATTGTATTGTTCAATTGACTTAAATATCAAAAACTACTAAAAGCACCAGACTGTTTTTAATTCTAAATCCCAAAGGAGTAAACATGGTAAAGCTTCCAAAGACCTACAAGCCTACAAAATCTGAAAAATTCATGAACGCGAAACAAAAGGAATATTTTAGAACAAAGCTTAAAGATTGGAAGAATGACATTTACAAAGAAAGCAGAGAAACTGTTGAGAACCTCCAAGATTCAATCGCCCCAGCCGATATGTCTGATAGGGCTACCCAAGAATCAGAAAAAACACTAGAACTCAAATCTAGAGACCGGCAGCGAAAATTAGTTGCTAAAATAGATGCAGCATTAGCTAGAATCGAAAATGGAAGTTATGGTTATTGTGAAGTTACAGGCGAGCCTATCAATATTGAGAGATTGGATGCAAGACCAGTAACGACACTAAGTATAGAGGCTCAGGAAATGCACGAAAGAAACGAAAAATTGCATTCTGATGACTAAAAAAACTTATTAACAAAGAAAATCAGCCAAATTCATATATTTATACACGTATTTTGCTTATGGATGTAACATCTGTAAATAGAATCACCTGTTGATAAAAATATAAAATATAAGAACATTAATTGAACAAATTATTTTTTATATAATAAAAACAGTAATTTAATTAGTATTGTAAAATTAGAACAAAGTGTGTACATTGAGAACAATTATTAATTACAGTTTGGAGAAAGCAGATGAGCAAAGCAAATTTGAAAGTAGTAGACGATAAAAAGATGGACAACTCTGAAAAAGCAAAAGCCTTAGATGTAGCAATGTCGCAAATTGAGCAGACTTATGGAAAAGGTTCAATTATGAAACTGGGCCAAAGAACTGCCATGGATGTTGAAGCTATTTCAACTGGATCCTTGTCCTTAGATGTGGCGTTAGGAATAGGTGGTTTACCAAAAGGTCGTATTGTTGAAATCTATGGCCCCGAGTCATCAGGTAAAACTACTTTGGCACTTCATGTAATCGCAGAAGCACAAAAGAAAGGTGAGAACTGTGCATTCATTGATGCAGAACATGCATTAGATCCCGCGTACGCAAAAAAATTAGGAGTGAATATTGATGAATTGCTAATTTCTCAACCTGATACTGGGGAGCAAGCACTAGAGATTACTGACTCACTAGTTAGGTCTAAGGCAATATCCGTATTAGTAGTTGATTCAGTAGCCGCATTAACACCAAAGGCAGAAATCGAAGGTGAAATGGGTGATGCGCATATGGGTCTTCAAGCTAGATTGATGAGTCAGGCATTGAGAAAGTTAACTGGATCAGTTTCTAAATCTAATTGTATGGTTATCTTCATTAATCAAATTAGAATGAAAATTGGGGTAATGTTTGGCAGTCCCGAAACAACCGCAGGTGGAAATGCTCTAAAATTTTATTCATCATGTAGATTGGATATTAGAAGGATTGGCGCCATTAAAGATAAAGATGAAATTATTGGAAACCAAACGAGAGTTAAGGTTGTAAAGAATAAAGTCGCGCCACCATTTAGATTGGTTGAGTTTGACATAATGTACGGCGAAGGTATTTCAAAGTTAGGTGAGCTTATTGATCTTGGAGTTAAGGTAGGAACTATTGAAAAATCCGGAGCATGGTTCTCATATAAAGGTGAGAAAATTGGTCAAGGAAGAGAAAATTCAAAGATCTTCCTCAAAGAAAATCCTGCTATAGCTCAAGAAATTGAGTCGATAATTAGAGGACAGTCAGAAGAAATGCCTGAACAAATTGGTGAAAACTCGGAAACCGAAGAACCAGAAGAAGAATAAATTTTAATCATTATAATTGATCATAGCAAGGAGGCGCTGAAAAGCGCCTTTTTGCGTTTTATTCAACAGGGTGTTATACGTAACATATGAGAATTAATGATCTAAGAAATGCTTTCGTATCATATTTTGAAAATGAGGGACATGAGCACGTTCATTCGAGCCCCCTTGTTCCACAGAATGATCCAACACTTATGTTTGCTAATTCAGGAATGGTGCAATTTAAAAATGTTTTTACTGGATTAGAAAATAGAGACTACAAAAGAGCAGTTACCGCTCAAAAATGTATTAGAGCTGGCGG
>CABZEU010000027.1 GCA_902524795.1 uncultured Pelagibacteraceae bacterium
AACTTTATTAAAAAGAGAATCATAGGCTTCACTTGAGCTTCCATTTTGGAAGTCAGTCCTGCCAGTACCGTTTATTAAAAGTGTGTCACCAGTAAAAATACGATCTTTCATTACAAAGCAATACGAGTCATCCGTATGCCCTGGGGTGTAAAGCGCTTCTAAATTAACTCCATCTATACTTATTTTTTCATTATCTTTTACTTTTAAACTTACTACTTCAGATTTTGAATGTTCTCCCATAATTGTTTCGCAATTTGTTCTTTTTTTTAGTTCTGCCATGGCAGAAATATGATCAGCGTGAATATGCGTATCAATGGTTTTAACTAAACTTAAATCTAATTCATTAAATAAATCAGTATAAATAAAAGTATGCTCTATTACTGGATCAATAATTAAAGCTTCACGACCTTTGCCGCTGGCAACGATATATGTATAAGTAGATGATTTCTCGTCAAAAAGTTGTTTAAAAATCATGTTGAATCAATATCTTACAAAAATTTGAATAGAAAGCAATCTTGTTTATAATAATTCTAAATTAATAAAGGGGAATTAAATGACTTTAAAAATAAATAGCATGTGTCCAGATTTTGAAGCTAAGACTTCAGAAGGGGACATATCTTTTCATGAATGGCTAGGAGATAGTTGGGGAGTGTTGTTTTCTCACCCAAAAGATTTCACACCAGTTTGTACTACTGAATTGGGCGTATTGGCCGGAATGAAAGATGAATTCGATAAACGAAATGTAAAAGTAATTGGACTAAGTGTCGATGGCGTTGAAGATCACCTAAAATGGCTAGATGATATAAAAGATGTTTCTGGAATTAGGCCAACTTATCCAATAATTGCTGACGAAGATTTAAAAGTCGCAAAGCTTTTTAATATGCTTGAAGGCGATGCTGGTACATCATCCATGGGAAGAACTGCTGTGGATAATGAGACGGTTAGAACAATATTTGTCGTAAGGCCCGACAAAAGAATTGGCCTGTATCTGACATACCCAATGGCTACTGGAAGAAATTTTCACGAGATACTTAGAGCTATTGACTCAATGCAGCTCACGGCAAATCATAAAGTAGCAACTCCCGCAAACTGGAAAAAAGGTGAGGATGTTGTGATACTTCCAGCCGTAAAGAATGAAGAAGCTGAAAAAATTTATCCTGATGGATGGGAAACTGTAAAACCTTACTTACGTAAGGTACCTGATCCTTCGAAATAAATTGGATAGCAAACTCTTATCCAAACAATCTCAGCATTGGGAAAATAACTTCCTAAATAAGCCTGAGATGTTTGGAAAAGATCCCAGTATAGCTGCTGTTAAATCTGCAAAAATATTCAAATCTCATTGCATTAATAAAGTTTTAGAAATAGGAGCTGGCCAAGGTCGAGATACACTATATCTTGCTAAGCAAGGCTTTAAAATTGACTGTTTGGATTACAGTAAAAAAGCTATTAATGATATAAGTGAAAAAATTAGAACAAATAGTTTAGAAAATTTCATTACTCCAAAAGTTCACGATGTAAGATTGCCCTTACCTTATATGGATGAATGTTTTGAAGCATGTTATTCACATATGCTTTACTGTATGGCATTTTCAATGAATGAGATTATTTCATTAAACAGTGAGGTTTTAAGAATACTAAAAAAGGGAGGTATAAACATTTTTACTGTTCGGAATACATTTGATGGTGATTACAGAAATGGTATTCATAGAGACGAAGATCTATATGAAAACGATGGATTTATAGTACATTTTTTTTCGATAGACAAAATAAAGAAGCTTCTTGATGGATTCGAATTAATAAAAATTGATAATTTTAATGAGGGAAAGTTTCCGAGAAAATTATATAAAGTTGTAGTAAAAAAATTATGAGGATAGACATCTTATAATGAGCATTAACAAAACATTGCAGCTTCCTTGTGGTGTAAAGGTAAAAAATAGATTTTTAAAATCTGCAATGACCGAAGGTATTGCAAACAGTGATGCATTAGCAAACAATCGTCATGTAAATCTATATGAACGCTGGGCAAAAGGGGGAACAGGAATCTCAGTTACTGGCAATGTACAAATTGACCATCGGTACATTGAGCGTGCTGGAAATGTCGTGATAGAGGGGACACAAACAAATGAAAGCTTAGCAGCGTTAGCAAATTGGTCTCAGGCTGGAAAACAGAACAATACACAGTTATGGATGCAGCTCAGTCACGCAGGACGTCAAACTCCATTTTCTATAAATAAAAAATGTGTAGCACCTTCAGTTAAACCTATGCCAACTTTAGGTGGAGTTTTGAAATTTGGAGTACCCGAAGAACTCTCACATTCTCAAATTTTAGATATAATTGATAGATTTATTAATGCCGCTGAAGTTGCAAAACAAACTGGTTTTACGGGAGTACAACTACATTCGGCACATGGATATTTATTGTCAGAATTTTTGTCTCCAAATATTAACAATAGAACTGATCAATGGGGTGGCAGCATTGATAATAGGTCAAGATTATTGATAAATATTATTGATGGGATCAGAGCAAAAGTTGGAAATAGCTTTCCAATATCAGTAAAAATAAACTCGTCAGATTTTCAAAAAGGTGGCTTTACTCATGCAGAAAGTATTGAAGTTGTCAAACTACTTAATTCAACCTCATTGGATTTACTTGAGCTTTCTGGAGGTACATATGAGAATTTTGCAGCTTTAGAAATTGATTCTTTGAACCTTAAGAAATTTAAAGTAATAAAGCCTCAAAGAAGTACAGTTGTTCGAGAAGCTTATTTTTTGAAATATGCAGAGGAAATCAAAAAGTTTCTTTCAATTCCCCTTGCTGTAACTGGAGGTTTCCGCACAGCTGATGGAATGAATAGTGCACTCAATAGCGGAGCTTGTGATATTATTGGTCTTGGAAGACCTTTATGTTCCGAACCTGAAATTATTAATGAATTGATAGGTGGAGAAAGAAAATCAGCTACACTTTATGAAAATATACTTCAATTTGGACCTTGGATATTTGGTCTAAACAGCCCGTTTGCAATGATGAGATCTAACAATAAAGTAGCTCAAGTATATTGGTGCTATCGACAAATTTTAAAAATGGCTGACGGTGAAGAAGCTAATAATAAACTGAGCCTAACAAAAGCTTTATTTGATCACTTTAGAGAAGACTCTGCTAATAGTAAAAAATACAAAAAATATTGGAGTGATTTAAATTGAAGAGATTAATTATCCTTATAATTATTTTTTCTAATTTTGCTCATGCAGATCAGAAAGATAATCGCTTAAGTGAACTTTTTGATAAATTATTTTTAAGTACAAATAATATGGAAGCTAGCAAGCTTCTTTTTAACATCTGGGATATTTGGTCCATAGCCGATAACCAAGAAACTCAAATTATATTTGATGAGGCTAATCAATTCATGGATATTGGAGAATTAGATAATGCAATTAAATTATTTACAAAAGTTATTAAGCAAAGCCCAGAGTTTGCTGAAGGTTGGAATAAAAGAGCTACTGTCTATTTTTTAAAAGGTGAATTAGACAAATCCATTAAAGATATTGAAAAGACGTTATACCTAGAGCCTCGTCATTTTGGCGCACTTGACGGTTTAGCCGAAATTTACTTAATAAAAGATGACCTTATAAGTGCCGCAGCAACTTATAGAAGAATTTTAGAAATTATTCCCTCAAGTAAAAAATCTCAAGAAAGATTAAAATTGATCAATGACTTGTTAGTCTGATGTGTGGACGTTACGTACTTTCGGATACTGAAGCAGTTGAAAAAAAATTTAAAATTAAAGTATCAGCTTCATACAATATTGCACCATCACAAGATGTTCTGGTACTAAAACCAAATCCTGAAATGATTAAGTGGTCTTATGCTCCAAAATGGAAAGAAGATATGAACCTTATTAATTGTCGGCATGAAACATTACTTGAAAAGCCATCATTTAAAAGTTCCATGCGATGTGTTTTTATCGCGAATGGATGGATTGAATGGCAAAGATTAGAAAATGAGAAAAAACCTTTTTTTCATTTAATAAAAAATGAGCTCGTTTATTTTGCAGGAATTTATAATTTAACAAGTGGATGTGCGGTGGTAACTTGTAAATCATCTCAACATATTACTAAAGTTCATCATCGTCAGCCACTGTTGTTAGAAGAAAAACAGATAGGTGAATGGCTGTCAGGTATGCATCAAATAGAAAGAAAAAAAGATAATCAAGTTGATTTTTATGAGATATCTAAACAAATAAATAGTCCAAAAAATAATAACAGTCAGTTGTTAGAAGAAATTTAAAATATATAATTCTATCATGAGCAAGTTATATCATTTCATAGACAGCACATTTATAGATTTAGGAAGACAGATTAAATTAAGTTACTTGCCACCACTCATGATTTACTTAGCTGCTGGTGTCGCAGGATTGACGGGAATAGTTGGAACTTTTTTTGTCAAAGACTATCTTAATTTGTCTGCTGCATTTCTGGCAGGTCTTGGTTTTTGGGCTGGAATTCCGTGGGCCTTAAAAATGCCTTTAGGTCATTTAGTTGATTTGATTTGGGAGCGAAAAAATTATCTTGTATATATAGGAGCGTCATTAATCGCCGTAAGCCTTGGTATAATGTATGGTCTAATTGCCCACACAGGGTTTATGTCGCAATTCCTCAATATTGAAACCTGGTATGTGATCAGTGTATTGCTAGCGCCAATTGGATATGTTGTACAAGACGTCGTAGCTGATGCAATGACTGTTGAAGCTGTTCCAAGTTTAGATGAAGAAGGCAAGCTTTATTCACCTGAGTTAATAAAAAATATGCATACCACAATGCAAACTTTGGGAAGGTTTGCAATCATTGGAGGTACTGTTGTTGTTGCTTTAATCAATGTAATCATTTTCAGTAGTGTTGAAGCTGAAACAGAGCAAGAAAAAATACTTTTATATGCAAACATTTATCTCTTTGCATTGATCATCCCTTTAATTTCAGTGCTAGGCGTATTTCTCTCAATTTATCTTAAAAACAAAAGAAGAAATAAATTAT
>CABZEU010000028.1 GCA_902524795.1 uncultured Pelagibacteraceae bacterium
TCCCGAAGGGCCTTATAAGCCTGAAGCTTATAGATACTAATTATTATTTTTAAGATATTATTTTCTCATGCTTCTGAAGAATGAAGGTGATACTGAGAAACTCGCCAAAAGACTAGTTAAACTATCCAAAAAAGACAATACAGTTATATGCTTAAATGGGGATTTAGGCTCAGGAAAAACTACATTTACAAGATATTTTATTAGAAATTTTTTTAAGGGTATAAAAATTAAAGAAATTCCAAGCCCAACATTTACTCTATTACAAGTTTATGAGCATGATGACTATACAATAAATCATTATGATTTTTATCGATTAAAAAATTCGAGTGAATTATTTGAACTTAATTTTGGTGAGGCAGTAACTGACGATGTTTGCTTGATTGAATGGTCAGATAAATTTGAAGACATATTACCAAATGACCGAATCGAAATTAATTTTCAAATCAAAAGCAAGGTTGCGAGAAGTGTAGAAATCTTTTTAAGAGGCACATTTAAAAATCAAAAGTATTAGATGAATAATCGAGATTTAGAACTTCATAGTTTTGTCCTTAATTGTGGCTTCAAAAGAGAGGATATGATTTCTATTAAAAATGATGCTTCCTTTAGAAAATATTATCGTATCAAAGGTAAAAATTTGATTGTTATGGATGCTCCCCTTGATAAAGGAGAGTCAATCGAACAATTTAGAATTGTAGCTGACATCATTCATACCTTTAATCTGAGCTCACCACAAATAGAATCTTTTGATACAAAATACGGATTTATGTTACTAGAAGATTTTGGACAGACATCATTTTCAAATATTCTTAACAAAGATAATGAGAGTGAATTATATAGAAAAGCTATTGAGGTATTAATTGAAATTAATCGACAATCGAAAAGTAAGGAAAAAAAACTTAGTAGATTAAAAAGTTATTCTATAGATTTGCTAGTTAATGAGTCATTATTATTTATAGATTGGTATTTAGAAAAAAGAAATGGCAAGTCGGTTAGTAATATTCAAAAAAAAGAGTTCATTCAAATTTTAAATGATTTTTATAATAATATAAAACCACAATTATCGACTTTAGTATTAAGGGACTATCATGTAGACAATTTATTTTATTTAAATAATCAAAAGTCTCTAAAGCAGGTTGGTTTAATTGACTTTCAAGATGCCGTAATTGGATCTTCTCTATACGATTTAGTATCATTACTTGAGGACGTAAGAAGGCCACTTAAGAGAAATTTACAAAAAAAATTATTTGAATTTTATATCAAATCTACAAATATAAATGCAGAGCATGCTGAGCGAGAAATGAGGTTCTTTTCAATTCAGAGAAATCTAAAAATATTAGGCATTTTTTGCAGACTTTCTATAAGAGATAAAAAAGATAGTTATCTAAAATATTTACCAAATGCAGTAACGTTTATAAGAAAAAATTTGCAAGATCCATTTTTTAATAATCTTGTAAATTGGCTAAAGCAATTTAAAAATCATGAGATAATATGATCGATACTGCAATAATTCTAGCTGCGGGTCTTGGAAAAAGAATGAGAGATTTTGATCCTGTAATCCCTAAACCATTAATTAAGGTCAACAATAAACCATTTATACAATACGCAATCGATTTACTTAATGAAATTAGAACTAAAGAAATTATCATAAATGTTCACTATAAGTCAGACGAGATATTGAAATTTATACAAAGCTTAAGCCAAAAAAATATCATCGTCTCAGATGAGTCAGATTTACTTTTAGATACTGGAGGCGGTATTAAGAGAATATTTGATAAATATAATATTAATAAATCACTTGTTCTGAATAGTGATGTTATATGGGGTGGCTCAGATAAGAAATTAATTGTAAACATGATAAATAGCTATCCAGAAAAAGCCGAAGCATTTCTTGGTTTGGCTCCTAAACGAAACTTGAAATCGTTCAAAGGTAAGGGCGATTTCTGTAAATTAAAAAATAATGATTTAATAAGATATGACGAAAGTTCTGAGCCATATGTTTATATTGGCGCTCAAATTATACGTCAAAATGCATTTAACGGTATCGAAAAAGAGGTATTTTCAGTCAATGAAGCTTGGAATTCATGTATTACTAAAAAAACCCTGAAGGGATACCAATTTGATACAAATGCACTACATTTAGGAACAGCCGAGTCTTTGAAAGAATATTTAAGTGATGATAAATAAATTATATCAATCAACCATAATAATAATTTTATTTTTTAATATATTTAGTATTAGTTTTGCTGAAGACGATCAAAATCTCGCAAGCTTCATCATAAGAAATTATGAAACTGCAGCTCTTCCCACAGTAGGAAATAGTGAAGCAGATTATACAATTATAGAGTTTTTTGATTATAGATGTGGTTACTGTTCAAAGCAGGCTAATGATTTCCAAAAGCTTTTGAATAATTCAGATAATGTTAAAATAATTTATATGGAATGGCCAATATTTGGAGATATATCTGATACAGCCGCTAAGATTGCCTTAATTGTTTGGCAAAGACATCCTAAATTGTATTTTGAGGTCCATAATCAGTTTATGCAGCTTGGTCCAAAGATGAAAAAAGTAAGTATCGTCGACATACTTAATAAAATTGATTTAAATGGTGAAGAAATATTTCAAGAGGCTGCCAGTCAAAAATCAAATGACATCATAGAGGCAAATATGAAATTAGCAAAAAGTTTGGGGCTTCGTGGAACACCTGCTTCGATTGTAAATGACTCTATTTATCCTGGTTATCTTCAATATAAGACGTTAGAAACATTAATTAAGTAATTATCAGATATATTGTTTTAAGAACACACTTGAAAATATTTGAGAATATACTTATTCTTTTCTTAAATGATCAATAAAGCAAAATTTCAAATCGGCTCGATCGTAAAACACAAGTATTTTGATTTTCGTGGCGTTATATTTGATGTTGATCCAGAATTTAATAATACTGAAGAATGGTATCAGTCAATACCTATGCAAGTTCGCCCAAGAAAAGATCAGCCCTTTTATCATTTACTCGCTGAAGCTCCAAGTCAACCATCTTATGTTGCGTACGTTTCTCAACAAAACTTATTAGTTGATGAATCAGATGACCCTGTAACACATCCACTGCTCGACGAAATGTTTGAGGGAATTAAAAATGGAAAATATATTTCCAAGGCGAAGCATAATTAAAATTGTGTCTATATGCGCGGGTCTTTAAAACAAGTATTTGAACTCGGACCATTAGTAGTCTTCTTTTACTTTTTTATTAAAACAGGTCAAATACAAGAAGCTATTCTTCCTTTGATGATTGCTGCAGGTATAGCAATTGCCGGATCTTACCTAATCGAAAGGAAAGTTTCCCCAATGCTATTATTCAGTACTATTTTGATTTTTGTTTTTGGGGGATTGACGATTTATTTTAATGATCCGTTCTTTATTAAGTTTAAAGTAACACTTGTAAACTTAATCTTTTCTGTAGCATTATTTATAGGCTTGTATTTTAACAAACCTTTATTAAAAAATCTCATGGGCTCAGCAATAAATTTAACTGACTATGGTTGGATAAATTTAAGTAAAAGATGGGCGTACTTCTTCCTATTTTTAGCGGCCGCGAATGAGGTAGTTTATAGGAATTTTTCTGATGCAGTATGGGTAAACTTCAAGCTTTTTGGGATTATGGGGCTCACCTTTATATTTATCTTTTCTCAAGTATTTTTTATTCAGAAAAACCTTTTAGATAATCAATAAGGACGGTCTCCTAACACAGCAATTCTGTCCATAATTCTTTCATGTCCAAGACCCCTGCCAGGAAAAAAATCTGCTATTGCGTAGTGAATTACACTACGATTATCCCATATCGCTACATTATTTTCGGACCATGTATATCTGCATGTTAAATCTAGACGTGATTGATGTTCAAAGATTTTAGAGAGTATTTCATTGCTCTCAGATTCTTCTAGTCCTTCAATTTTTTTTGTATAGGTCCAATTTACAAATAATATTTTTTTTCCTGTCTCAGGATGGGTTCTTACAATCGGATGATGATTGGAGTATTCTTCAGCATCATTGCCATTACTTTCAAAATATTTATATTCATCTATAAAGAAACCTGCACCAAGAGAAAAGTGTTCAGCTCTTTTATCTTCAACAATATCTTTTATTTCTTTATCCAGCGTTTCCCAAGCCAATTCCATATTTGCAAAAACTGTATCACCTCCTACAGGTGGTATTTTAATTGATTTTAGTATGACAGCTTTTGTAGGGTTTTCATTATAGCTGACATCACTGTGCCATCCTTCACCCCATTGATTTTTCTCTTCAGCACCTTTAATCAGTCTTGTTATTTCTGGATAACCTTCTCTTCCCTTAACATAAGCATGTTCTTCAATAGGACCAAAAAATTTTGCAAATCTTATTTGTTCCTCCGGGGTGATGTTTTGATCTCTAAAAAAAATAACTTTATGTTCAAGTAATAATTCATTTACAGTAACAAATATTTCTTTATTGATATTATTTAGAGATATGCCAGAAATTTCTGCTCCTAATGCACCTGAAAGAAGTTTAACGTCCATACTTAAATCTACTTTTTTTGTAAAAAATTGTCATTCTTTATGTTTCTCAGCTTCCAGAAACTGGTCAATCAGTCTCCAG
>CABZEU010000029.1 GCA_902524795.1 uncultured Pelagibacteraceae bacterium
TTATTTTTTTATTTAACAGTTCACTTTTAAATGTTACTGCTTGGAGATTAACGTTGAATTTTCTTCTAGTCTTGTTATTGGCTTTACTTACGTTGTTTCCAAATTGAACTTTTTTGCCAGATAAATCACATGCCTTAGTCATAATTGTGTTAGTTAAAGATAATAGTAAATAATGTCAATATGATTATTTATTCTGCAAATTCTGGGTAATGGCTTCAATAGCATCAAACATTTGAATCTCACCATCCATTACTTTTTGAGAAAATTTACTAATACTGCCATCTTCTTTGATTTTGTTTTGAATACTAAATTGAATTATTTCTCTTACCTCTTCTTCTATCCAGTAAGTAAACTGTTTGGCTCTTCTTTCATCAAAATTTTTATTTTTTTTATTTTGCAAAACTATATTCTGTATAGTTTCTATTACTTTTTCCATGCCAGTTTGTTCAATTGCAGAAACAAGTAAGACTTCCTTATCTGCAACATCACTTGATTTCTTATAGTAACTTATAGCTGATTTATAATCAGATGCGGTTTTAGAAGCTTCAGATTTCAGATCGCCATCATTTTTATTTACTATAAATATATCGGCATATTCGGTGATACCTTTTTTAATACCTTGTAGCTCATCTCCTGATCCTGGTCCTACAATTAGAGAAAATATGTCTACTAAATTAGTTGCCATAGTTTCTGACTGCCCTACGCCAACAGTTTCGATAAAAATAAAATCATACCCCGCAGCATCCAAAATAATTGATGCTTCTCTTGTTCCAAGAGAAATTCCACCTAAAGATCCTCTAGAGGGGGTGGACCTTATAAATGTATTAGGATTTTTAGAAATTTCTATCATTCTAGTTTTATCACCCAAAATAGAACCTCCTGTAATCTGTGAGGATGGATCGATGGCTAAAATACCAAGCTTATAATTTTTTTCTACCAGGTAACGACCAAACGACTCGATAAATGTTGATTTACCAACACCTGGAGGTCCTGAAAACCCGATACGAATTGATTTACCTGGTTTATTCAAAAGCTCAGATATTAGTTTTCGGCTTTCTTTTTTATCATTCTCCTTTGATGACTCAACTAATGTAATGGCTTTAGCTATCGCAGCTCTTTCACCTTTTACAATTTTTTCGACAAGTTGCATTTAATTATTTTTATGAATTTTATCTGATATCAAATCAATAACCGTTTCTGCAGACTCAATAATATTTGAACCAGGACCAAAAATAGCTGAAATATTATTTTCATATAAAAAATCGTAATCTTGCTCAGGTATTACTCCGCCAACAAAAACAACTATTTTTGAATTAGGATCTATTTTTTTTAAACTTTTCATGAGCTCCGGTACAAGAGTTTTGTGTCCTGCTGCAAGTGTTGAAACACCTATAGCATGTACATCATTTTCTATAGCGTCTTTTGCTACATCTTTGGGAGATTGAAATAAGGGACCCATGTCAACATCAAATCCCATGTCTGCAAATGATGTGGCAACAATCTTTGCTCCTCTATCATGACCATCTTGACCCATCTTGACTATTAAAACTCTTGGTCTTCGTCCATTTTCTTCCTCAAAGATATTTACTTTTTTTGCTACATTCATATAATCCTCATCGCCTTCAAAATGTTTCCCATACACTCCCGAGACACTTAATGACGTTGCAAAATGTCTTCCGTATACTTGCTCTAGCGCTTTTGATACTTCTCCAACTGTTGCTCTATTTTTTATAGCATCAATCGAGCAAGCTAACAAATTACTATCCTCTTTGGCTGCTGCCACCAACTTTGCTAATGACTCATCGACTGCCTTTTGATTTCTGGAGGCTTTAATATCATTGATCTTTTTAATTTGATCATCTCTAACCTTATTATTGTCTATTACCCTTACATCAACCTTAGGCTCTTTTGGATTTTTAAACTTATTTACTCCAACTACTACTCTTGAACCACTATCAACTTTAGCTTGTTTTTTTGTCGCAGACTCTTCAATTTTTAATTTTGGCACACCTGCTTTTACAGCTTTCGTCATCCCACCAAGCGACTCAATTTCTTCTATAATCTCCCAAGCTTTCTTTGATAACTCGTCTGTAAGACTTTCTATAAAATATGAACCTGCTAATGGATCTACAGTATTAGTTACTCCCGTTTCATTTTGGAGAATAAGCTGGGTATTTCTTGCTATTCTAGCAGACTCATCAGTGGGAAGAGCAATAGCTTCATCAAATGAATTAGTGTGTAAACTCTGGGTTCCTCCCAAAATTGCAGAGAGAGCCTCATACGATGTCCTAATAATATTATTATAAGGATCCTTTTCAGTAAGTGATACTCCAGAAGTCTGACAATGTGTTCTGAGTATCATGGACTTTTCATTTTTAGCTCCAAAATCTTTCATTATTTTATACCACAATGTTCTTGCTGCCCTGAGTTTTGCAATCTCCATAAAGAAATCCGTTCCAATAGCAAAAAAGAATGAAAGTCGTGGAGCAAAATCATCTATATCCAATCCTTTTGATAAAGCAGCCCTTACATACTCCATACCATCAGCAAGTGTGTATGCAAGTTCAAGTACATTATCAGCGCCAGCTTCTTGCATGTGATAGCCCGAGATTGAAATTGAATTAAATTTTGGCATTTCCTTAGATGTAAATTCAATTATATCGGCAACGATTTTCATGGAAGGATCAGGGGGATAAATGTATGTATTTCTTACCATGAATTCTTTTAATATGTCATTCTGTATTGTCCCAGATAGTAGATTTTTATTTACATTCTGCTCTTCTCCTGCAACAACAAACGAAGATAATACGGGAAGTACTGCTCCATTCATTGTCATTGATACAGACATCTGATCAAGTGGAATATCATTGAATAGAATCTTCATGTCTTCGACAGTGTCAATAGCAACACCTGCCTTACCAACATCGCCCATTACTAAATCATCGTCAGAGTCATAACCTCTATGAGTTGGTAAATCAAAAGCAACTGAAAGACCTTTTTGTCCAGATTTTAAATTTTTCTTATAAAACTCATTTGACTCCTCAGCTGTAGAAAATCCAGCATACTGCCTTATCGTCCAAGGTCTATTCGTATACATTGAGGCTTTTGGGCCTCTTGTATAAGGTAATTGGCCAGGGAGTGAGTCATTATCAACAAATGACAGATTTTCAATGTCAGCTTTTGTATAAACTGGTTTTATTTTAATTCCTTCATCTGTATCAGAAGATGCCTCGCTAAGATCAATCTTGGTTTCTCGTTCAAAACTTTTCTGCCATTTTGTATATTTTTCACTATTTTTTGTTTTCATATGCGATTAAGAAACTTTTAAATTTAGTCTATGTGATGTATATAATTATTTGATTATAAAAAAAAATAGAATATTTAAAGAACACAGCTAGTTAGTGATTCGGACACATAATCTACCTGTTTTGTTCTATATTATAAACAATATGTTGTGTCAGTTACTAATTAATATACAAAATTAATATTATGTTTGAAAAATTTACATCATTATTTGAAAAAACCGATACTAAAGAAGAGTCAGAATTTAGTGTAGTACAGTTAGCTGTCGCCTCGCTAATGATTACAACGGCAAAACACGACGGTATATTTGATGAAATTGAAAAAGAAGAAATTCTCAAGTTACTTAATAATTACTTTAAATTAACAGATGATGGCTTAAACAACTTGTTTGAAGTATCTGTTTCCATGGTAGATAATGCTAGTGACATTCATCAGTTTACCTCAAAAATAAATTCATCCTTGGATGATGAGGAGAAACTCATAATCATTGAAATGCTCTGGAAAATAATCATAGCTGATGGACGAATTGATGATTACGAAAATGCACTTATAAGGAAACTATCAGGACTTCTTTATATCGATGATTTTAAAGTTGGTGAAATCAAAAAAAGACTTACAGGCTAATCTTGTATGACATACGTAGTAAATGAGAATTGCATTAAATGCAAATTCACAGATTGTGTAGAAGTTTGTCCAGTTGATTGTTTCTATGAAGGTGAAAACATGTTAGTTATCAATCCTGAAGAATGTATTGACTGTGGAGTTTGTGAGCCAGAATGTCCAGTGGACGCAATTATTTCTGATACAGAAGATAAGGATGGAAAATGGTTAAAAATTAATACAGAGTTTTCAGATTTATGGCCAAATATTACCTTAAAAAAAGATCCGCCAGTAGATGCGGAAAAATATGAAAGTGAAGACGATAAGTATAATAAATTTTTTTCAAAAAAACCTGGGGGATAAGTCAATTATATGAAGAAAAATAAGAAACCTATTAAAAAGAAAAAGAAAGTTGTTAAGAAAGTACCTAAGAAAAAAAAAGTTGTTAAGAAAGTTCCTAAGAAAAAGAAGGTTATAAAAAAACCTGTCAAAAAAAAGAAAACTGCTACCAAAAAAAAAGTAGAAGCAAAAAAAACATTGAAAAAGTTTGTTGCACCAAAAATGCCACAACAGTCAAATAAAAAAGTTAATAACAGAATTATTAATCCTTCACATTATCAAGCAAAAAA
>CABZEU010000030.1 GCA_902524795.1 uncultured Pelagibacteraceae bacterium
TCTAAAACGGTAGTTAGAAAACTCAAACCTTCTAAAAGAGGAGAGTTAGAAATCGTTGATGTACATCTTGCATATCTAGAGAAACAACTGCTTAATGTATTTCCACTCAAAAAAGATATAAAATGGTTTGATACAGGCGATGCTACCGAAATGCTTGAGGCCTCTAATTATGTTCAAAGATATCAAAAAAATAAAAAAACCCTAGTGGGCTCAATTGAATTAATTGCTCTAAAAAATGGCTGGATTTCAAAAAAGAAATTCAGTTTAATCATTAGTAAATATCCAAATTCGCAGTATAAAAAAAATCTTCAAAAGTTTAGTTAATAATGGATCGAGAAGTTTTAATTGACTTACTCAATAAGAAATCTATTCGATTTAAATTAACTGAACACAAACCATTATTTACAGTAGAAGACTCAAAAAATTTAAGAGGTCATATCGAAGGAGCTCATTCAAAGAATCTCTTCTTAAAGGATAAAAAAGATAATTTTTATTTAGTTAGCTTCATAGAAGATATTGTTGCTGACCTTAAGAAAGCTGCAAATCCGCTAGGCTCAAAGAAACTATCATTTGCGAGAGAAGAATATCTTTTGCAATATTTAGGCATTAAGCCAGGATCTGTATCACCATTTGGATTATTAAACGATTATGAAAAAAAAGTTAAATTCTTCTTTGACTCGGAATTTATGAACTTTGATATTGTTAATTTTCATCCGCTAGTTAATACAGCAACAGTTTCTATTGCACCAAGTGATTTAATTAATCTTATTGAGGAACATCATTCAAAAGTAGAATTTATTAATATGCGTCAATTTCAAAAATAAAATGAAAAAAGCAAAATTCATTAAAACAAAAAAAAGTATTGATACTAGTGTATTTAAACTTCAGTCAGATGAAGTCATTTGGGTAAATGGTAGAAGAGCCACAAGAGATGTTATTCGCCATAACGGAATAACTGCTATAGTGCCAATTGTAGATAAGAAATATATTATCTTGATTAAGCAGTATAGGTATGGAGCTGACAAAATCATGTTAGAAGTGCCCGCGGGAACGATTGACCCTGGTGAAAAACCATTACAATGCGCAAAACGAGAATTAATTGAAGAAACTGGTTATCATGGAAAGCAATGGAGACTTATAGGTAAATACTTTCCTACCCCAGCTTATAACACTTGTATTATTCATTCATATTTAACACATTGTTATAAACAAACAGAAACAAATTTTGATGATGACGAAGTCTTAGAAACAAAAATCTTCTCAGTAAGCGAAATAAAAAAAATGTTAAGAAATAATAAGTTTTCCGATATTAAAACTTATATAAGCCTGGAGAGATTTACTAAATATTATTGATTAAGTATTTTCCAGATACCTGAAGCTGACAAAATAATTTTATCTTTTGAGATTAAGTTTCCTTCTACGAAGACAAGAGATTTTGTTGTTTTAGTAACTTTTCCATCACACTCAATAATGTCATCTTGAAGACCTGGGCTTACAAAATTGCAATTTAGAGAGATAGTACTACAAGGTTTCTTGTCACACGCAGTAAACACCATTGAGCCTAAAAAAATATCAGCTAATGACATTGAGTATCCCCCATGTGCAATTCCATGAGCATTCAAGTGTTTGTCTAAAATTTTTGTAATGAATTTAAAGTTTCCGTCATCTTCTTTTTTGAAATACATTGGTCCAATGAGTACATCAAAACCTGCATGCCACCCGAGTTTTTTATAACCTTCAGGAACCCAGTTAGGAAGAGACATTTCTGTTTTAAGCATTACCATTTTAGAATCGTGTGTTATGTAGAATGCGAATTTTTAGCCTCGTAATTAAATCTGGTCAAGCATAATAAAGAAATATATATGCCAAAATATGAGGCTATTTTAAGCGTCTTTAGATATTTTAAATTTTAACTTTTTTTTTCATATAAAAAGTTTATGTTACGTTTTTTAATATTTTCAGGGAAGTAATCGTATGAGAGAAGCTGCAATAATATCAACTGCCAGAACTGGTTTAGCAAAAGCCATGCGTGGTGGATTTAATAAAACTCATGGAATTACGATGGGTGGCCATACTGTAAAGCACGCAATTGAAAGAGCAGGAATAGAATCTGGTGAAGTCGAAGATATTATATTTGGTTGTGGACAACCTGAAGCTGCAACTGGTCATAACATTGGAAGAAATGTAGCGATAGCTGGCGGATGCCCTGTTACTGTTCCTGGTACTACAATCAATAGATTTTGCTCATCAGGACTTCAAAGTATTGCTGTTGCAGCTCAAAGGATTATTGTTGACGGTATCAAAGTGGCAATAGGCGGTGGAGTTGAGTCAATTTCAATGACACAGCAGAACTTAAATATGAAATACCTAATAGAGCCTGAATTGCAAAAAATCTGCCCTGCTTTATGGATGCCAATGATTAATACAGCAGACATTGTTGCTGATAGATACAAAGTAAGCAGGGAACAGCAAGATGAATACTCACTTCAGAGTCAACAGCGTACAGCTGAAGCGCAAAGCGCCGGAAAATTTACAGATGAAATCGTTCCTTTGAAAACAAAAATGGATGTTATGAACAAAGAAACAAAGGAAGTTACAGAGCAAGAAGTAACAGTTGATAAAGATGAATGTAACAGACCTCAGACAACTTTAGAAAGTTTAGCTGGACTCATGCCAGTCATGGGACCTGATAAATACGTTACTGCAGGTAATGCAAGTCAGTTATCTGATGGAGCATCATCATGTGTTTTAATGGATTTGAAAGAAGCAGAAAAAAGAAACATTGAACCAATGGGAATTTTTAGAGGTTTGTCAGTCGCAGCTTGCGAACCGGATGAAATGGGTATTGGTCCAGTTTTTGCTGTGCCAAAGTTGCTAGAACAACACGGCTTATCCGTTGATGATATTGACATTTGGGAACTAAATGAAGCTTTTGCTGTTCAAGTCTTATATTGCCGTGATAAACTTGGAATCGATAATGAGAAGATGAATGTTAATGGTGGTTCAATCTCAATTGGACACCCATACGGTATGACAGGTTCACGTATGACAGGTCATATTTTAATAGAGGGCAAAAGAAGAAGTGCAAAATACGGTGTCGTCACAATGTGTGTTGGCGGTGGAATGGGAGCGGCAGGACTTTTAGAAATTTTATGATTGATACGATAAAATACATTGAGAAAATTGCTTTAGTAATAATTATTTTTGCAACAGTTATAGCTATTGGTTATGAGATATTCGCAATGTATGAGAAATCACTTGTTGAACTAGCTGATCTATTATTACTTTTTATTTACTTAGAAGTTATTCAAATGATTAGAGAGTATTGGACTCTTAATAGGATTAGAATAAGCATTCCATTGTTTATTGCAATTACTGCTGTAGCCAGATTAATTATACTTCAGGGTAAGACAATGGATCCTAGCATGTTGTTGTATGAGGGTGGTGCAATATTGCTCATAGCAATTGCAGTTCTTATTCTAAAAGCTAGAAAACTAAAGATGTTTTCTGATGTTGAAGATTAAAATATTTAGCTATTTTAAAATACTAATTTTATCGTTCTTCATTCAAAGTGGAGCGAATGCTCTTACTGCTTTTGATGAAGAACAAATAATATCAGTAGTAAGTTCACAGTTACAGGCATTTCAAGATGATGATTTTGAAAAAGCGTATTCATATGCGTCACCAACAATTAAAACTATTTTTCCTGATTATAAAAAATTTAGAGACATGGTGGTGGGTCAGTATCAAGCCGTGTATAGACCAAAAAGTATAAACTTTGGAAGCGTTACAACCCAAGGAGGAACCACTTTTCTTGAAGTCTATTTAGTTGACCCAGATGGCATATTTGTAACCGCAATTTATACAATGCAGCAGCAAGAAGATAATAGTTGGCTTATTAATGGATGTTTTCTCAATCAGGCTAAAAGTGATCAGATCTAATTAAGAGGATTTCTCAATAATTTCTTGATAAAATTTTAAACTATTTTTACTTTTTCTTTCAAGAGTTTCTCTGTCAACTTCTATGAGTCCAAATCTTGGTTTATATCCATACAACCATTCAAAATTATCAAGGAATGACCAATAATAATAACCTCTGATATCGAGACCGTCGTCGATACAGCGTTGAAGACCCTCTAGTGCTGTTTTGATATAGCTTATTCTTTGTTCATCATCATCGGTACCAATTCCATTTTCAGTAACAATCATCGGACAATTAATTTTAGGTGCCACATATCTCAAGACATTTTCAAGCGATTCTGGATAGTATTCATATCCCATTACGAGCATGGTTGATTCATTTGTGTTAGGTTTCACAATTCCCTCAGGGCCATATGTATGACGTGTGTATGTTTGTATGCCTATAAAGTCGTCATTTTTTACCTGATCTAAGCATATATCTACTGACTCAAC
>CABZEU010000031.1 GCA_902524795.1 uncultured Pelagibacteraceae bacterium
CATCAATAATAAAAATATTAAAAATTTGATATTTGTGTTTAACGGTATACTTAAAAAATTTCCAACCCTGTCTATTAAATAAAAACAAAGGAATAATGAGCTAGCATATCCTAAAGGGGTAGAGACTAAAATATCATTATAGATTCCTAAAAAAAATAATACGATACAGATAATCCAATTCGTTTCATTCCACCTTAAAATATATATTATCAAGCAGCTAATCAATGTAACGTCAAAATAAATTGAATTGAACACAATATTCGAAGATATGATAAAAATTAAAATAAAATAAAATATTAAATTACTTATTTTTAAATCAATCATAAAATTTTATTATTCGTTATCCTGATTAAATTTATAATTTAGCAGTATTATATGGTTTAGTTGACTAACGTCCTCAATTAATTCAACCTCAATTCTTTCACCCTCAGTTTTTGCAACTTTCCCAACAACTAAATAAGGTGGAAAAATTCCTCCTTTTCCTGAAGTTGTAACTAGATCTCCAACTTTTATATTTTTGTGTTCCCTAACATACTCAATAATTGGATTATTCTGACCCTGTCCTATCATTATTCCTTGATGTGCATCTTCAGAAATACTTACAGGTAATCTACTATTGATGTTATTCAGAAGAAGTACTCTTGCAACCTTCTTATCTAATGAAGTTACCCTTCCCAATATTCCGTTAGGACCTGCAGCTGGCATATCAATAAATAATTTTTCTGTTTCATCAGATTTTATCAAGATTGTTCCTATAAATTTATTAGAAAAATTTGCTACAATTCTTGATGTAATGAAATCGTATTCTTGATCAGCTGTTAAATTTAATAAATCTTCATATTGAGCGATTTTTAGTTTCATGGAAACTACTTCTTGGAAGGACGCTGAATCAGTTAACTGATATCTATTATACTCATCAAGCTGATTGTAAATTTCTTTTAGATCTACAATAGACTGTATACCTGAATTTATTAACTTTGAAGGAGTTGATACTATATACGAAATTGAGTACGAAATGCTTGTTGTATATGATCTTAAATTCTTTGCTGATTGTGTTAATTCAAATCTTCCCAAAAATAAAATTAAAGAGATAACGAAGAGTATAATAGCAAGTATAAAAACCCTACTACTTGGACTTAGTATTTTTTGAGCTCTTAAGTTTCTTGAAAGCCTCACTTTCAAACCTTTTCATTAGTTAATATGCTGATGACAAAATTGGCTCAAAAGAACTCTCTGATTCTAAGGCCTTTCCACTTCCTAGCGCGACACAAGAAAGAGGCTCTTCAGCTATTGTAACAGGTAATCCCGTAGCCTCTCTTATCGCCTCATCCATAGACTCCAATAATGCTCCACCTCCAGTTAAAACAACACCCATATCAACTAAATCAGCCGCTAATTCAGGTGGTGTATCTTCCAATGCAGACTTCACACCATCAATGATTGTTTGAATCGGTTCAGACAGTGCTTCAGAGACTTGACTTTGAGTAAGTTCAATTTCTTTTGGAACTCCAGATGCAAGATCTCTTCCTTTTATATCAATTGTTTTGCCATCACCATTCTTAGGTGAAAGAGCAATTCCAACTTCCTTTTTTATCATTTCAGCTGACGCTTCACCTATCAGCAGATTATACCGCTTACGCATATAGTTAATAAGAGCAACATCCATTGCGTCACCGCCTATCCTCACTGACCTTGAGTAAACAATTCCACCAAGTGAGATGACAGCTATTTCTGATGTACCGCCACCAATATCAACTACCATTGAGCCTCTTGGTTCACTAACTGGAAGCCCAGCGCCTATTGCTGCTGCCATTGGCTCTTCAATTAGCGATACTTTTCTTGCTCCAGCAGCCAAAGCTGAGTCATGTATTGCTCTTCTTTCAACTGGGGTTGAGCCTGTTGGTACACATATAATAATTCTTGGATTTGCAAATGTTTTTCGGTTATGAACTTTGCGAATAAAATGTTTAATCATTTCTTCTGTTACTACAAAATCAGCAATAACCCCATCTTTCATTGGTCTTATTGCTTGGATATGCCCTGGCGTCTTGCCAAGCATACTTTTTGCTTCTTCACCTACTGCTATAACTTTACTTTTTCCACCTTGATTGAGCACTGCAACAACTGAAGGTTCGTTTAAAACGACTCCTCTATTTTTGACGTAGACTAAGGTATTGGCAGTGCCAAGATCTATTGCCATATCAGAAGACCACAAACCAATTAAATTATTAAACATTCTTCTATTCTCCCTAATTAAACACCTGACATTTTAGCTGGTGCAGATTTTTCTCTTTTAACAACTAACTTGTTTAATGCATTAATATAAGCTTTTGCTGAAGCTACTAATGTATCCGTATCTGATCCTAAACCAACAACGGTTTTGCCATCCTCTGAAAGTCTAACAGAAACCTCTGCTTGTGCGTCTGTTCCCTCAGTAACAGCATGTACCTGATACAAAAGTAATTTAGCATTGTGTGGCACTAATTTACTTAATCCATTAAATATTGCATCAACTGGGCCATCACCTGTAGAGGTTATATTATTTAATTTATCTTCTATCATCAAATTTATTTCAGCTTGTTGAGGTCCTTTCGTTCCCGCAATCACTTGCAAGTCTTTTAAGATTATTGAGTCATTAATTCTAATTACCTGGTCATCGATGATCGCTACAATATCTTCATCGTATATGTTCTTTTTTTTATCAGCCAAGCTTTTGAAATTTTCAAAAGCTTCTTCAATCACATTGTCATTAACACTGTAACCTAGCTCAATAATCTTTTGTTTGAATGCATGTCTTCCAGAATGCTTACCCATAACAAGATT
>CABZEU010000032.1 GCA_902524795.1 uncultured Pelagibacteraceae bacterium
AAAGAACCTGCAGCCATCACAATGCCCAATGACAACGTTTGATATTTTCCTGTAACCGCTTTTCCTACAGCTCCAAGAATTACTGCCGTTCCACATCCAGCACAACCAAAACCAAAAATTACTTGTGAAACTATCAGTAGACCTGATCCCTCAACAAGAGACATCATATAAAGACCAATTAAGAAAAAGATTGCTCCGTATAGACCAGCAATTGATGAATCGTACTTATCAGCAATTGCTCCAAAGATTGGTGAACCAATCCCAATCATAAGGAATTGAATCGCAATGGCGAAACCAAACACTTCTCTTCCAGTTTGTATATGGTCTGAAATAGGAATTAAATATAATCCAGATGAGTGTCTTATTCCAAATGATACTAATAAAAGCACGCATCCACCCACTATCACTAACAGGGAGGAAGAATGTCTAAAAAATTTCATTATATATATTTTATATACAATTATTTCTTACTTGCTACACTAATCACTTATGGCATTTACTATTGTATATCTGATTGTCCTCGTATTACTTCTAACCTTATTTGCTAGAAAGCAGATTAAAGGTATAGAAAGTACAAAAAAGTTTGATGAAAAAGCAATGCTTGTTTTATGGCTAATCCTTGGGATGGTAGGACTAATAACAGGCGGTTTATAAAAATATTATCAATAATAAGTAGTTTTTATTTTTATATTTAAAAATAGATTCATTGAATGATGAATGTGTTTATAATTTCACTTATATTTTTATTAATATTGATTATTTATTTAACCTTTCTAAATGTCTTAGGAATTAAATCCAAGGTTGAAGAATTGAGCATAAAGCTCGATTACATTGAAAATAAACTAGACAAATAGACTTCAAAAAATGGCGGAAAGGATGGGATTCGAACCCACGATACGGTCACCCGCATACACGCTTTCCAAGCGTGCGCCTTCAACCACTCGGCCACCTTTCCTTATTCTACCTTCAAAGCAGCAATAAATGCTTCTTGAGGAATATCAACTTTTCCGTAAGTTCTAAGTCTCTGCTTACCCTTTTTTTGCTTATCTAATAGTTTTCTTTTTCTATCCGTAGCTCCACCGCCATGAATTCTGTCAATCACATTTTTTCTGTATCCACGTACTGTTTCTCGAGCAATTATTTTTCCTCCTATTGCTGCTTGAATAGGTATATGAAACTGATGTCTTGGAATCAGTTCTTTAAGTTTTTCACATACAGCTCTACCTTTTTTTTCAGAAAAGTTTCTGTGAACAATAATTGATAAGGCATCAACAGGTTCATCATTAACTAGAATACTTAAACGAACAAGATCACTTTCCATATACTGATCAATTTCATAATCGAAACTTGCATATCCACTTGATATTGATTTTAGTTTGTCATAAAAATCAAAAACAATTTCATTAAGTGGCAGTTTATAAGTAAGTATTACTCTTGATCCTGAATACATCAGTTCGTTTTGAATACCTCTTTTGTCCTCACAAAGTGAAATGATACTACCTAAATATTCATCTGGACATATTATCGTTGCTTTAATCCAAGGCTCAGAAATTGTTTTGATTTTCATTATCTCAGGCATGTCCGCTGGATTATGAAGCTCTATCTTACTCTCATCAGTAAGTACTATGTCATATATCACACTCGGAGCTGTTGTGATTAAATCTAAATCAAATTCTCTATCCAATCGTTCAACAGTAATCTCAAGGTGAAGTAACCCTAAAAAACCACACCTAAAGCCCATACCTAATGCAGCTGAGGTTTCTTGCTCATAATGAAAACTTGAGTCATTTAGCTTTAATTTTGCAAGAGCATCTTTTAGGAATTTAAAGTCTGCTGCATTGGTTGGAAAAAGACCACAAAATACTACTGGTTGACTGGGTTTGAAGCCCGGCAATGGTTGAGTTTTCTTATCATTTGATAAAATAATTGTATCTCCGACTTTGGTTTGAGAAACCTCTTTAATTGCAGCAGTAATAAATCCGAGTTCACCTGTCTTGATCTCTTCATTGACAATCATTTTTGGGGTAAAGCATCCAATTCTTTCAATTAAATGCTTGGTGTCAGTTTGATGGAACCTGACTTCCATGCCCTTTTTCAATGTCCCATTAATAACTCTTACCAAAACTACAACACCTAAGTAAGCGTCGTACCAACTATCAACGAGTAATGCTTTTAAAGGTTCCGTTGTACTCCCAACAGGAGCTGGGAGATCATTTACAATAGTTTCGAGTACATCTTCTATGCCTATTCC
>CABZEU010000033.1 GCA_902524795.1 uncultured Pelagibacteraceae bacterium
CAAATCCATAAAATGGAACTTGCGTGATAAATTTTTTAAATTGAACTAATAAATTATTATAGCTTTTATAGAAATCTAGATGTTCTTTATCAATATTAGTTACTACAGCAATAGTAGAAGGTAGTTTTACGAAAGTACCATCCGATTCATCTGCTTCAACAACCATCCATTTTCCGGAGCCTAACCTTGTATTTGTGCCGAACTGATTAATAATACCTCCATTGATAACCGTCGGATTCATTTTTGCAGCATTCAAAATTGAAGAAATAAGAGATGTAGTTGTTGTTTTTCCATGAGATCCTGAAACCGTAATTGAATTTTTTAGTTTTACTATTTGAGATAGTATTTCTGCTCTTGTTATTGATGGAATTTTATTTTTTTTTGCAAATTTTAATTCAACATTGCTTTTTTTTACAGCTGTCGAATATACAATTAAGTTAACGTTTTTTAAGTTTTCTAGCTTATGTCCTTTGAATGTCTTAATATTTTTTTTGTTTAAGCGAAGTATGTTTGAATTAATATTTATATCACTGCCCTGAACATGATATCGCATATCTGATAAAATTTCCGCAATACCACTCATACCAATTCCACCAATTCCAATTATATGAATCAATATATCTTTATTAATTTTCACGAATGGCTTTCTAAATAATCTATTATATTTTTAGATGGATTTCTTATTCGTCTGGCTTTCAAGCGGTTTTTGATTAAATTTACTTTTTCATCATCATTAATTATTTCATTAATATAATTAAAAATATTTTCTATATTTACAGAATCATTAGAAATAATTTTTGTGCATTCTGATGTATTCAAGTTTTCTGCATTGTAATATTGATGATTATCTGAGGCATATGGATAAGGTATTAGTATTGAAGGAATACAATAATATATGATTTCATTAACTGTTGATGAACCTGCCCTTGAAATTACTAAATTAGATTTTGAAAGTACTTGTGTCATTTCATCAAAAAATACTCTTACATCATTATTGATATTATGAGTCTTATAATATGCCTGTAAACTCTCTAAATCCTCTGATCTACACTGGTGAAAAACTATAATCCTCTTTCCGCTGTAATCCTGAACACTCTTAATGGATTCAGCAATATTAATAGATAAGCTTTGTGCTCCTTGGCTGCCGCCTATTATGCATATCACAAATTCACTACTCGACTCATTATTTAAAACTTTATCCTCTTTATTTATTCTTATGGGCAGACCAACAATTTTATTATTAATATCTATATTTTTGTCAGGGATTAAAGTGTTTTCGAAACTTGTTAGTAGTTCCTTTGTAAAGTTTAATAAAAATCTATTAGCCTTACCGATAATCGCATTGCCTTCATGTAAAAAAATTTTTAACCGCATTAACCATCCTGCAATTATAATAGGTACAGTAAAAAAGCCACCAAAGCCTAAAACAAAATCAGGTTTTAACTTTAAGTAATAAGGAAATGACTGGATAAAAATATATGGAAGATTAATCAAATTAAAAATTTTGCCTTGCTTATTAATTAAATTCTTTATTAATATTTTTTTCTTAACTGAAATATCTTTAAAGTATTTTTGCCCTCTTTCATCAGTTAAAATATAGCAGTCATTTTTTTTTATTATCTCAGAATATAATACACTCATGGGTATACAATGACCACCCGTTCCACCACCAACAAGAAAGAATTTTTTCATGCTATTTCTTACTCATTAACTATGTCTATTTTTAGATAATAATAATATTAAACCACATGTAATTGACATGCCTATTACAGATGAGCCCCCATAACTAATAAAAGGAAGTGTTATACCAGTTGTTGGAAGCAGTCTAATATTTACTCCAATATGAATAATAGCTTGAAGGCAAAAATACAGTATTAAGGTAAATAAACTTATTTGTATAAAGTGGTTATTGCTATTGTATATTTTTCTGAAACCTTGATAAGAAATTATAAAGAATATTGTTAAAATTATTAGGCATCCTAATAAACCATACTCCTCCGCAATAACAGAAAATATATAATCTGAATTCGATTCAGGAATTTTATTTTTTAATACACCATTTCCTGGGCCTACACCTATGAGACCACCTTGTTTGATTGCCTGAAGTGATAATTCAGACTGTGTTACATCATAATCATTAGGCGCCAGAAATGAATTAATTCGATTTTGTACATTTAAATTGAATAAATAAATAAAAACAAAAAATATACCGCCAATAAAAATTATTGAT
>CABZEU010000034.1 GCA_902524795.1 uncultured Pelagibacteraceae bacterium
GTCTGAATTTCAAAGAGATAGAGATAGAATATTGCACTCAGCTGCGTTTAGAAGACTTAAACATAAAACTCAGGTCTTTGTTTCTCATGAAGGCGATCACTATAGAACAAGACTTACCCATTCTCTTGAAGTATCTCAAATTGCACGATCAATATGCAGGGTTTTTAATCTTAATGAAGATTTAGCTGATACATTGTCCATTAGTCACGATATAGGACACCCACCATTCGGACACGCAGGAGAAGATGCTCTTTCTTCGTCAATGAAAAATTACGGAGGGTTTGATCATAATGATCAGGCAATAAGGATAGTGCACCTACTTGAAAAAAAATATTTTAATTTTGATGGTCTAAATCTTACATGGGAGACGTTAGAAGGCCTGGTAAAACATAATGGTCCAATAAAAGAAAATATTCCTATGACGATAAATGAATTAAATAATAAGTTTAATTTACAATTAAATGAGTTTCCATCCTTAGAGGCGCAAATATCATCAATAGCGGATGATATTGCTTATAATAATCACGATTTAGATGATGGCCTCAGAGCTGGTTTTTTCACTTACGATGAGTTGGCCAATCTTCCACTGATCGGTGATATAATAAAAAGCTTTCCACAGGAATTTGAATCATTTGAGATGCAAAGGATAAATAACGAGATAACGCGAAAATCAACAGCAATTATGATCAAAGATGTAATGAATACTATTGATGAGCACGTGATCAAGTTATCTATAAAAACTGCCAATGATGTTAGGTTACAAAATCAATTAGTTGCTGACTTCTCACCAAATATGAAGGAAAAAGTTAGTTCCATAAAATCTTTCCTTTCATCTAAAATGTATAACCATGATAAAGTAAAGAGTATGACCCAAAACGCTCATAAAATAATTACATCATTATTTGAATTATTCATGAACACTGACGACATGATATACAGCAAATATCTGCCAAATTATGAAAATGAAAATCATAAATCAAGAATGATTTGTGATTTTGTAGCAGGTATGACCGATAATTTTGCACAAACAATATATAATAAGTACATTAATTGATGTCAGATATATTTCATTTTTATAAGTCTATTATCTCAAAGGAATTTGTATCAAATTTTAAATTGTCAGAGCAAGTAGTAAATGAAAGCCGTTTTGTTGTTGAAAGTCCAAAGAACGAAGACAATGGAGACTTAAGCACTAATATTTGCATGGTTTTAAGCAAAGAGCTCTCCGAACCACCGATAAAAATTGCCGAAATTCTTAAAACCTCCCTAGAAAAATACTCTGAATTTGAACAACTAGAGATTGCAAAACCTGGTTTCCTTAATTTTCGCGTCAATAAGTCTGTTTGGTATAAATTTCTAAGTGAGAAATTAAATAGCAGCGAACTGTATGATAAAAATTTAGGTAATGGCCAAACAATTAATGTGGAATATGTTTCGGCTAATCCAACTGGACCACTGCACATAGGCCATTGTAGAGGCGCTGTATTTGGGGATGTATTATCAAATTTACTTACATCTACAGGTTACGATGTAACAAAAGAATATTACGTAAATGATGCGGGAGTCCAAATTAATTATTTAGCTGACTCAGTTATCATAAGAATCAAAGAAATACTAAATCAGCAAAACGGTAATAATTATCCGGATAATTTTTATCCTGGTGAATATCTTATCGATATTGCAAAAAAAATAATTGATAAAAATGGTGATAAAATTTTAGAGCAAGATAATTTATTTGAATTAATCAAAGATGAAAGTGTAGCTTTATTATTGGATTTGATAAAAGAAGATTTAAAACTTTTATCTATCGAGCAAAACCATTTCATATCTGAAAAAAAACTAATTGCTGAGGGAAAGATTGATGAGGCTATTAAAAAACTGAAAGATTTAGATCTTATTTACGAAGGTATTTTAAATAAGCCAAAAGGAAAACAAATTGAAGATTGGGAGCCAAGAGAACAGATGCTTTTTAAATCTTCAAATTACGGCGATGAGACCGATAGACCGTTACAGAAGTCAAATGGGGAGTGGACATATTTCGCAAACGATATCGCTTACCATTTTGATAAATACCAAAGAGGATCTCAGAAATTAATAGATATTTGGGGCGCTGACCACGGTGGTTACATAAAACGCATGAATGCATCAATAGTTGCTCTAACAAATGATAAAGTAGAATTTTCAGTT
>CABZEU010000035.1 GCA_902524795.1 uncultured Pelagibacteraceae bacterium
CCATTCGCATGTCTAAAGGACCTTCTTTCATAAAAGAAAAACCTCTTTCTGGAAAATCTAATTGCATTGATGAAACTCCTATATCAAATACGAAACCGTCAATTTCTTTTTCCTCGGTTTTTTCCATAACTTCGTTAATTTTACTAAATTTAGAATGGAAAAAATTGAACCTTTTACCATATTTTTTTTTAAAAATTCGAGCAATCTGTTCAGCATATGGGTCCCTGTCAATTGCAATAATATTGCAGTTGCTGACCTCAAGAAATTCTTTGGAGTACCCTCCATTTCCAAATGTTGCATCGAAGTACGTCTCATTATCTTTAGGCCCAGTTAATTTTATTATCTCCTTTATAAGAACTGGCTTATGAGCCAATTCTTTTTTCGTCATTTACTCTGTCTTCTAAGGAACGAAGGAATTTCTAACAGATCCTGATCAGTTTCATTTTCTTCAGTCATTTCTTCATCTTTAGGATCGTTCATATCGTCTAATTGATGAATATTTGGACCGCTAAATAGATCAGGTGCATCTACTAACTCATTATTTTCCCTATTAGCATTTATCAAATCCATAATGCTATTAGGAGCTCCTTCCTCTGTGACCATCTCAGGTTCAGTGATTGGCTCTGGCTCAACTTCTTCTTCAGCTGCCATTTCTGGCTCTATCATAACTTGCGTATCTTCAATATCAGTTTCAGAGTAAATATCTGAATCCTCCCCATCCATGAACATATATGGATCAGAATTTTCATTTACTGCTTCATTAATCTCTTCATTACTGAACGAAGCTTGTACTGAGTTTGAATTTGCTGCTGGTGTAGCCGCCATTGATGGTACTGCAGAATTTCTCGTAATTTGTAAATCTACAATTGATTTAGTTGGCTTTGGATGTGAGTCTAATCCTGTGGCCACAACAGAAACTCTTGCCTTACCTTCAAGTTTGTCGTCAAAAATTGATCCCACAATTACATCTGCATCAGGATGAACCTGTTCTCTTATCTCGTTTGTAATTTTATCGACTTCGTGAAGAGTGAGGTCAGTCCCACCAGTTATATTGATGAGAAGTCCTTTAGCTCCATCAAGTGAATAGTCATCAAGTAATGGGTTCGTTACGGCATTATGGGCACATTCAATAGCTCTATTTTCACCAGAAGCTTCACCTGTTCCCATCATGGCGCGACCCATGTTGTTCATGATTGTTTTTACATCTGCAAAATCTAAATTTATTAGACCAGGTACTACCATTAAATCAGTAATACTTCTAACCCCTGCATGCAATACATCATCCGCCATTGAAAAAGCATCTGCAAAAGTAGTCTTTTCATCAGCAACTTTGAATAAGTTTTGGTTAGGTATAACAATTGTTGTGTCAACAAGATGCTCTAACTCTTTGAGGCCTTGCTCAGCAATACGCATTCTACCGGCTCCTTCAAATTGAAATGGTTTTGTAACAACTGCAACAGTGAGGATACCCAATTCTTTCGCTACTCTTGCAATTACTGGTGCAGCACCTGTACCAGTGCCTCCACCCATACCAGCCGTAATGAAAAGCATGTTAGTTCCCTCCAAACGTTCCATGATTTCATGCTTAGTTTCATCAGCTGAAGACTTTCCAATATCAGGGTGAGATCCTGCGCCTAGACCTTTTGTTACTTGAACTCCTAATTGCATCTTAGAGTCACTCAATGATTTAGAAAGGGCCTGTGCATCTGTATTGGCTGCCACAAACTCAACACCTGATAAACCTGCTTCAATCATGTTGTTGATTGCATTGCCACCTGCGCCTCCGACTCCAAATACAGTTATCTTAGGCTTAAGTTCTTTTAGTTCTGGAACGCTTAAATTTAAAACCATGAAATTATCCTCCTGTTTTCATTAGTTATTGATTACTCCATTTGAGATTTGCTAAATTATTCTTCGCACTATTTGATTTATCTTTTTTATAGTCTTCATACGTAGTCGGGTTCCACATTTGAAATGTTTCGCCCATGCCTATAAATGAAACTTGATCAATAATTCCCGCTGATACAATTA